>NZ_CP061379.1:7005000-7313764 GCF_015624505.1 Bradyrhizobium commune | reverse complement strand
ACACCGATCTCAAGCGCGAGCTCGACCAGCTCGGCCGCTTCGTCTCGCTGGTGGTCGAGCACAAGCACAGAATCGGCTTCAAGGGCCCGATCCTGATCGAGCCGAAGCCGAAGGAACCGACCAAGCATCAATATGATTTCGACGTCGCCACCTGCTACGGCTTCCTCGCGCGCTATGATCTCTTGAAGGACGTCAAGCTCAACATCGAGCAGAACCACGCCATCCTCGCCGGCCACTCCTTCCACCACGAGGTTGCGCTGGCCGAGGCACTCGGCGTGTTTGGCTCGCTCGACATCAACCGCGGCGACGATCTGCTCGGCTGGGACACCGATCAGTTCGCGATGAACGTGGGCGAGCTGGCGCTGGTCTTCCACGAGATCCTGAACCGCGGCGGCTTCACCTCGGGCGGGCTCAATTTCGATGCCAAGATCCGCCGCCAGTCGATCGATCCCGACGATCTGATCCACGCTCATGTCGGCTCGATGGATGCCTGCGCGCGTGCGTTCCTCGCCGCTGCCGACATGCTCGATGCCGGCGCGCTCACCGCGCCGCTCGCCGATCGCTACGGCGGATGGGCCGGCGCCGAGGGCCGCGCCATTCTCGGTGGCCAGCGGTCGCTTGCCGATCTCGCCGATCGCGCGCTTGGCCCCGGCTTCGACCCGCAGCCGCGCTCGGGGCGGCAGGAATATCTGGAATCACTCGTCAACCGCTACGTCTGAGCGAGGTCGCCGATGGCAAGTGCTGACGCAACACCCGTGCTCGAACTCTCCGGCATCGGCAAGGAGTTCGGTGCGATCCGCGCGCTGCATGGCGTCGACATGCATGTCAATCCCGGCGAGGTGGTCGGCCTGATGGGTGATAACGGCGCGGGCAAGTCGACGCTGGTGAAGATCATCGCCGGCAATTTCCGCCCTACCCATGGCGAGATCCGCTTTGCCGGCAATGCAGTTCATTTCAGCCGCCCCGTCGATGCCCGCGGGGTCGGCATTGAGGTCGTCTACCAGGACCTCGCGCTCGCCGACAATCTGACCGCGGCCGCCAACGTGTTTCTCGGTCGCGAGCTCAAGCGCAAGTTCGGACCCATCGCGCTTCTCGACCACAAGGCGATGGCATCGCGCGCGCTCGAACTGTTCGGCGAGCTGCGCTCGGAGACGCGGCCCGACGATCTCGTCAAGCAGATGTCGGGCGGCCAACGTCAGGCGGTCGCGATCGCGCGGACACGGCTCTCCAATGCAAGGCTGGTGATGATGGACGAGCCGACGGCCGCGATCTCGGTCCGCCAGGTCGAGCAGGTGCTGAGCCTGATTCACCGGTTGAAGGAGCAGGGCGTCGCGGTGATGCTGATCTCGCACCGCATGCCCGATGTGTTCGCGGTCTGCGATCGCGTCGTCGTCATGCGCCGCGGCGAGAAGCGGGCCGACAAGGCGATCCATGCGACCAGTCCAGAGGAAGTCACCGCCCTCATCACCGGTGCGAAGGAGGCGGCGTGATGGCCATGCCCATGGAAAGTTCGATCAGCTTTACCAATGTCGGCAAGACCAAGTGGTGGCAACGCGGCATCTTTGCCTCCCAGACCGGCTATGTCCTGCTCGCGCTCGCCGTGCTGCTGGTGATCATGCATTTCGCCAGCCCGTATTTCTTCACCGAAGGCAACATGCAGAACGTGGCGAAGAATTTTTCCTTCATCGCCATTGCGACGCTCGGCGTCACCTTCGTCATCATCACCGGCGGCATCGACCTCTCGGTCGGTTCGATGATGTGCTTCTCGGCCATGATCACCTCGATGGTCATGACCGAGCTGTCGACGCCCGGCGGGTTCGGTGCTGCGCTGTTCGTCCACACGGCGGCCGACGGCAAGACCGTGCTGGCCAATGTTCCCGGCCTGATCCTGCTGGTATCGGTTGTTGCGGGTCTCGGCGTCGCGCTGATCGGGGGACTCATCAACGGCTTCTGCATCGCCGTGCTCGGCCTGTCGCCCTTCGTGACGACGCTCGGCATGCTCTCGATCGTGCGCGGGCTCGGCTATGTCGTCTCCAACGGCCGTGGCAGTTTCCCCGGTGGACCGGATGCCGATTATTTCTATGCGCTGACGTCGGGTGACGTGCTCGGTGTGCCCGTGCCCTTCATCTATCTGGTGATCCTCGCGCTGGCGATGGCCGTGATCCTGCACCACACCTCGTTCGGCCGCCACGTCTTCGCGCTCGGCGGCAACGAGAAGGCGGCCGAGCTGACCGGCATTCCAGTCGTGCGCGTCAAGATCGAGGTCTATGTGATTTGCGCGCTTGCGGCAGGCCTTCAGGGCATCATCATCTCCGGCTGGCTTGGCTCGGCGCCGGCCAACATGGCGACCTCCTACGAGCTCAACGTGATCGCGGCCGCCGTGATCGGCGGTGCCAATCTCGCCGGCGGCATCGGTGGTCCCCTCGGGGCGATCGTCGGCTGCGTCCTGCTCGAGGTGATCCGCAACGGCCTCGTGCTGGCGCAGGTCTCGTCCTATTGGCAGCAGACCCTGGTGGGCGTGATCATCATCCTGGCCGTGCTGGTCGACCGTATCCGCTCGCGGATGAGTTGATGTGACGTCGTTTCGGGAAGGTAAACGAAAACGCCGCCTGTCCGCTTCCCGGGCGCATCTCGAGAGGACAGGCGCCAGAGAAGGGTGGAGGAGACGATGAGGAAAATGCTTCTTGCCGGCATCGCGGTGGCGATGATGGCAACGCCGGCATTCGCGGCGAACTACCGCTTCGTGATCGTGCCCAAGGCGATGAACAATCCGTTCTTCGACTTTGCGCGCGACGGCTGCCAGAAGCGCGCCAAGGAGCTCGGCAATATCGAGTGCATCTACAAGGGTCCGGTCGAGCACGAGCCGGCGACACAGGCGCAGATCATCCAGGACTTCGTCACCCAGAAGGTCGACGGGCTCGCGATCTCGGTTGCCGACGTCGCGGCCATGACCAAGTCGATCGAGGCCGCGACCGCGGCCGGCATCCCCGTCATCACGTTTGACGCCGACGCGCCGGGCTCCAAGCGCATCGCCTATATCGGCACCAACAACAAGGAGTTCGGCGTCGCGCTCGGCAAGCAATTGCTCAAGCTGCGGCCCGACGGTGGAAAATACGCCATGGTCTCCGGCGGCCCCGGCGCGAAGAATCTCGCCGAGCGCGTCGATGGCGTGCGCGAGGCGCTGAAGGGCTCGAAATGGACCGAGGTCGCGGGCTCTCCGACCTTCTGCAACGACGATCCCGCGCTCGCGGTCCAGCAGATGACCGACGTGCGCACCGCGACGCCCGATCTTGCCGCGATCGTTCCCGTCGGCGGCTGGCCGATGTTCGCGCCCGAAGGCTTCAAGGCCTTTGCCTCCAGGTCCAAGAAGGACATCGACAGCGGCAAGTTCACGCTCGTCGTCGCCGATACGCTGAAGATGCAGCTCGAGCTGCTGCGCGACGGCTATGCCAACGCGCTGGTCGGCCAGCGTCCGTTCGAGATGGGCGAGAAGGCGATGGACACGCTGCTCGCCATCAAGAAGGGCGAGAAGGTGCCGGAGATCGTCTATACCGGCCTCGATCTCGTCACGAAGGACAACGTCGCGCAGATGTTGAAGTAGGAGCGCCGCCAGCCCCGCGCTCCTGCGTGCCTCTCCCGCTTGCGGCTTCCGCAAGCGGGAGAGATGAATTGGACTGTTGGAAGGATTTCGAATGAAGCGGTCGCGGCTCGGTTCCCTCGACGTCACCTCGATCGGTCTCGGCTCCGCCCCGCTCGGCGGGTTGTTTGCACCGGTCAGCGATGCCGATGCGCAAGCGACGATGGAATCCGCCTGGTCGGCCGGCATCCGCTTCTTCGACACCGCGCCGCTCTATGGCTTTGGTC
Organism: Bradyrhizobium commune; assembly: GCF_015624505.1. Classification (NCBI taxonomy): domain Bacteria; kingdom Pseudomonadati; phylum Pseudomonadota; class Alphaproteobacteria; order Hyphomicrobiales; family Nitrobacteraceae; genus Bradyrhizobium; species Bradyrhizobium commune. The sequence continues at coordinate 7,309,900 of NZ_CP061379.1, read as the reverse complement.
TCGCCGAACGTCGGCTCGGCGCGTTCTTGCGGCAAGTGCCGCGCGATTCCTATGCCATCTCGACCAAGGTTGGCCGCCTGTTGCGCGCGCCTGCTGGCGCGGCTGCCGAGGACGACCACTACAAAGGCGCGTTGCGCGAGCGGCCGGTATTCGACTTCAGCCATGACGGCGTGATGCGCTCGGTCGAGGAGAGCCTGACGCGCCTTGGGCTCGACCGTGTCGATGTCCTGCTCGTGCATGATCCGGACGATCACTACGACGACGCGGTTGCCGGCGCCTTTCGGGCGCTCCAGCGTCTGCGCGCCGAGGGTACGGTCAAGGCGATCGGCGCCGGCATGAACCAGTCGGAAATGCCAGCGCGTTTCGCGGAAACCGTGCCGGTCGATTGCTTCCTGCTCGCCGGCCGCTACACGCTGCTGGACCAGGGTGCGCTGGATGCGCTGTTTCCGATTTGTGCGGCGAAGAATATCGGCATCCTGCTCGGCGGCATCTACAACAGCGGCATCTTGGCCAATCCGCACACCAGCGCCAAGTTCAACTATCAGGACGCCGATGCGGCGCTGGTTGCACGCGCGCTCGAGCTCGACGCGCTCTGCCGCAAGCATGACACGGAGCTCAAGGCGGCCGCGCTTCAGTTCGCCATGGCTCATCCCGCAGTGACGGTCGCGGTGCTCGGCGCGCGCAACGCCACGGAGGTTGCCGACAACATCGCGATGTCGGAGTGGGCGGTGCCGCAAGCCTTCTGGCAGGAGTTGCGCGCGCGAAACCTCGTCGATGCGCGGGCGCCGCTGCCGGGCGGAGCGTGAAGCATGATCATCGACGCTCACCAGCACTTTTGGGATCCCGCGCGCGCCGACTATCCCTGGATGGGCGCGCCTGAGCTGGCGCCGATCCGCCGCGCCTTCGGTCCGGCCGATCTCGCGCCGCTCTTGAAAGCGAACGGCATCGACGCCAGCATCGTGGTGCAATGCCGCTCCGCGCTGGAGGAGACGCAAGAGTTTTTGCGCATCGCGCACGCGACGCCTTCGGTCGTTGGTGTGGTCGGTTGGGCCGACCTGACCGATGCATCGCTCGGCGACACGCTCGATCGCCTGCGCGCTTTGCCTGATGGCAACAAGTTGGTCGGCATCCGCCACCAGGTCCACGACGAGCCCGATCCGGACTGGCTGCTGCGCGCGGACGTTCAGCGCGGTCTCGCCGCCGTGGTCGCGCGCGATCTCGCTTACGACTTGCTGGTCCGTACCCGCGAGCTGCCCGCGGCGATCGCAATAGCGCAGGCCTTTCCGCAGGCACGCTTCGTGCTCGACCACGCCGCCAAGCCGGCGATCGCCGACGGCGGTGCCGCCGAATGGTCCGATCGCATCGCAGCCCTCGCGGCGTGCGGCAATGTCTGGTGCAAGATCTCAGGCCTCGCGACCGAAGCGAACTGGAAGGACTGGGACGCGGAGCGGCTGTTTCCGTTCGTCGAGCACGTCGCGACATGTTTTGGCGAAGATCGTTTGATCTTCGGCTCGGATTGGCCGGTATGTCTGCTGGCGGGGAGCTATGCTGAGATCAAGGGCGCGCTGGAGGCGTGCCTGGCGAAACTCGGCCCGCAGGTGCGCGAGAAGGCGTTTGGGGTGAATGCGAAGGGGGCGTATCGGTTGGCAATTGCTTAGCCCGCATGTGCCCAAACAAAGGTGTCGTCCCGGCGAAGGCCGGGACCCATAGCCACAGGGAGGAGTTTGGCGAAGATTGGGAGTTCGGTACGCCTATCCTCCACAAACCGAGAGATCACGCGGTATGGGTCCCGGGCTTCGCCGGGACGACAACTGAGGTAAGCCTCACGCTCCCGCAGGCACCTGATCCAGGAACCCGGTGACGCTCTTGATGCGGCCGTCTTTCAACACCGCAAAGTCCGTCCCCTTGATCGGGCTGTCGACACCGTCGGGGCCAAGCCCCCACGAGAAGCGCACATGGTCGCCATAGCCGTTGGGCTCGCCGATCAGCCTGAACTTGAAATCGGGAAAGCGCTGCTGCACGCCGGCGATCAGCGCGTCGATGCCGTCTCGGCCGTCACCCTTCATCAGGGGATCGACATAGCTTGCATCCGCGGTCCAGGTCTCGCTGAGCAGCTCGCGCCGGCGACCGGCTGCGCGCTCGTTCCAGAGATCGATGTAGCGGCGGGCGGTGGTGACGGGATCGGTCATGGTCTTCTCCTTCGATGGCGCCGTTGGTTCGGCTGAGCGTGACTATCGAAGGATTGCGCGCGCCGATCGATTACCTCTGGGGTTATCGGCGCGCACAAATTTGCGAAAATTATTTCGCCGCCGTCACCATGATCTCGACGGTGTATTGCGGCGCCGCCAGCTTGGCCTCGACGGTGGCGCGGGCCGGGGTGTTGCCGGGCGAGACCCAGCCGTCCCACACCGCGTTCATTTCCTGGAACGTCTTCATGTCGGTGATGTAGATCGTGGCCGAGAGCAGTTTTGACTTGTCGGTGCCGGCCTTGGCGAGATGGCCGTCGATGGTCTTCAGGATGTCCTGGGTCTGCTTGGTCACGCTTTCGCCGGCGGCGTTGCTGGCGACGACACCGGCGAGATAGACGGTGTTGCCGTGCACGACGACCTGGCTCATGCGCGGGCCGGTTTCAAAACGTTGAATGCTCATTAGGGGATCTCCTTAGGGAATGGCGGCCCTGTCTAGCCCAGCGCCCTGCGCTGTGCCACCCCGGCGGCGCATGCGTCGCCGCCAATTCATGCGTCGGCTCACGGAAACCGGCTGAAGAAAGCCCAGATCGTCTCGGCGCCGTCGATGTCGCCGTTCTGCGGCCCCAGCAGCGCCGCCGCGATCTTTGGGAAACGAGCATCCGGAAACATGCCGGGCATGCGATGGCCGCCATTGTTGACGCGATAGAGCGCGACATCATGCCCCGCGGGGCAGCGCGACGAGATCAGCGTGACGGTGGACTGGTCGTCGGGGTTCCTGTCGGGGAGCTCGGTGACGCCGGCATCGGCGGTCGCGCAGCCGTTGACGTTGCGCCAGAACGCGAGCGTCTTCGCCGTCGACCAGTAGCCGTTGGCCGCGAAATAGCTGGTGCCGCGGCCGCCCTCATAGGGGATCAGCGGATCGACGGTGCCGTTCATCATCAGCATCGGCAGCGGACGCGACGGATGGCAGGCGGCGGCCGATTCCTCGGTCAGGTTCATGATCACGCTCGCGCCGGCCGCGAACAGATCGGCGCGATTGCAGACCAGGGTCATGGCCATGGCGCCGCCATTGGAGATGCCGCTGACATAGACGCGCTTTGCGTCGGCCGTGCCGTCCTGGACGAGCTTGTCCACCAGCGCGGCGATGAAGGCGACATCGTCGGTGCCCTCGGGCGGTCCGCCGCCGGCGCGCCGCTCGTCCGGCCGGGCATCGGCCCAGGCCTGGTTGAGGCCGTCGGGAAACACCACGGCAAAATCGTCACGCTTGGCGATCAGCGGCCATGCGGTCCGCGTCACCATGTCAGCGCCGCGCTGCGTCTTGCCGTGCAGCACGACGACCAGCGGCGCGGGCTTCTTCGGCGATCGCATCACGATGAAGCTGCGGTCCGCGCCATTGACGTTGATCGTGTCGGCGCGGCCGGGCAGGGCAGCCAGCAGCATGGCCGTTAACATCGAGATGCCGACCCATCGCAGCATGGCGTTATCCCACCGCCTTCGCCGCGGCGCGGCCGGCATTGCGGCCGGAGAACAGGCAGCCGCCGAGGAAGGTGCCTTCCAGCGAGCGATAGCCGTGCACGCCGCCGCCGCCGAAGCCCGCGGCCTCGCCGACCGCGTACAGGCCCGGAATGATGCTGCCTTCCTCGCCGAACACCCGTGAATCGAGATCGGTCTCGAAACCGCCGAGCGTCTTGCGGGTGAGGATGTTGAGCTTGACCGCGATCAGCGGTCCCTGCGCGGGATCGAGGATCCGGTGTGGGGAGGCGGTGCGGATCAGTCTGTCGCCGAGATAGCGCCGTGCATTGTGGATGTTCATCACCTGCGCATCCTTGACGTAAGGATTGGCGATCTCGCGGTCGCGCGCCTCGATCTGCATCCTGATCTCATCGAGCTTGAGCAAATCGTTGCCGGCGAGCTTGTTCATTGCGGCAACGAGATCCTCGATCTTGTCGCGCACGATGAAGTCGACGCCATGGCGCTTGAACGCTTCCACCGGCGCCGGCGCGCCCTTGTTGGTGGCGCGGCGCAGCGTCATGCGCCAGCTCTTGCCGGTGAGATCGGGGTTCTGTTCCGATCCCGACAGCGCAAATTCCTTCTTGATGATGGCCTGCGTCAGGATGAACCAGGAATAATCATAACCGGTCGACATGATATAGTTGAGCTGGCCGAGCGTGTCGGAGCCGGGGAATAACGGCGCCGGCAGCCGCGTGCCGGTGGCATCGAACCACATCGAGGACGGGCCCGGCAGGATGCGGATGCCGTGACGCGGCCAGATCGGCGACCAGTTCTGGATGCCCTCGACATAATGCCACATGCGGTCGCGGTTGATCAGCCGCGCGCCCGCCTTCTCGGTGATGCCGATCATGCGGCCGTCGACATGCTCGGGCACGCCGGAGATCATGAATTTTGGCGGATCACCGAGCCGCTTCGGCCAATTCGCCCGCACCAGGTCGTGATTGCCGCCGATGCCGCCGGAGGCGACGATCACGGCCTGCGCCTTCAGCGCGAACTCGCCGACCACATTGCGCGAGGAGCTCTGGCCGCGCTCGACACTGGTCGCTTCGAGGATCGTGCCGCTGACGCCATCCACCGTGCCGTTGGTGATGGAGAGCGCGTCGACGCGATGGCGGAACTTGAAGATCAGCCGTCCGCTGTTCGCGGCTTCGCGCGCGCGGCGCTCGAACGGCTCGACGATGCCGGGGCCGGTGCCCCAGGTGACGTGAAAGCGTGGTACCGAATTGCCGTGGCCCATCGCATCATAGCCGCCGCGCTCGGCCCAGCCGACCACGGGGAAGATGCGATGACCCATCGCGCGCAGCCAGTCGCGCTTTTCGCCGGCGGCGAACGCGACATAGGCCTCGGCCCATTGGCGCGGCCAGAAATCGTCGTCGCGGTCGAAGCCGGCGGTGCCAAGCCAGTCCTGCATCGCGAGCTCGAAGGAGTCCTTGATGCCGAGCCGGCGCTGCTCCGGCGAGTTCACCAGAAACAATCCGCCGAACGACCAGAACGCCTGGCCGCCGAGCGACTGCTCGCCCTCCTGGTCGACCACGATCACGCGCTTGCCGGCGTCTGCGATCTCGGTCGCCGCGACCAGTCCAGATAGTCCTCCGCCGACGACAATGACGTCCGCCTGCTCAGCCCAATCTTCCGCCATTAAGTTCCCCCCTGTAGTTGCCCGGATTGAAGCCAGCGGTTGCAACTGAGATCAAGGGCTTGTCGCGTAAGACATCGTTAACTTGTTCCACTTTGGGATGGAGTCGGGCCCGAGTGCAGCGCGGACGCAACACTGGATTTGAATTTGTTTTGAGCGAGCCGGCGTGCCTAGACAAAACCTTGGTTACGACAGACGCTAGCCAGCGCATCACCACCTGACACGCAGATTCGAATTCGACTGGGGCGGGGGACAATGAAGTTTCTGACGGGGTTGCTTGCAGCGGTTCTGCTGCTGATCGCTGGAATGGGGACTTCTCACGCTGTGGTCCGGATCGCGGATGACCGCGGCGGCCGGATCGGAACCTACGTCGACAAGTACCAGGATTTGCGCCAGTCCGGCGACACCGTCATCATCGACGGCCTCTGCGCCTCGGCCTGCACCATCGTCCTCGGTGCCATCCCGCGCGACCGGATCTGCGTCACCTCGCATGCAACGCTCGGCTTCCATGCCGCCTGGGATTTCGGCACCAACGGCCGCGCCGTGACCAATCCCGAAGCGACCCAGATGCTCTATGCGATGTATCCTTCGCAGGTGAAGCGCTGGATCTCGCAGCGCGGCGGCCTCACCCCGCACATGCTGTTCCTGAAGGGCAGGCAGCTCCAGGCCATGTACAAGCCCTGCTACCTCGACGCGCAGGCCTCGGCGCTCAAGCCGGCGTCAAGGTAAGCTCTCACATTCACTCGATCGGCGTTCTTCGCCTCTCCCCGCTTGCGGGGAGAGGGAGAAGATGCAGCACCTCATCACCACGTGATCTCTGACCGCCCCCACCGCGCTTGCCCGGCCGCGCGCGAGAGCCTATTTCAAGGGCAGGAACCCTCGCCCCAATACTTCTCATGGCTCAACCGCTGCATCCCGCTCAACCGTTACAGGACAATTCGTCCACTGCCGGCCGGATGCCGTCCGTGCTGCTGTTGGCCGGCGCTGGCGTTGCAGGGCTCCTCGTGATCGGCGCGCTCGCGCTCTGGTTCCACTACGGCACCCAGGTGTTCTTCGAAATGATCAGGACCGGCCTTGCCGCCTGCTTCTGATCCACGACAGGAAGTTTTCCGCTCATGAGCTCCGCCGCCCGTCCGCTGGTGATCGCGACCGCCTTCGCCGCAAGCCTCGTCGTCGGTCTGCTGGTGCTGTTCTGGGCCATGGGCGGGGTGAGCAAGGTGACGCAGGCCGCCGCGATCGGCGGCCCGTTCCAACTCACCGACCAGAACGGCAAGGCCGTGACCGAACAGAGCCTGAAGGGCAAGCCGACCCTGATCTTCTTCGGCTACACCCATTGCCCCGACGTCTGCCCGACCTCGCTGTTCGAGATGTCCGAAGTCCTGCGCGCGATGGGCAAGGATGCCGACAAGGTCAACGCCGTCTTCATCTCGGTCGACCCCGAGCGCGATACGCCCGCGACGATGAAGGATTATCTCTCGAGCTTCGACCCGCATCTTGAGGGCCTCAGCGGCGACCCCGCCGAGACCGCCAAGGTGATTACGTCGTACCGGGTCTACGCCAAGAAGGTCCCGACCAAGGACGGCGACTACACCATGGACCACACCGCGCTGATCTATCTGATGGACCGCGACGGCCGCTTCGTCTCGCCGTTCAACCTGAAGCGCACGCCCGAAGAGGCCGCCACCGACCTGAAGCGGTATCTTTGAGGTTCACCTCTCCCGCTTGCGGGAGAGGTCGCGCCGGAGGCGCGGGTGAGGGTTCTCTCCGCCCTGGGATCCTCGCGAGCGGCGAAACCCTCTCCCCGACCCTCCCCGCAAGCGGGGGAGGGAGCGCACCTTCACCGTGGCTGCATTCCCTGCTCGCCTTCGCGGCCGGATGGTCTATAAGGCCGTCCGACCCCAACACAGATCGTGTTAATTCCGCTGATGGCTCCGTTGCGACAGCCGAAATCGCTCAGAACCGCCTGCCTCTTGCTGGCCGTCGCCACCTGCCTGCTTGCTGGCCAGCCCGGCGCGAGCGCGCAGACCCCCGCCAAGCAGCCGCCGGCGGCGCCCCAGGCCTCGCCGCAAGCCGCCCCCCAGGCCGTGCCCGGCTTCTGGGACCCGCGCCGTCGCCCGGAGCGGCCGGACCTGTCGCGCCTGACCGTGATCCGCTTCCTGACCGAGACCGACTATCCGCCGTTCAACTACACCGGCGCCGACGGCAATCCGGCCGGCTTCAACGTCGACCTCGCCCGTTCGCTTTGTGAAGAGATCAAGGTCACCTGCACGGTGCAGATGCGCCGCTTCGAGACGCTGGTCGATGCGCTTACCTCGAACCGGGGCGACGCCATCATCGCCTCGATGGCAGTGAGCCCGCAGCTGCGCGCCCGCGTCGACTTCACCGATCCCTATTACCGCGTGCCGGCGCGCTTCGCCTCGCGCAAGGATGCGGTGATGCCGGAGATCCGCCCGGAATATCTCGAGGGCAAGAAGGTCGGCGTCATCGCGGGCTCGGCGCACGAAGCCTATCTCAAGGCGATGTTCACCGACGCCGAGCTGCATGGCTATCCCAACGACGACGCCATGCGCGCGGCGCTTCGCAAGGGCGAGGTCGACTTTATCTTCGGCGACGCCATCTCACTCGCGTTCTGGATCAACGGCACGGATTCCGGCGATTGCTGCGCCTTCTCCGGCGGCCCTTTCGTCGAGAGCCGCTTCTTCGGCGAGGGCATTGGGATTGCCGTGCGCAAGGGCAACGACGTGCTGCGCCAGGCGCTGAATTGGGCGCTGTTCCGCGTCTGGGAAAAAGGCCGCTACACCGATCTGTGGCTGCGCTATTTTTCGGTGAGCCCGTTTTGACGGGGGCCCCGCTCCCTCGGCCGTCATTGCGAGGAGCCCTTGCGACGAAGCAATCCAGCTGCCGTAGGGTGGGCAAAGGCGCGTCAGCGCCGTGCCCACCGTCTTCAGGAGTGGTGGGCACGCTTCGCTTTGCCCCCTACGATTCTGCGATAGTTGCTCCGCAACTTTTGCATTCTGCCCGGAAATCGCTATTTTCCGCGGCCCGGAGGCCTTTCTTGATGTCCGTTATCGATCCCAACATGAGCCCGAGCGATCTGCGCGCGCTCGCCGAACAATCCAACGCCTGGCCGTTCGAGCAGGCGAAGGCCATTGTCGCGCGGCTGAAGAAAAGCCCGAAGGACGAGGTGCTGTTCGAGACCGGCTACGGTCCGTCGGGCCTGCCGCATATCGGAACGTTCGGCGAGGTCGCGCGCACCTCGATGGTGCGGCATGCTTTCCGCGTGCTCACCGAGGACAAGATCAAGACGCGCCTGCTCGCCTTCTCCGACGACATGGACGGCCTGCGCAAGGTGCCGGACAACGTGCCGAACAAGGATCTGCTTGCGCAATATCTCGGACGCCCGCTCACCGCGGTGCCGGACCCGTTCTCGAACGAATATCCCTCGTTCGGCGCCGCGAACAACGCGCGCCTGCGCGCGTTTCTGGATCATTTCGGCTTCGATTACGAATTCGCGAGCTCGACCGAGTACTATAAGTCGGGCCGCTTCGATGCGACGCTGCTGAAGATGCTGGCCGCCTACGATCAGATCATGGCGATCATCCTGCCGACGCTCGGGCCCGACCGTCGCGCGACCTATTCGCCGTTCCTGCCGATCAGCAAGACCACCGGAATCGTGCTGCAAGTGCCGATGATCCGCCGCGACGTCGCGGCCGGCACGGTGACCTATGTCGACCCTGATACCAACGAGGAAGTCGAGACATCAGTCACCGGCGGCAATGTCAAATGCCAGTGGAAGGCCGATTGGGCGATGCGCTGGGTCGCGCTCGGCGTCGACTACGAGATGGCCGGCAAGGACCTGATCGACTCGGTAAAACTCTCCGGCGCGATCGCCAGGGCGCTCGGCGCCACGCCGCCCGAAGGCTTCAATTACGAGCTCTTCCTCGACGAGAAGGGCCAGAAGATCTCGAAGTCGAAGGGCAATGGTCTCACCATCGACGAATGGCTGCGCTACGCCTCGCCGGAATCGCTGTCGCTGTTCATGTATCGCGAGCCGAAGGCGGCGAAGCGGCTGTTCTTCGACGTCATCCCGCGCCAGGTCGACGACTACCAGCAGTTCATCGACGGCTTTGCGAAGCAGGATGACAAGCAGCAGCTTGGCAATCCCGTCTGGCACATCCACAACGGCCATCCGCCGCAGGGCGACATGCCCGTGACGTTTCAGCTTCTGCTGACGCTGGTATCGTCGTCGAACGCGGAAAATGCCGAGACGCTGTGGGGCTTCATCGGCCGCTACCGTCCCGGCGTGAGCCCGCAGACGCATCCGAAGCTCGATGCGATGGTCGGCTACGCCATCAATTATTACCGCGACTTCGTCGCGCCGACGAAGCAGTTCCGCGAACCGAATGAGACCGAGCGCGCCGCGCTCCAGGATCTGCGTGATGCGCTGTCGCAGCTGCCGCCGGAATCCTCGGCCGAGGACATCCAGAACGTCGTCTACGAGATCGGCCGCCGCGATCCCTTCCTCGACCAGGTCAAGAAGGGGAAGGACGGCCGTCCCGGCGTCACGCTCGACTGGTTCAACATGCTCTATCAGGTGCTGCTTGGCCAGGAGAAGGGCCCGCGCTTCGGCTCGTTCGTCGCGGTGTATGGCGTGCAGAACGCGGTCAACATGATCGACGGCGCGCTGGCGAGGAGCGCGTGAGAGGGCGGTGTTTCCACATCGTCGTCCCGGCGAAGGCCGGGACCCATACCGCGTGATCTATCGAGGAGTAACGGTGGTCGTACCGAAGAACTTGTAACTACAAGTCGTCGCCAAACATCTCCCTGTGGTTATGGGTCCCGGCCTTCGCCGGGACGGCACTGAATGTGTGACGGCCGCTTTGCGCTCCTCACTGGCTCGCCCAGACGATCCTGGCGATCCACGCCACCTCACCCACCGCGATCGTCCGCTCTGCCTGCGCCGCATCGAGCGGCTGCAACTCCAGCGCCTTGGCGGTGCGGCGCTTCAATGTCGCGACCGTCACGTCGCCCGCCTTCGTCTTCAACAGCACGCGATCGCCTTTGCGGATCGGCGTTTCGGGGGAGACCAGGATGACGTCGCCGTCGCGATAGGCTGGCCGCAGCGTATCGCCTGAGATCTCCAGCGCAAACGTGTGCTGATCCTCCGCGGTCGGAAGCGCGATCTCGGTCCAGCCTTTGCCAGCCGGAAAGCCGGACTCGTCGAACGCGCCGGTCGCGCTGGCGTGCGCGAAGCCGAGCAGCGGCACGGTTCGGCCATCGCCGGAATCGTCGTCGATCAGCCTGGCAAAAAGGTCGATCGACGACTCGGCCGCGGCCAGCGCCTTCGCGATCGATTCGGTCGAGGGCCAGCGCTCGCGGCCGTCAGAGGTGACGCGCTTGGACTTGTTGAAGGTGGTGGGATCGAGGCCGGCACGCTTGGCGAGGCCGGATGGCGACAGCCCGGCGCGCGCGGCCAGCCGATCCAGCGCGCCCCAGATCTGGTCGTGGGTCAGCATCCTCTGCGCTTTGGCCTGCGTGACCATGGAAGGGTCCAGCCCGTCGCAACTCAGGAAAACTATCCTCAAATCAACCGGTTTTCCGTTTTCGGTGCAAGGGGCGGTTGGCAAAGCGTTTTCGAGCGAAGTGGATACCGGTTCGCGTTCAAGAAAACGCGTCAGAACAAGAATTTAGAGCCCCGTCCCGATTCATCGGGACGGAATAGGCTCTAACTCTTGAGTTCGGGAGGTGTGGCCTTTACGGTCGCGCTCCGGGTTCTAAGGGCCTGCGAGAAACGAAAAATCCCAAGAGAGTCAAAGAGCTGACTCCACGGGCAAACAGGGCTCCGGCAAGCGGTGGTCAAGATCTACAAAATCTGTCCGGCCTCGGCCTGGCGCGAGGCGGAACGGCAGGGCGTCTACCGTGGCAGCGCGGACGATTCGCGCGACGGCTTCATCCATTTCTCCACTGCCGCCCAGGTTCCCGAGACCCTGCGCAAGCATTATTTCGGCCAGCGCGCGCTGTTCCTGGTCGAGGTCGATGGCGATGCGCTCGGAGCCGAGCTGCGCTGGGAGCGCTCGCGCAATGAGGAGCTGTTTCCGCATCTTTATGGCGAGCTCGATCTGGGCGCGGTCATCTCGGTGATGAACCTCAACATGCGTTCCGACGGCGGCCACGACGTTCCGGAGCTTGCCCCGTGATCCGCGCCTTCGACGCCTTTTCGCTGCCGGTGCTGCGCTGGCTCGATCCGGAGGACGCGCATCGCCTCGCGATCCAGGGCTTGCGCTTCCTGCCGCCGGTCAAGCCGCGACCCGAAGATCCAAAACTCGCGGTGCGCGCGTTCGGGCTCAACTTTCCGAACCCGATCGGCATGGCCGCGGGTTTTGACAAGAACGCCGAGGTGCCTGACGCGCTGCTGCGGCTCGGCTTCGGCTTCGTCGAGATCGGCTCGGTCACGCCGAAGCCTCAAGCTGGCAATCCGCGGCCGCGGTTGTTTCGGCTCGAGCGCGACGAGGCCGTCATCAACCGCATGGGCTTCAACAATGATGGCGCGGAAGCCGCACTTCGGCGGCTCGCCGCGCGCGCGGAGCATGGCGGCATCGTCGGCGTCAATGTTGGTGCCAACAAGGATTCGCCCGACCGTGTCGCCGATTACGTCAAGCTGATCGAGACCTTTGCACCGGTCGCGAGCTATTTCACCGTCAACGTGTCGTCGCCGAACACGCCGGGCCTGCGCAACCTTCAGGAAGGCGCGCTGCTCGACGATCTGCTCGGACGCGTGATCGACGCGCGCGAGCGGGTGCGTGAGAGCGCCGGCGACACGCCGGTGCTCTTGAAGATCGCGCCGGACCTGAGCCTCGCCCAGCTCGACGACGTCGTGCAGGTCGCACGCTCGCGCCGGGTCGATGGCATGATCGTGTCGAACACGACGATCGCGCGGCCGAGCACGCTGCGCGAGGAGATGCGCGCCAAGGAGCAGGGCGGCCTGTCCGGCCGGCCGCTGTTCCGCCTGTCGACGCGCATGGTCGCGGAGACCTATGTCCGCGTTGAGGGCGCGTTCCCGCTGATCGGCGTCGGCGGCGTCGATTCCGGCGGTGCCGCGCTGACCAAGATCCGCGCCGGCGCAAGCCTGATCCAGCTTTATTCGTCGCTGGTCTATAAGGGCCTCGGCCTCGTCGACGAGATCAAGCGCGACCTGACGTCAACTTTGCTGCGCACGGGCCGGGATGCGCTGTCCGAAATCGTCGGTGCCGATGCCGCGACGCTCACCGCGGAAGACTGGCCGGGGATGTGAGTCCCGTAGCCCGGATGGAGCGAAGCGCAATCCGGGATTCTAACCGCGCACACGAAGACCCCGGATTACGCTGCGCTCCATCCGGGCTACGGTTTCGGAAACGTCGCCCGATACAGCGCCGGATACTTAGCCCCCTGCAATCCGCCACGCGCGACGTAGAACGCGATCAGCGCGCACCACAGGCCGGTATTGCCGAACGATTGCAGCGACCACCAGACCCCCAAGAAGATCGCGAGGGAAGCCAGCATCAGATTGCGCATCTCGCGCGCCCAGGTGGCGCCGACATAGATGCCGTCGAAGCCGAAGGCGAACACGCCGGGCACCGGCGCCAGCACGATGAACGGCAGGAAGTCGCGCGCGGCGCGGCGGACATCGTCGCTCGTGGTCATGAAGTTGATCAGGTTCGGCCCAAACAGCGCGAACAGCACCGCGACGACCATTGCGAAGCCAAGACCCCACAGCAGCACCAGGCGGGTCGAGTCGGCAAATCCTTTTGCATCGCGCGCGCCAAAAGTGCGGCCGCAGAGCTGCTGGGCCGCGTTGGCGAGCCCGTCGAGGAAGAAGGCGCTGACGAGAAGAAAGTTGTTGAGCACGGAGTTCGCGGCCAGTGTGACGTCGCCGGCGCGCGCGCCCTTGGCGGTGAAGAACAGGAAGACGGTGATCAGCGCAGCCGTGCGGATCAGGATGTCGGTGTTCACCGCAAGCATCCGCATCAGTTTTTCGCGGTTGAACAGCATTGCGCGGGGAACGGCAAAGCCGCCGTGAGCATAGCGCCGGCAGACGATCACGCCGAGGGCGAAGCCGATGCCCTCGGACAGCAGCGCCGCGATCGCCGCGCCAGCGATGCCGGTGTCGTAGACCAGCACCAGCAAAATCGTCGCGGCCATGTTGATGAGGTTGATGACGACCTGGAGCAGCAGCGCCGGATTGGCGCGGGCCTGTCCGACCAGCCAGCCGAGAATGACGTAGTTCGCAAAGGCGAACGGCGACGACCAGATCCGGATCATGAAGTAGGTCTTGGCGGCGTCCGTCACGCCCGCGCTGCCGCCCATCAAATCGAACAGCACGGCGGCGAGCGGCAGTTGCAGCGCGATCAGCGCCAGTCCGATCAGCCCTGCGACGATGAAGCCGCGCACCAGGATCACGGTCTGCTCGCGCGTCTCGCCGGCGCCGAGCGCCTGGGCGGTGAAGGCGAGCGTGCTCATGCGCAGGAAGCCGAACAGCCAGAACAGGCAGTCGAAGATGACGGACGCCATCGCGACGCCGCCGAGCAGGGCGGCATCGTCGAGCCGCCCGATCGCGGTGGTCGAGACCACGCCGATCAGCGGCGTGGTCAGGTTCGCGACCATCGCAGGACCTGCGATGGCGAACACCTGGCTAGAGCCGACTTTGGGATGAACGGGGGCGTGCATGTCAGCTGCGTGTATCCGACCCCTGCGCCGAATGCACCATCGCGGCTGGCATGGCGTGCTTGCGCCAGCCGCGTGTTTCAGAGGGCGTTAGCGGCTGCGCGGCGTGCCGAAGACGCGCGAGAGCAGCCAGATCGGGATCACGATGACTGCACCGAGCAGGAAGTAGCGCCACAGCCAGTTGACGGCATCGAAGCCGAGATCCCACAGCCGCTGGAACAGCAGGCGAATGCTGATGAGGATATTCCAGGGGTCGAAGCCGATCGCGGCCAGCACGACGCCGACCAGGATCGAGAGCAGGACCAGGCGAAACGCGACCGCCAGCGGCGAGCCGCCGAGAAAGCGGTGCAGGCCATCGCTGTGGCCGGCCGGCAAATCTCTGACGTCTTGGACCATCTCAAACTCCTCGGGCGGATTCGCCCCGATTATAAGTCACGGCGGGGGACATGGGGAACCCCGGCCCGACCGTCAATCATCTTACCGCGTTTTAATTCGGGCAAGCACGCGCCGCGGGCTGGCTGCGACCTCTCCCGCTTGCGGGAGAGGTCGGCGCGGAGCGCCGGGTGAGGGCTCTCTCCTCTGGGGGCATCCCAATGCGGAGACACCCTCTCCCCACCCCTCTCCCGCAAGCGGGAGAGGGAGCGCGCACTGCCGTTTCGGCAGCACTTCAAGCTTCAACCTCCGCCCCCTCAGCTTTCAACATCTTTTCGAGCGTTTCCAGCCGGTCCGCCTCCCGCGGCGGCTTGTCCCAGCGCAGCCGGCTGATGCGGGGGAAGCGCATCGCGACGCCGGATTTGTGCCGGGGCGAGCGTTGCAGGCCTTCGAAGGCGACCTCAAGCACCAGCCCCTTGTCCGCCTCGTGCACGACGTGGCGGACGGGACCGAATTTTTCCGTGGTGTTGCGGCGGACGAAGCGGTCGATCTGGAGCAATTCCTCGTCGGTGAAGCCGAAATAGGCTTTGCCGACAGGTACCAGCTCGTCGCCGCTTTCACTCTCGGTCCAGACGCCAAATGTATAGTCGGAATAATAGGACGACCGCTTGCCGTGACCGCGCTGCGCGTACATGAGCACAGCGTCGATGATGTGCGGATCGCGCTTCCACTTCCACCATTGGCCTTTTGGTCGCCCCGGCAAATAGGGCGCATCACGCCGCTTCAGCATCACGCCCTCGACGGCGTCGGCGTCTTCGCCCGCGCCGGCGCTCGCCGGATCGGCGCGCGCGGCCGTGAGCGCGCCCCAGCTGGCGAAGGGAACGGTCGGCGAGAGATCGATGCGGGGATCGTCGAGCGTCTTGACGAACTTTTCCAGCCGTTCGCGCCGCTCCGCGAACGGCAGCTCGCGCAGATCATTCTCGTCATCGCCGAGCAGATCGTAGGCGCGCAGGTGGATCGGGAATTCCTTGATCAGCTTTGCCGAGACGATCTTGCGATTGAGGCGCTGCTGGAGAACGTTGAAGCTTTGCACGCGGCCCTCGCGCAGGATCAGAAGCTCGCCATCGATTGCGCCCGGCAGGCGCAGTGACGGCACGAGGTCCGGAAAGCTGCCGGTGATGTCCTCGCCGGTGCGTGAATAGAGCCGCGCCGTGATGTGGCCGCGATCGTCGCCGCCTGCGACCGCCTGCACGCGGATGCCGTCCCATTTCCATTCGGCGACGTAGTCGGCGGGATCTAGTGCGGCGAAATCGGTATCCTCGATCGCATGCGCCAGCATCACCGGGCGGAACGGTGCGGGATCGCGATTGACGGGCTTTTCCGCGCGGCCTTCCAGCCAGGCAAACAAATCGAGATAGGGTGGCGAAAGACCCGGCCAGATCAGCTCGACCTCGTGCGGGTCCTTGTCGCCGAGCGCGGCCGCCGCGGTCTTCGCCAGGCGTGCGGAGATGCCGATGCGCAGCGCCCCGGTGACGAGCTTCAACAACGCCCAGCGGCCGGTCTCGTCGAGCTCGTCGAGCCAGCGCTCGAGCTGCTTTGGCAGCTCGGTCTTGCCGAGCGTGCGCAGCGTGGTGACGACGTCGGTCAGGGTGGGAGGAGGTGGGTTGTTGTGGGCCGCCATCGCCGCCTTCGGCCACATCAGCGCGACCGTCTCCGAGAGGTCGCCGACGTAGTCATACGACAGCCCGAACAGCACCTCATCCGTGCGCGCCGCAATCAGATCGCGGATCAGGGCCGGCTTGGCATGCTTGAAGCTGAGCGCGCCGGTGAGCGCCGCCAGCGCATAGCCGCGGTCTGGATCGCCAACCTCGCGGAAATAGCTGGTGATCAGCCGCAGCTTGTTGTTGCGGCCGGGCTCGTAGGCGAGGCGGTCCAGGAGTTCGGCGAAGCGGTTCATGCCTCGCCCTTCGCCGCGACCGGCGTCTCGTTCTCGTCCTCGTCGCCATAGCCAACCAGATCGAGCGGTTGGGCGCGCAAGCCTTGTGATTTGCACCAATGCACCAGCGCGTCTTCCTGACCGTGGGTGACCCAGATCTCGCCGGCGCCGGTCGCCGCGATCGTCGCGGTGAGGCCATCCCAATCGGCGTGGTCGGAAATCACCAGCGGCAATTCGACGCCGCCCTGCCGCGCCCGCGCGCGCACGCGCATCCATCCCGACGCAAATGCGGTGACGGGGTCCAGAAAGCGCCGTGTCCAGATGTCGGCTGTCGCAGACGGCGGCGCCAGCGTGATGGTCCCGGCGAGCGCCGCCTTCTTCATGCCGGCCACAGGCCTGAGCTCGCCGAGTGCGATGCCGCGGCTCTGGTAGTAGTGTGTGATCTTCTCCATCGCGCCATGCAGATAGATCGGCGCGTCGTAGCCGGCCTGGCGCAATAGCGCGATCACGCGCTGCGCCTTGCCGAGCGAATAGGCGCCGACCAGATGCGCGCGCTCCGGAAACAGCGCGACCGAGGCCAGCAGCTTCTTCAGCTCATCGGCCGCATCGCCATGCCGGAACACCGGCAGGCCAAACGTGGCCTCGGTGATGAAGACGTCGCAGGGCACGAGCTCGAACGGCGTGCAGGTCGGGTCAGGCGCGTCCTTGTAGTCGCCGGAGGCGACGATGCAGGTGTCCTTGGCTGTCACCGCGATCTGCGCCGATCCCAGCACATGGCCGGCCGGATGGAATTTCACACTGACGTCGCCGAGCCGGATCTCCTCGCCATAGCGAATCGCTTGCGTCGAGCCGGCGAAATTCTCGCCATAGCGCAGCCGCATCATGTCGAGCGTCTCCTGCGTCGCCAGCACGGCGCCATGGCCGGCGCGGGCATGGTCGGAATGGCCATGCGTGATCACGGCCCGCTCCACGGTGCGGACCGGATCGATGTGGAAGCCGCCGGGCTTGCAGCACAGGCCGGCAGCAGATGGCAGCAGGATGTCTTGCGGACGCATGTTTGTCATATAGGCTGCGCCGCGCCTTCTTCGAGTCGTTCCCTGGTTTCAAAATGCCGCTCCGCCTGTTCCTGACCTCCGGCGATCTCATGGCCGACCGCCGTTTCGAGTTCGCGCGCGACCTCCAGCTCAAGGGCGACCTGTCCGCCGCCGCCGACCTGCTGGAGCAGGCCATCGAGCTTGCGCCGACCTTCACCTCGGCCTGGTTCACGCTCGGCGAAATCCGCCTCCAGCTCGGCGAGCGCGACAAGGCGATCGCGGCGTTTCGCAAAGCCCGCGACTCCGATCCCGAGGACCAGCACGGTGCCGGCCTGCATCTGATCCGGCTCGGCGATGCGCAGCTCGCCGAAATGCCCAAGGCCTATGTGCAGGCGCTGTTCGACCAATACGCGCCGCGCTTCGAGCACGCCCTGATCAACGATCTCGGCTATCGCGCGCCGTCGCTGATCTTCAAGGCGGTGCTCGCCGCGCGCGTCGCCGCGAAGAAGCCCGCCTTTTTCAAGCGCACCATCGATCTCGGCTGCGGCACCGGGCTTGCGGCGGCGGCCTTCGCAAAGCAGGTCGACCATTTCATCGGCATCGATCTGTCGCCCGGCATGATCAAGGAGGCGCGCGCCACCGGGCTCTATGCCGAGCTCGAGGTCGCCGACATGATCGAAGGCCTGCACGGCAAGGCTGACGCGAGCGCCAACCTCGTCGTTGCCGCGGACGCCTTCGTCTATCTCTCCGATCTCGCGCCGGTGCTGAGCGAAGCCAGGCGCGTGCTCGCATCGGGCGGCGTGCTCGCCTTCACGCTGGAAACGCATGCGGGCGATGGCATCGTGCTCGGCGAAGGCCTGCGCTATGCCCATTCGGCGGAATATGCGCGCGGCGCGATCGCGAAGGCCGGGCTCAAGCTGCTCACGCTGGAGCCCTGCTCGCCGCGCAACGAGAACAACGAGCCGGTGCGCGGCCTCGTCGTCGTGGCCGAGAAAACTTGAGTCTAGGCGCTAGCTCCTTGCGATCTGAGCGTCATTCCGTCGCAAAGCGATGACTTCCCACTTGCGAGCGGCGCTGCGTTCCCAGCACAATGCGCGCACCAGGGAGAGAAATAACAATGACGACAAATCCATCGCGGCGCGATGTCAGCGCCGCCGCGCTCGCCACCATCGCCGCATCCGTGCTGCCCGCGCCTTACGTCTGGGCTGCGGAGAAGAAATACGATGCCGGCGCCAGCGACACCGAGATCAAGATCGGCCAGACCGTGCCGCATTCCGGCCCCGGCTCGCTCTACGGCGTGCTCGGGCGCATAGGCGAAGCCTATTTTCAGATGCTGAACGAGAAGGGCGGCATCAACGGACGCAAGATCAAATTCCTCACCATGGATGACGCCTACAGCGCGCCGAAATGCGTCGAGGCGACGCGGCGTCTGGTCGAGCAGGAGGAGGTGCTGGCGCTCTACGGCTCGCTCGGCACCGCGCCGCAGACCTCCGTGCACAAATATCTGAACGCGAAGGGTGTGCCGCAACTCCTCCTCAACACCGGCGCGTCGAAGTGGAATAACCCGAAAGAGTTCAAATGGACGATGGCGGGCCTGCCGCTCTATCCGACCGAGGCGCGCATCCTGGCGCGCCACGTCGTTGCCGTGAAACCGAACGCCAGGATCGGCATCCTCTACCAGAACGACGATTTCGGCCGCGACTTCCTCGGCCCGTTCAAGAAGGTGCTGGCCGATGCCGGCGGCACCGCATCTGTCATCATGGAGCAGACCTACGATCTCAGCGATCCCACGGTCGATTCCCAGCTCATCAATCTCTCGAAATCCGGCGCGGACGTCTTCTACAACATCACCACCGGCAAGGCGACGTCCCAGTCGATCCGGAAGGTCGCCGAGCTCGGCTGGAAGCCGTTGCAATTGCTGTCGGCGGGCTCAACGGGCCGCTCGATCCTCAATGCTGCAGGGCTCGAGAACGCCGCCGGCATCGTCGCCATCCGCTACAACAAGGAGGTCGGCCTGCCCAAATGGGAGAAGGACCCGGACGTCATGGCGTTCGAGGAGCTGCGCAAGAAATACATCCCGACCATTGACCCTGACAACACCATCGCCTTTGCCGGCTACGGCCAGGCCGTCACCATGGGCGAGATCCTGCGCCGCTGCGGCGACGACCTCACCCGCGCCAACGTGCTGAAGCAGGCCTCGAACCTCAACGGCTTCCACTCGCCCTATTTCCTCGACGGCGTCACCTACAGCTACACGCCGGACGACTACACGCCGATGAAGACACTCTACATCTCGATCTTCAGCGGCAAGGACTGGGACATCTCCGACACGCCGATGTCGGAGTAAGGGGCCGCGATCGAGGTGCCGTAGGCTGGGCAAAGGCGCGTAGCGCCGTGCCCACCATCTCTCTGAGTGTCCCGGTAGAAATGGTGGGCACGCTTCGCTTTGCCCACCCTACGAGACTCCCCGCAGGCGGGGAGAGGCGAAGAAGAAGCCACCCCCTCGACGAACCCGTCCGCACGGCTTACCTGTCATGCCGTGCCGCCCCGTATCCTCAAACTATCGGCCGAGCCGGCCGCGCCGCTGCCCGACCGCTTCCAGCAATGGTTTGCGGCGCGCGGCTGGTCGCCGCGTGAGCATCAGCTCGCGCTGCTGGAGAAGGCGCGCGAGGACGCCAGCGCACTGCTGATCGCGCCGACCGGCGCCGGCAAGACGCTGGCGGGGTTTTTGCCGACGCTGGTGGAGCTGAGCTCTGCGGCGCCGGCGAAATCGGTGGTCTCCACCGGCCGCAGCGTGCAACGCTCCGCCGGCCTCCACACCCTCTATATCTCGCCGCTCAAGGCGCTCGCCGTCGACATCGCGCGCAACCTCGAGCGTCCCATCGCGGAGATGGCGCTGCCGATCAAGGTCGAGACCCGCACCGGCGATACGCCGGTGTCGCGGCGGCAGCGGCAGCGGCGCTATCCGCCGGACATCTTGTTGACCACGCCGGAGCAGCTTGCGCTCCTGCTCTCCTCCGACGACGCGCCGTTCCTGTTCTCCTCGCTCAAGCGCATCGTGCTCGACGAGCTCCACGCTTTGGTGACGTCCAAGCGCGGCGATCTGCTCTCGCTGGGCCTGGCGCGACTCTGGCGTCTCGCCCCGCAGATGCGCGCGATCGGCCTGTCGGCGACCGTGGCCGAGCCCGACCAGCTCGCCCGCTTCCTGGTGCCGCAGCCCGGCGGCCAGGAAGCGGCCGCCGAGATCGTCGTCGCCGGCGGCGCCGCAGCGCCGCAGGTCGAGATGCTGGATACGCGTGAGCGTCTGCCCTGGGCCGGCCACGGCGCGCGCCACGCGCTCGCCGAAGTCTACGACCTGATCAAGCAGAACAAGACCACGCTCGTCTTCGTCAACACCCGCAGCCAGGCCGAGATGCTGTTCCAGGATCTCTGGCGCATGAACGACGACAATCTTGCGATCGCGCTGCATCACGGCTCGCTCGACGTCGCCCAGCGCCGCAAGGTCGAGGAGGCCATGTCGGCCGGCAAGCTGCGCGGCGTGGTCTGCACCTCCTCGCTCGACCTCGGCATCGACTGGGGCGATGTCGATCTCGTCGTCAATATCGGCGCGCCCAAGGGGTCGTCGCGACTGATGCAGCGCATCGGCCGCGCCAACCACCGCCTCGACGAGGCCTCGCGCGCGGTGCTGGTGCCGGCCAATCGTTTCGAGGTGCTGGAGTGCCGCGCCGCGATCGATGCGATTGCGGAGAATGCGCAGGACACGCCGCCCTTGCGCACCGGCGCCCTCGACGTGCTGGCCCAGCACGTGCTCGGCCGCGCCTGCGGCGAGCCGTTCCTGAGCGATGATCTCTACGACGAGGTGCTCACGGCGGCGCCATACGCTGATCTCGCGCGGCAGGATTTCGACGACGTCGTCGATTTCGTCGCCACCGGCGGTTACGCATTGAAAACCTACGAGCGCTTCGCCCGCATCAAGCAGGACAAGCAGGGTCGCTGGCGCGTCGCCAATCCAAAGGTACGCCAGAGCTATCGCCTCAACGTCGGCACCATCGTCGAGGAGCCGATGCTGAAGGTGCGGCTGGTGCGGGGACGTTCCACCGGCCAAGGAATCGGTGGAGGCTCGACCGGCGCCATCGCGCGCGGCGGCCGCATCCTCGGCGAGATCGAGGAATATTTCATCGAGGGCCTGACCGCCGGCGACACCTTTGTGTTCGGCGGCGAGGTGGTGCGCTACGAAGCCTTGGCCGAGGACCAAGTCTACGTCTCCCGCGCCAACGACAAGGACCCGAAGGTGCCGTCCTATATGGGCGGCAAGTTTCCGCTCTCGACTTATCTGGCCGAACGCGTGCGCCGCATCCTTGATGACAAGCGCGCCTGGAATGGCCTGCCCGAGCAGGTGCGCGACTGGCTGTCGCAGCAAAAGGACGTCTCGCGCGTGCCCGGCGTGCGCGAGCTGCTGGTGGAGACCTTTCCACGCGGCAGCAAGCATTACCTGATCTGCTATCCCTTCGAGGGTCGCCTCGCGCACCAGACGCTCGGCATGCTCTTGACGCGACGGCTGGAGCGCGCCCGCGCCCGGCCGCTCGGTTTCGTCGCCAATGAATATGCGGTGGCGATCTGGGGGCTCGGCGATGCCTCCTTCATGATCCGCAACGGCGAGCTCGATCTCGATGCGCTGTTCAATCCGGACATGCTGGGCGACGATCTCGAGGCCTGGCTCGCCGAGTCCGCGCTGATGAAGCGCACGTTTCGCAATTGCGCGCTGATCTCCGGCCTGATCGCGCGCCGCTTCACCGACGAGGACAAGAGCCGCCGCCAGGTGCTGTTTTCCACTGACCTCGTCTACGACGTCCTGCGAAAACACCAGGCCGACCACGTCCTGCTGCGCGCCGCGCGTTCCGACGCCGCCACCGGCCTGCTCGATCTGCGCCGTCTCGGCGGCATGCTCGCCCGCATCCAGGGCCGCATCACCCACCGGGAACTCGACCATGTCTCCCCGCTCGCCGTCCCCGTGATGCTGGAAATCGGCCGCGAGTCAGTTTATGGCGAAGCTGCGGACGAGTTGTTGGCCGAAGCCGCCGATGAGCTCGTCAAAGAGGCGATGGGATAAGGTTTTGACGTGACGGCAGGCGCGCTGGTTTCAGGAGATGTCGAGGACATGCGCGTTTCCAGGGTCACCATCAGCGACGTGACCTTCGCGGCCGATCTCTCGGGCGCCTTGTTCTGGGACGAGCAGCGCCTGCTCGTCGTCTCCGACCTGCATCTCGAAAAAGGCTCGAGCTTCGCCACCCGCGGCGTGCTGCTGCCGCCCTACGATACCATCGCGACGCTCGGCCGTCTCGCTGCTGTCATCTCCCGCCATGATCCCCGAATCGTCATCGCGCTCGGCGACAGTTTTCACGATCGCACTGCGCATGAGCGCCTGTCAGTCGAGGATCGCGACGCCGTCGCCGCGCTCCAGGTGGGCCGCGACTGGATCTGGATCTCCGGCAATCACGATCCGATGCTGCCACGCGATCTCGGCGGCACCGTTGCGGA
Source organism: Bradyrhizobium commune (assembly GCF_015624505.1). NCBI lineage: Bacteria > Pseudomonadati > Pseudomonadota > Alphaproteobacteria > Hyphomicrobiales > Nitrobacteraceae > Bradyrhizobium > Bradyrhizobium commune. Next base: position 7,286,983 of record NZ_CP061379.1, on the reverse strand, counting down.
CGAGGTCGCGATCGGCCCGATCACTTTCCGCCACGAGCCAACCGGCGCGCATGGCGAGATCGCCGGACATCTGCATCCCAAGGCCCGAATCTCCGCGCGCGGCCGTTCGATGGAGCGGCGTTGTTTTGCGTCAGACGGGATGCGCGCCGTCATGCCCGCCTTCGGCGCCTATGCCGGCGGCCTCAGCATCCGTGATGCGGCGTTTGCAAAGATCTTCCCGAAGAACGGCTTTGTCGCGCACTTGCTCGGCGACCGCCGTGTCCACGCGATTGCCGCGTCGCGGTGTTATTGAGATGCGTGCTTCGTAGGGTGGGTTAGCCGAAGGCGTAACCCACCAACTTCGTCCCGCATTTGCGGAAGCATGGTGGGTTACGCCGAGAGGATTGCGCTTCGCGCAATCCTCGGGGCTAACCCACCCTACACATCCCGCAAGCTCAAGCCGCCTTCGCCTGCACGGTCTCGCAAAATTCCGCCAGCCGGTCCGCGAGTCGCAGCGTTGCGGAACTCGCGCCGGGCGCGGCCATCAGCGCGACTTCCGTCCGGTTGATGGGCGCAAAGCCGTCCTTCGCCGTCAGCACGCGATGATCTCCCTGGATCGACATTTCCGAGAGAATGCTCAAGCCCATGCCGGCCGCGACCGCGGCCTGGATGCCGGCAAGGCTCGATGACGAATAGGACATGTGCCAGGGCCGGCCGGCGCTCTCCAGCGCATGGATGGCGCCGGCACGATAGAGGCAGCCGACCGGAAAGCCGATCAGCGGCACCGAGGCCACGTCGACGTCGATCGGATGGGCTTTGCTGGTGACCCAGTGCACCCGCTCCGGCCACACCGCGATGGCGCCCTTCTCGCCGGCCTCGCGCTTGTAGAGCGCCATATCGAGCTCGCCGCGTTCGAGGTCGCGGGCGAGGTTCTTGCTCTGGTCGGCGCGCACGTCGAGCCGCAGGCCCGGATGCGAGCGCGAGAACGCGCCCAGCAGTTTTGCCAGCCGATAGGCGGCAAAATCCTCGGGAATGCCGAGCCGGATCGCGCCTTCGCCGTCGGGCTCGCGCAGCACGTCGCGCGCCTCCTCGGCAAGCGACAGCAGCCGCCGCGCGTAGGAGAGCAGCCGTTCGCCGGCCTCTGTCGGGCGCACGTCCTTGCCGTCGCGGTGCAAGAGCACCTGGCCGACATCCTCCTCCAGCCGCTTGATCTGCTGGCTCACGGTCGATTGCGTGCGGTGGACGCGCTCGGCGGCGCGGGTGAAGCCGCCGGCCTCGACCACCGAGACGAAGCTGCGCAAAAGCTCCAGATCGAGCACGGGCGCCTCCATTCATAAATCCACTGATCGGCAGTTAATCATTTAATTTCCAAATGGCAAGCGGCCTCCCTAGATCGAGGGCCTAGGAGAATGCCCCCATGTCCCTCGCCACCTCGCTTCCCGCGGCCCCCAGCCGCGTCAATACGCTGCCCTTTGCGATCGGCGTGTTCTGCCTGCTCTGGAGCTACGCCTTCGTCGCGGGCAAGATCGGCGTCACCCATTGCCCGCCGCTGATCCTGCTCGCCGCGCGCTTCTCGCTCGCCGGCATCCTGATCCTGGGCGCTACACTGATCCGCGGCGACGACTGGTCGCTGTCATGGCGCGATGCCCTGATCTTTGCCGTGCTCGGCATTGCCAACAACGCGCTCTATCTCGGGCTCGGCTATACCGGCCTGCAATCGGTCTCCGCCGGCCTCGGCGGATTGATCGTGTCGGCCAATCCGGTTTTCACGGCAGCGCTCGCGGCGCTGTTGCTCGGCGAGGGCATGACTTGGCGCAAGGCGGCCGGCCTGTTGCTCGGCATGATCGGCGTGACGCTAATCGTCTGGCATCGCCTGTCGGTCGGCACCGATAGCCTGCACGGCATCGTCTTCACGCTGGCTTCGCTGGCCTCGATCGTCGCCGGCACCATCCTGTTCAAGCTGCTCGCGCCGAAGGGCTCGCTGTGGATCGGCAATGGCGTGCAGAATCTCGCCGCCGGCATCGTGCTGACGCCGGTCGCGCTGACCTTCGCCGATGTTCATGCCATCGACGTCACGCCGAGCCTGATCGGCGCCGTCGCCTTCCTCGTGCTCGGCGGCTCGATCCTCGCTTACTGGATCTGGTTTCATCTCCTGAAAGTGTGTGGCGCGACCGCCGCCAGCGCCTATCATTTCCTGATGCCCCCGCTCGGCATGCTGTTCGCGTATCTCGTGCTCGGCGAGCATGTCGAGGCGCGCGATCTGCTCGGGATCGTTCCGGTCGCGCTCGGCATTTATCTGGTGACGCGTCCTGCAAAGTCGGTCTCGTAACAGGAGTTCCGCATGCCCATCTCCATCACCCTGATCGGCGGCCCCACCGCGCTGATCGAGATCGACGGTTTTCGCCTGCTCACCGATCCGACCTTCGATGCGCCCGGCGCCTATCAGCTGCCGCATGTGAGGCTGGAGAAAACCATCGGGCCGGCGATGAAGGCCGATGCGGTCGGCCCGATCGATGCCGTGCTACTCAGCCACGACCAGCATTCGGATAATCTCGACAATTCCGGCCGAGAATCCCTGAAGCACGCAAAGCGGGTGCTGACGACGGAGGCGGGCGCCAAGCGCCTCGGTGGCCATGTCGAGGGCCTTGCGCCCTGGGGTACCGCGCATCTCAGGGATCGCGACGGCAATGTGCTGACGATCACCGCGACACCGGCACGCCACGGCCCGGCCGGGATCGAGCCGCTGTCCGGCGACGTCATCGGCTTCGTGGTGGCGTCGAGCCGAAAGGATACAAGCCCGATCTATATCAGCGGCGACACCACCTGGTTCGACGGCGTCGCCGAAGTCGCGCGCCGCTTCAAATGCGGCGTGGTGATGCCGTTTGCGGGCGCCGCGCAAACGCGCGGGCCGTTCCATCTCACCATGGACACCAACGACACCATCGAGACCGCGCGCGCCTTTCCCGATGCGATGATCGTGCCCGTGCACACCGAAGGCTGGGCGCATTTCCGCCAGAACAGTGAAGACCTGCGCAAGACGTTCGACGTGCTGGGTTTCGGCCCGCGGCTGCGGTTGCTGGAGCCCGGCGTGCCGACGGTGATCGAGGCGCCGTAGCCTCGATGTCGTCCCGGCGAAGGCCGGGACCCATAACCCCAGAGAGAAGTTTGGCGAAGATCAGTCGTTCGGTACTCCTACCGCCCACACTCGTTGGATCACGCGGTATGGGTCCTGGCCTTCGCCGGGACGACTCTGGTCTGTAGTTCGAGGTGAGCTGAGCGAGACCGCGCCTAACGCGCGGCCGACGCCGACTTCTTGGTCGCGACCGGCTTCGGCGTGGGCTTTCCGGCGGCCTGCGAACCACCGTCCCAGCCACCGGCGGGCGCGGCGACGTTGACGGCATCATCAGGCTGCGGCTCGGCGCTGAAGGTCTGGATCGCGAGCTTGGCGGCGGCGAGCGACTGCGGGTCGAGGCGTTTTGCGACATCGTCGCGCTTGCCGGCCGCATCCGCATCGCCCTGGGCGGCTGCGAGGCTGAACCATTTGTAGGACTCGGCGAGGTTCTGCTCGACGCCGATGCCGCGGGCATAGAGGATGCCGAGGTTGAACTGGCTGTCGGCAACGCCGCGATCGGCGGCTTTGCGGAACCACTGCGCCGCGCTCTTGTAGTTGGCGCCGCGTCCGCCGCCGTCGGCGTCGAGCACCGCCAGATTGTGCATCGCCTTGGCGTTGCCGCGCTCGGCGGCTTGCGTGTAGTAGCGGCGGGCGATGTCGGCGTCCTTCTTCACGCCAAGACCCTTTTCGTAGAGCGTGCCGAGCCGGAAGGTTGCGGGCACCACGCCGGCCTGTGCCGCGCGGTCGTACCATTTTGCGGCTTCGTCGTAGTTCGACACCACGCCCTTGCCCTCGGCAAAGCGCACGCCGATCTCGTAGGCCGCCGTCGCATCGCCCTTCAAGGCGGCCGTACGGAGCACCGGGCCGCCGATGCCGTCAGGCAGCTTTTCGCTCGGCGGCACCTGGACCAGGCTGAGCCGCGCGCGGCTCGTGCCGGACAGCGCGCCGGTCACGTCGCTGGTCGCCGCTGGCGCCACGGCGGGAGCGGGCGGGATTTCGACCGAGGCCGAACTGCCCGAATTGGCGGCCGGCACCGGCGCCGCATTGTTCAGCGACTGCTTGCCGATCGGCGTCGGCGAGGTCATCGACGGCGTCACCTGCTCGGGCGCGGCCGGCTTGGTCTCGACCGGCGGAGCCTGCGGCGCGGGCGCGCTCGACGAATTCTCCATCGCCTGCGGCGGCGCGCTGCCGCCCTCGAGCAGGTTCATCGCCATCTTGAAGGTGCCGAGCACGATCACGACCACGCTCGCGCCGACCAGCAGCGAGCGGATTTTTGAGGTGATGGTCGAGCCACCTTCCTGGCCTTGAACCTTGCCTTGAACCTTGCCTTGGCCCTTGTCCTTGACGCGCGCCGCGATCGCGGCCTTGACGCCGCGGGCGGGTTTTTCGGGCGGCTGCGCGGCGGCAGCCTGCGCAGCTCGCCGTGCGGCGGCGATGAAGCTCGATGACGACACCGGCTCTTTCGGCGCAGCGGCCGGAATTTCGCTGATCGCGCTTTCCGACGCGGCAATGCGCTCCGACGGCGTGGCGGGGCGTCCGTTCGGGCGCGTGCCCGGCTCCAGCGGATGATCCGGCGGCAATTCCGGCGCGATCGCCGCGCGGGCGGGCGCGGTATGCGGCTCCAGGATTTCGCTGATCGCGCGCGGCGGCACCGGCGCCATCGGCACCGGCGGCGGCGCGGCAGGCGCGGCGGCATGGAATTCGCGCGGCGCCGCGACGAACGCGGAGTGGGCCGGTTGTGCAGCGGCGGGATTCGGCAGCTCGGGCTTGGGATCGTATTTCGGCTGCTGTGGCTGCGGCCATTGCTCGCGCGCCATCGGCGCCGGCTCGATCGGAGCGGCAGCCATCGGCATCGGCGCAGCCATCGGTATCGGCGCAGGCGTCGGCTGCGGCGCAGGGGCCGGCGGCGCGCTGTGCACCGCGCGCAGATCGCCCTCGATCATTGCGAGGCGATCGACGACATGGCCGAGCGTATTGTGCACGGCTTCCAGCGAATCCTGGGTGCTGCGGTTGGTCTCGGCGTGGCTGAAGCGGATGTCGGAGAGCTCGCGCTTGACCAGATCGACCATGCCGGAATCGGGCGGCGGCGCCGAGCTGCGGCTTTCGGCGAGTGCGGAATAGGTGGCCTGCTGCCGCTCCAAATGGCGCAGGATGTCGTGCAGCCCGTCCTCGACACGGCCCAGGTTTCCGCCGCGCTGATCGGAGGCGGCTTCGATCCGCTCCAAGAGATACGAGACCCGCTGCTCGAGATGCGCGAATGTCGAGGCGGAATCGTTGCCGACCTGCATGCGGTCGAAACGGTCCGACAGCGCGCGAATCGCGCTTTCGAGATGTTCGGTGCTCTCGGCGGCTTGCGGCCGCTCGCGCGTTTCGAGCGCTGCGGTGAGGGCCGCGATGCGCTGCTCCAGCCCCGCAAAGCTGTCGCTGGGGCCGGACGAGCGGGTGATCTGGTCGACCTTGGACGACAGCAGCTGCACGTCGTCGGAGAGGCGTGCCAGCGCCTCGTTGGAGGCAACGTTCGAGACGATGCCGCGCAACGCCGAGATCGCGCCTTCGAGCTGGCGCACCGTCGACGGATCGTCATTGGCGCGCAGGATCAGATCGAGCTTGGCGCCGAGATTGCGGATCGCCTCGTCATAGCCGGTGAGCTGCTCGGCCGGCGTCAGCGTGCGCAGCACCTGCTTGATATCGGACAGTGCGCGCTCGATGCCTGACAGCACCTGGCCGTCGGTGCCGTTGGAGCGGGTCTCGTCGATGCGACGGTGCAGCGAGCGGATCTCGTTCTCGATCGATTCGATCGCGCGGCGCGGCATCGCCTCGGTGATGGCGCTGCGGATCTCGGCGAGCTCGGAACGGAAGGCGTTGATCGCCTGCGCGGAATTGTCAGGGCGCTGGAGCGCATCGATCTGGCTCGTGATCTTGAGCAGATGGCGCTCGAGCGACGAGAAATCGGGCCCCGCCTGCGGTGGCGGCGGAGCGTAGGGCGGCGCCATCGGCGGCAAGGGCGTCGCCATCTGCGGGGCCCAGGGATTTGCGGTGGGTGCAATCGACGGCGCAGCGCGCGGCGGCATCTGCCGCGGCGCAAAGCCGTCGAGCTCGTTCTGGCGCGCCGTGATCTCGGCGACCGCGACGTCGAACGAGGCGGGGCTCAGGGGCGGCGAGCTGCGATAGACCTGGGCTGCCGCGCGCTCGACCGCATCGGCCTGGCGATGGCGTGGCTCGACCGGTGCCGCCCGTGGGGCCTGAGGCTGCTGCGGTTGCGGCTGCTGGGGCCGCGAGATCTGCGACAGCCGCGCATCGAGCCGCGAGATCGCGTCGTTGAGCTGGCGCGCGACGCCCTGCTCGCGCGAGACGTCTCTTTCGCGAGACGAGTCCTGCCGCGGTGCGGGCTTCGAGATCCGTTCGATCTGCTGGGTGATCGCGTCGAGCCGCTGGTGGATGTCGGCGACTTCGCGGCTTTCCTGACTCGGCATCTGCTGCGCGCGCGGATCGGGGCGTTGGTCCTGACGCTGCTCGTAAGGTCCGCGAAAGTTTGGCGGGGCAGCCTCGCCGAGCGTGGAGTTCAGCCAATCGTTGAGTGACATGCCGGCGCGACGCGCAGCAGCTTCGGCCCGCTCCCGGACGGAGGGATCGATGCCGTCAACACTCCACGATACGCGCGAATTCATGACTCTGTCCGGTTCCGACTCCGGCGCCCCACCCGGCGCCTCCAGTCTCCCCACGCGTGCCGGTTGCAAGACAATCGAATTCGGCGCGGGTCGTCTGCCTCGAAAACTGACTTTTGTCCGTTACGGTAAATAACGGGTTAAGGAACCTGGCGCCGGTGTCTTAAAGTTGGGCGTCGGGAACCGGGGGGCGGCTTGCTCCGCCTCCCCCGCTTGCGGGAGAGGCCGACGCGCCCGCAGAGCGCGGCGGGTGAGGGCTCTCTCCTCTTGGGGGTTCTTCGCTGCGGAAGCACCCTCTCCCCAACCCTCCCCCGCAAGCGGGGGGAGGGAGCGCACCGTTACCTTGGCGACAGCACGCCCTCACCGACATAATTTTCGCCTCCGCCATCACCCGCACGTCTCAGCATTGAGAGCCGCCCAACCGGCGCGTTCTGCCTGATCGGATTGTTGCTGACATGAAATGGTTGCTCGTGGCCGCGTTGACGGCCGGACTGGCGTCGCCTGCTGTTGCCGCCGATGCCCCGGCGGCAAAGCCCCCGGTCAAGGCGCCGGAGCCGGCTGCGTTCAAGTGGACCAGCTGCTATGTCGGCGTCCAGGGCGGCGGCAGCTGGGGCAAGAGCGAGCACACTGCGCGGGCCGGCGACGCGTCCGGGCCCACCATAACGGGTACCTTCAACCTCACCGGCGGCGTCGCGGGAGGGGCCTTTGGCTGCGATTTCCAGATCGAGAAGACCGTGCTGGGTTTCGAGAACGACGCCTCGTGGACCAACAAGCACGGCTCCGCGCAGGATCTGCCGCCCTTCAACGGCGCTGGTCTGAGCAGCACGCGAGAGCGATGGATCGACATGTTCCGCGGCCGCGTCGGCTACGCGCTCGATCAGTTTCTGATCTATGGCACCGCCGGCATCGCCTTCGCCGGCACAGAGGTGACTGTGTCAAATCCGGCAGCCCAGGTCACGGACTCCAAGACCCGCACCGGCCTAGCGGCCGGGCTCGGCGGTGAATGGGCGGCCTGGACCGATACCTGGGGTGCGGTAAGCTTCAAGCTCGAATATGTCCACGCAGATTTTGGCAGCAAGCGATACGTCGATCCAGCGGTCCCCATCGGGGCATTCACCGCTATCACCCGCGACGTCCGCCTGACCGACGACATTGTCCGCGCCGGCATCAATGTCAGGTTCAACTGGGATGACAAACCGATCGTGACGAAGTTCTAGGCGCCTAACCCTTGCCCTCGCGCTTGCCGTCCTCCAGCGGCACCACGGTGCCCTTCACCGTGCCCTTGCCGCTCATCGCCGACAGCGCGTCCAGCGCCTCCTCGCAGAAATCGGCCACCAACTGCTCGTGCCGCGCGCCGAGGCGGAGCAGCAGCAGATTGCCGAGGTCGAGCACGCCCGACGCCGTCCCGTCCGGAAAACGCTTCTTCAGGATCCGCTCGTAATTCTCATGCCGGTCGCGATGGTGCTCCAGCCGGTCCATCAGATCGGTGCGGATCGGCTCGATGTCGATGCTGTCGAGCGCATGCAGCCGCACCAGCAAATCGTCCTTGATCGAGGGCGGCGTGCTCGGCCGCGCGGCCCAGTGCCGCAGCGCTGTTCGGCCTTCCGGAGTGAGCGTATAGATGAGCTTGTTGGGCTTGCCGGATTGCACGACCTCGCGGCCCTGGATGTAGCCGCGGTCGCGCAGCTTGGAGAGCTCGCGGTAGATTTGCTGATGGTCGGCCTTCCAGAAGAAGCCGATCGAGGAATCGAACGTCTTGGCGAGCTCGTAGCCCGTCATCGGACGTTCCGTCAGGCATGCGAGGATTGCGTCGCCCAGCGCCATGTGACCTGCCTCCCTTTTGAGGTTCCGACCAATTGACTTGACTTTATGCGCATCGATGCATATGCGTCAATGTGCATATGAGGTGGGCGCGAGACCCGCCGAAATTAGCCCACGCGCTACTGTGCATGGGGTTGTTTTCGAGTTTTTTGCAAAAGCCTTTCAAGGGAGGCATCCGACATGACCGGCCTCGACTCCTGGTACGGCTACATGAAGTCTCATGACGGCAAGGCGCTCCGGGAGCTGCTGCATCCCGACGCCGTGTTCGAAAGCCCCGTCGTGCACACCCCCGCAGCGCGGCCGCGACATCACCTTCAAATATCTCGCCAGCGCCGAAAAGGTGCTCGGCGGTCCCGGCTTCAGCTATGTCGGCGAATGGACAAACGAGCGCGGCGCCGTGCTCGAATTCAAGACCATGATCGACGGCATCGAGATCAGCGGCGTCGACATCATCACTTTCGATCATGACGGCCGCATCACTCATTTCAAGGTGATGGTGCGCCCGCTCAAGGCGATCAACATGCTGCATCGCCTGATGGCGGAGCAGCTTGCCGCCGCCCAATCTTAGAGAAATCCACCACTACAAGGCTCTGCCGGGAGACCACTATGCCGATCTACAAAGCCCCCGTCGAAGACGTGAACTTCCTGCTCAACGACGTCTTCCAGATCGACCGTTACGACAATCTCGCCGGCTTCTCCGATGCGTCGAGCGACGTGCGCGAGGCGATCCTGGGCGAAGCCGCCAAGCTCGCCGAGGAGGTGCTTCAGCCGCTCAATCGCGTCGGCGATCTCGAAGGCTGCAAGCGCGCCGACGACGGCAGCGTCACCACGCCGAAGGGTTTCAAGGATGCGTTCAAGCAGGTCGCCGAAGGCGGCTGGCTCGGTCTGTCGGCGCCGACCGAGTTCGGCGGCCAGGGCCTGCCGGTGACGCTCTCGCAGGCCGTCAACGAATTCCAGATCTCCGCCAACATGGCGTTCTCGATGTATGGCGGCCTCACCATGGGCGCCACCGCGGCGCTGATCGTGCATGGCTCCCCGGAGCAGAAGAAGACTTACGTGCCGAAGATGGTCGCCGGCGAATGGACCGGCACCATGAACCTGACCGAGCCGCAGTGCGGCACTGATCTGGGCATGCTCCGCACCAAGGCGGTGCGCCAGGCCGACGGCAGCTTCAAGATCACGGGCACCAAGATCTTCATCTCGGCCGGCGAGCATGACTTGACCTCCAACATCATCCACCTCGTGCTCGCCCGCATCGAGGGCGCGCCCGCCGGCATCAAGGGCGTGTCGCTGTTCGTGGTGCCGAAATTCCTGGTCAACGCCGACGGTTCGGTCGGGCCGCGCAACGGCGTCGTCTGCGGCTCGATCGAGCACAAGATGGGCATCCACGGCAATTCCACCTGCGTGATGAACTACGACAACGCCACCGGCTGGCTGATCGGCGAAGAGAACAAGGGCATGCAGGGCATGTTCGTGATGATGAACGAGGCCCGCCTCGGCGTCGCCGTGCAGGGCCTCGCGCAGTCCGAGGTCGCCTATCAGAACGCGGCGGCCTATGCCCGCGAGCGCATCCAGGGACGCGCGCTCACCGGCACGAAGGCGCCGGACAAGCCGGCCGATCCGATCATCGTGCATCCCGACGTGCGCCGCACGTTGCTCTCGATCCGCGCCTTCAACGAAGCCGCGCGCGCCTTCGTGATGTGGACCGCGCTGAAGAGCGACGTCGCCCACCGCTCCGAGGACCCGAAGGACCGCCAGGCCGCCGACGATCACATGGGCCTGATGACGCCGGTGCTGAAAGGCTTCCTCACCGACTACGGTTTCGCCAATGCGGTGCAGGCGCAGCAGATGTATGGCGGCCACGGCTACATCGCCGAGCAGGGCATGGAGCAGTTCGTGCGCGATGCCCGCATCGCCATGATTTATGAAGGCGCCAACGGCATCCAGGCGCTCGACCTGGTCGGCCGCAAGCTGCCGCGCGACGGCGGCCGCGCCATCATGGCCTTCTTCGGCGAGGTCATGGCCTTCGCCAAGGAGAATGGCGGCGACGAAGCGATGAAGCCGTTCATCACCCCGCTCTCGGCCTCGCTCGGCCATCTCCAGCAGGCCACGACCTGGCTGATGCAGAATGCGATGATGAAGCCCGACAATGCCGGCGCCGCCGCGACCGACTATCTGCATCTCTTCGGCTTCGTCGCGCTCGGCTATATGTGGGCGAAGATGGCCAAGGTGACGAATGCCAAGATCGCCGAAACCGGCGCCACGCCCTATCTTTCGACCAAGCTCGTCACCGGCCGCTTCTTCATGGAGCGGATGCTGCCGGAAACGGCCGCCAATCTCGCGCGCATCCAGTCCGGCTGCGCCACCATCATGGAACTGCCGGCGGAAGCCTTCTAAGGCAGCTTTCGGCCCACTATCTCATTACGACCATCATACCAGGAGGGCGTCATGCCTGAGGCATTCATCTACGATCACGTCCGCACCCCCCGCGGCCGCGGCAAGGCCGACGGCGCGCTGCACGAAGTCACAGCCCTTGCGCTCGCCACCGTGCCGCTGAAGGCGCTGAAGGACCGCAACAACCTGCCGGAAGATTGCGTCGATGACGTCGTGCTCGGCGTGGTCGATCCGGTCGGCGAAGCCGGAAGCGACATCGCGCGTTTTGCCGCGCTCAAGGCGGGCCTCGGCGAAGCCGTCCCCGGCGTGCAGATCAGCCGCTTTTGCGCCTCCGGCCTTGACGCCGTGAACTTTGCCGCAGCCCAGGTGATGAGCGGCCAGCATGAGCTCGTGATCGGCGGCGGCGCGGAATCGATGAGCCGTGTCGGCATCGGCGCCTCCGGCGGCGCCTGGCCGATGGATCCCTCGATGGCGGTGCCCGCCTATTTCATGCCGCAGGGCGTCTCGGCCGATTTGATCGCGACGAAATACGGCTTCTCCCGCGACGACGTCGACGCCTACGCGGTGCAGAGCCAGCAGCGCGCCGCCAAGTCCTGGGAAGAAGGCCGCTTCAACAAGTCGGTCGTGCCGGTGAAGGACATCAACGGCCTCACCATCCTCGCCAAGGACGAGCACATGCGTCCTTCGACGACGATGCAGTCGCTGGCGCAGTTGCAGCCGTCGTTCACGATGATGGCGCAGATGGGCGGCTTTGACGGCGTCGCGGTGCAGTCGCACCCGGAGATCGAGCGCGTCAACTACGTGCACCACGCCGGCAACTCCTCGGGCATCGTCGATGGCGCCGGCGCCGTGCTGCTCGGCAGCAAGGAGGCGGCCAGCAAATACGGCCTGAAGCCGCGCGCAAAGATCCGCGCCTTCGCAAACATCGGCTCGGAGCCGGCGATGATGCTGACCGGCCCGGTCGACGTCACCGAAAAGCTGTTCGCGCGCTCCGGCATGAAGAAGTCGGACATCGACCTGTTCGAGCTCAACGAGGCCTTCGCCTCGGTCGTGCTGCGCTACATCCAGGCCTTCGACATCGACAACGCCAAGATCAACGTCAATGGCGGCGCGATCGCGCTCGGCCATCCGTTAGGGGCCACCGGCGCGATGATTTTGGGCACCGTGCTCGACGAGCTCGAGCGCACCAACAAGTCGACCGCCCTGGTGACGCTGTGCATCGGCGGCGGCATGGGCACCGCGACCATCATCGAGCGCGTCTAAGGGTAGGGAGCAACCAACATGGCTTACAAGAACTTCAAGGTTGAGACCGATTCCGACGGCATCGCGCTCGTCACCTGGGACATCCCGGGCCGTTCGATGAACGTGCTCGACGAGACCTCGACCGGCGAGCTCGACGCGATCGTCAAGGAGACCACGGCTGACGCTGCGGTGAAGGGCGTCGTCATCACCTCGGCGAAGGAGGCGTTCTGCGCCGGCGCTGATCTCTCCATGCTCGAGGGCATGAACCAGGCCTACGCAAAGGTCCTCAAAGAGCAGGGCGAGACCGCTGCGAACCAGATGCTGTTCGAGCAGAGCCGCCGCTTCTCGCAGGTGCTGCGCTCGATCGAAACCTCCGGTAAGCCGTGGGCCGCCGCGATCAACGGCCTCGCGCTCGGCGGCGGTTTCGAGATCACGCTGTGCTGCCACTATCGTGTGGCCGCCGAAAATCCCAAGACGCGGCTTGGCCTGCCCGAGGTCAAGGTCGGCTTGTTCCCCGGTGCCGGTGGCACGCAGCGCGTGCCGCGCCTGGTGCCGCCGCAGGATGCGATGACCATTTTGCTCAAGGGCGATCCGGTCACGGTCGACAAGGCGAAGCAGCTCAACCTGATCCACGCTATCGTTCCGGCCGCTGATCTCATCAAGGCCGCAAAAGACTGGATCAAGGGCGGCGGCAAGGCCGTCGCGCCCTGGGACGAGAAGGGGTTCAAGCTCCCGGGCGGCCCGGTGTTCTCCAAGGCCGGCATGATGATGTTCCCCGCCGGCAATGCGATCTATCGCCGCGAGACCTACGACAATTATCCGGCCGCGCGGGCGATCATGAGCTGCGTCTATGAGGGCTTGCAACTGCCGATCGACGCCGCGCTGCGCGTCGAGTCGCGCTACTTCACCTCAGTGCTGCGCTCGAAGGAAGCGGCCGCGATGATCCGCAGCCTGTTCCTGTCGATGCAGGAGCTCAACAAGGGCGCGCGCCGCCCGAAGGACGTGCCCGCGACCAAGGTGAAGAAGATCGCCGTGATCGGCGCCGGCTTCATGGGCGCGAGCGTCGGTTACGTCTCGGCCCGTGCCGGCCTCGACGTCGTCCTGATCGACCGCGACCAGGAGAGCGCTGACAAGGGCAAGGCGCATGCGCAGAAGGTGATCGAGGATCAGATCAAGAAGGGCCGCGCCAAGCCGACCGATGCCGAAGCGCTGCTCGCGCGCATCACGCCGACCGCCGACTATGCAGCGCTGAAGGATGTCGACCTCGTCATCGAGGCGGTGTTCGAGGACCGCAAGGTCAAGGCGGAGACCTTTGCCAAGGCGCAGGAATATCTGAAGCCGGACGTGATCTTCGCGTCGAACACCTCGACGCTGCCGATCACTTCGCTGGCCGAGAGCTTCAAGGACCAAGGCAAGTTCGTCGGCATTCACTTCTTCTCGCCGGTCGAGAAGATGATGCTGGTCGAGATCATCCTCGGCAAGAACACCGGCGATGTCGCGCTCGCGACCGCGCTCGATTATGTCCGGCAGATCGGCAAGACGCCGATCGTGGTCAACGACTCCAGAGGCTTCTTCGCCAATCGCTGCGTCGGCCGTTACGTCGCCGAGGGCAACGAGATGTTCCTCGAAGGCGTGCCGCCGGCAATGATCGAGAATTGCGCCAAGATGGCCGGCATGCCGGTGGGGCCGCTCTCGCTGTCCGACGAAGTCGCGCTCGACCTGGGCCTCAAGATCATGAAGGCGACGGAAGCCGATCTCGGCCCCAACGCCATCAACCCCGATCAGAAGAAGCTGATGGTGGAGATGGTCGAGAAGCAGGGCCGTCTGGGTCGCAAGAACAGCAAGGGCTTCTACGACTACCCCGAGAAGGGCAAGGGCCAGAAGAGCCTGTGGCCGGGTCTCTCGGCCTTGCAGCCGAAGCAGCTCGATCCGGATACGCTCGACATCGAGGAGTTGAAGCAGCGCTTCCTGGTGGTGCAGGCGGTCGAAGCCGCGCGCACGGTCGAGGATCACGTCATCACCGATCCGCGCGAGGCGGATGTCGGCTCGATCCTCGGCTTCGGTTTCGCGCCGTTCACCGGCGGCACGCTGTCCTATATCGATTTCATGGGACCGAAGACCTTCGTCGAGCTCTGCCACAAGCTCGAGGCGAAATACGGCTCGCGCTTCACGCCGCCGAAACTGCTGGTGGAGATGGCTGCGAAGGGCGAGACCTTCTACGGCCGCTTCTCGCCTAAGAAGGCGGCTGCCTAAGCCCAGCGCCTCACGCATTCGTGACGACAAGAAAGGCCGGATCGACCGATCCGGCCTTTCGCTGTTCCGTGGAGCGGCCTCAGGCCGCCTGCGCCAGGCCTTCCTTCTTCAGCGCCTCCTGCACCTTCGGCCGCGCCGCGACGCGGGCCTTGTAGGCTGCGAGGTTCGGCATCGCCGAGAAGTCGAACTTCATCCGGTCGGCCCAGGTCAGCATCGTGAAGAGATAGCCGTCGGCGACCGAGAACCGCTCGCCCATCAGGTAGTCGCGGCCGGCGAGCTGGCTGTCGACGTATTTCAGCTTGCCCATGACGCGATCCTTGAAGAACGCCTTGGCCTCGTCGTTCAGCGCGGGGGCGAACAGCGGGCCAAAACTCTTGTGCACCTCCGAGGTCAGGAAGTTCAGCCATTCGAGCAGCTTGTACCGCTCGGAGCTGCCATGGGCCGGCGCCAAGGCCTTGCCGGACGCATGGTCGGCGATCATCTGGACAATGACCGGGCCTTCGGTCACGATCTCGCCGCTGTCGAGGCCCAGCGCGGGGACCTGACCCTTCGGATTGACCTTCAGATAGTCCTCACCGTTCTCGAGCTTCTTGGCCCGGATATCGACCTTGACCAGCTCATAGGGCAGGTCGGCCTCCAGGAGCGCAATATGGGGGGACAGCGAGCAGGCGCCGGGCGAGTAATACAGTTTCATGGAATTTCCTCCTCTTGACGCTTGGTTGGGGCGAAAGAACGCCTACATGCACCTGCATCCAATAGTCAAGATTGATGCAGGTGCATCGAGTGGAGTAAGAAGCGGGCGACGAGTTTGAGCGGGACCATGAAACGCAAACCATCGACCGAGGCAACCAGTGCCTGGATCCGCCTGATGCGGGTGCAGAGCCGTGTGCTCGACTGCGTCGAGCAGGACCTGAAGAAGGCCGGGTTCCCGCCACTCGCATGGTACGACGCACTGCTCGAATTGTCGCGCGCGCCGAGCGGAGAGTTGCGGCCGGTGGAGCTGGAACGGCAGATGCTGATCCCGCAATACTCCACCTCGCGCCTGATCGACCGTCTGGTCGACGAGGGGCTCGCCTCCCGGCGCGAATGCAAGATCGACAAGCGCGGCCAGTTCGTCGAGATCACGGAGGCCGGCCGCGAGTTGCAGAAGCGGATGTGGGGCGCCTATTCGGCCGCGATCGAGAAATATGTCGGCTCGAAACTGTCCGATGCCGATGCCATCAAGCTCAGCGGTCTGCTTGACCGGCTGGGTTGCTCGTGCGGCGAGATGAAGCTGCCGCCCGTCGCCAACGTCAACGAAAGCTCGCCGTCGCGATGATCGCGCGGCAAACCAGTACGTCCGCGCGCCCGGTGGGTTCGCGGACCATCCCATCACCCGCGCGCATTCGATCGAAGCGCTTTTTGATTAGAGATTGATATGGCGCGAGACCAGATCGATATGACGCCGCTGCAATCGCGCGACGAGCTCGTCGCATGGTTCGAGGCCGGCTGCAAGGACCCGTCCGAATTCCGCATGGGCACCGAGCACGAGAAGACCCCGTTCACGCTCGAGGGCCACCATCCGGTGCCGTATGAGGGCGCGCGGGGAATCGGCGCGCTGCTCGAGGGCATGAAGCTCCTGCTCGGCTGGGAGCCGATCATGGAGAAGGGCAACATCATCGGCCTCTACGACGTCACCGGCGGCGGGGCGATCTCGCTCGAGCCCGGCGGACAGTTCGAGCTCTCCGGCGCGCCGGTCGAGAACGTGCACCAGACCCAGAGCGAGCTGATGGCGCACCTGGCGCAGGTGCGCGAAATCGCAACCCCGCTCGGCATCGGCTTCCTTGGGCTGGGCATGACGCCGTCCTGGTCGCGCGCCGATATCCCGGTGATGCCCAAGGGCCGCTACAAGATCATGACCAACTACATGCCGAAGGTCGGCCAGTACGGCCTCGACATGATGTACCGGACCTGCACGGTGCAGACCAATCTCGATTTCTCCTCGGAAGCCGACATGGTCAAGAAGCTGCGCGTGTCGCTCGCGCTCCAGCCGGTTGCGACCGCGTTATTTGCCAATTCGCCGTTTACCGAAGGCAAACCGAACGGCTTCCTGTCCTTCCGCTCCGAGATCTGGCGCGACACGGACAATGCCCGCGCCGGGATGATGCCGTGGGCGTTCGAGGACGGCATGGGGTTTGAACGCTATGTCGATTACGCGCTCGACGTGCCCATGTATTTCGTCAAGCGCGACGAGGAGTATATCGATGTGTCGGGCTCCTCGTTCCGCGCCTTCTTCGATGGCCGCAACAACAACCTTCCCGGCGAACGCCCGACGCTGTCGGACTGGGCCAACCACCTCTCGACGATCTTCCCGGAAGTGCGGTTGAAGCGCTATCTTGAGATGCGCGGCTCCGACGGCGGCCCGTGGGGCCGGCTGCCGGCGCTCCCGGCGTTCTGGGTCGGGCTGCTCTATGACGACGTGTCGCTCGATGCCGCCTGGGACATGGTGAAGCACTGGAGCGCGCATGAGCGGCAGGCTTTGCGCGACGATGTGCCGCGTTTCGGCTTCAAGTCGCGGATCAAGGACCGCTATCTGTTCGAGATCGCCAAGGAATGCCTCGTTCTGGCACATGCGGGCCTGCGCCGGCGCGGCCGCATCGACGCGATCGGCCGTGACGAAACGCGGCATCTGGAGCCGCTCGATCGCATCATCGATTCCGGCCGGACGCCGGCCGAGGAGATGCTCGAGAAGTTCAACGGCGCCTGGAAGGGCTCGGTGGAACCGGCCTATGCGGAGTACGCGTTCTAGTTCGAAAGCGATGATCAGGATTTAGGCCGTTCATCGCCCATACAGGTTTGCGGCGATCAAATGACTGGCTGAAAAACCTGAGCGTCGTCAATAACTCGAAAGCTGTTCCGATGGGAAAGGGCCGCCTGCCTGGGGCCGTCTTGGCAAGGGTCTTGGCAAGCGTCGTGGCATGCGTCGCGTTGCTGATGCTCCTGCTCGCGAGCCCGTCTGCGCGCGCCCAGACCGCGTTCGACCGGCCCGGCGGCGATTACTCCAACACGCCGATCACCTCGGGCGACCCGGAGGATTGCGCGCTATTGTGTGAGCGCGATCGCAAATGCCGGTCCTGGAGCTTCAGCTATCCCGACATCGACGGCGCTTCGGCGGTGTGCTGGCTCAAGAATACAGTGCCGCCGCGGGTGCCGGGCAATTGCTGTATCTCCGGCGTGCGCGGCGCCGGCGTCATCGAGCCGCGGGTCGAGGGCGTCGAGACGTCGATCGATCGCCCGGGCGGGGACTTGCGCAATTTCGAGCTCAAGGAAGGCGAGGGCGAGGACGCCTGCAAGGCCGCCTGCTCCGCCGACAACAAGTGCCGCGCCTTCACCTATGCCCGTCCCGGCTACACCGGCCGCGAAGCGCGCTGCTTCCTGAAAAAGGATATCAAGCCGCCGCGCCGCAAGGCGGGGTTCACGTCGGGCGTGGTGCGATAGGACAGATATCACCCCGCATCATACTTCGCCCGCGCCGCCTTCGAGGCCAACGCGCGCCAACGCCGCCGCAGCAACGGCTCGACGATCGCGCGCTTCGCCTTGGACAGGCGGATCAGCACGATCGGATAGTCGGCATAGTGATCGGTGAAATAGAAAATCTTCGGCTGGCTCTCGACCAGCATTGCGCGCTCGTCGACCGGGACATCCGGCATGACCAGGCTGTCGGCATCTTCCTTCAGGCGCGCCAGCATCTTCTTGCGCACCTTCAGCGCCGGCGTGCCGTAGGAGCTGCCGTCCTCGACCTCCGGCCACGTCAGCGCAAACTTTCTGACGTCGTCGAAGGTCATGGATCAAAGCCCTGGGATCAGCTCAGCGCACGGCGGTGAAGAACCGCGCAAGCCGGAAACCGGACAGCCAGGTCCAGACCGGCTGGCCCCGCATGCCGAGATCCCAGGAGCCGAGCACGGCATCCGCGCGTCCGACAAGATTGTCGACCGGCAGGAGGCCGACGCCGCCGGAGCGCAGCGGCACGCGGCTGTCGGCAGAATTGTCTCTGTTATCGCCGAGCACGAAGAGATGTCCAGGCGGAACCTTGACCTCCGGCGTGTTGTCGAGCGGACCGTTGTCGCGCATCTTGAAGATCAGGTGCGACACGCCGTTCGGCAGCGTCTCGACATAGCGGTAGGCGGGCTCGCTGCCGCCATTGTCGTCCTCGGCAGCGCCAACGCCGTCCGGCTTCAGCTCGGCGGGACGATCGTTGATGAAGAGCTGGCCCTGCCGCATCTGGATGCGGTCGCCGGGCAGGCCCACCACGCGCTTGACCCAGGCCTGCGAGCGGTCGCCCGGCCAGCGGAACACCACGACGTCGCCCTGCTTCGGCGTCTCCGCGAACACGCGGCCGGTTTCCGGCAGGTTGATCTGGATCGGCAGCGACGAGGTGCCGTAGCCGTAGGGGAATTTCGAAGCGAGCAGCGCGTCGCCGATCAGAAGCGTCGGCTCCATCGAGCCCGACGGCACGTAGAACGGCTCGGCCAGCGCGCCCTTGGCGATGAACACGGCGGCGACGATGCCGGCGAGCTGCACGAGCTGGCCGCCCCAACTGCTGGTCTTCCGCTTTGCGGTGACTGTTACCTTCTCAACGCTCATGCGCCCGTTCCACCTACCGTAATGCGTTCCATCAAAAGTGAAGGCTGGCCGACGCCAACCGGCACGCCCTGGCCGTTCTTGCCGCAGGTGCCGATGCCGGTGTCGAGCGCGAGGTCGTTACCGATCATGCGGATGCGATGCAAATCGGTCGGCCCGTTGCCGATCAGCATGGCGCCCTTCAGCGGCGCGCCGATCTTGCCGTTCTCGATCTTGTAGGCTTCGGTGCACTGGAACACATATTTGCCCGAGGTGATGTCGACCTGGCCGCCGCCGAAATTCGCGGCGAACACGCCGTTCTTCACCGACGCGAGAATCTCGGCCGGGTCGCGGTCGCCGGCGAGCATGTAGGTGTTGGTCATGCGCGGCATCGGCACATGGGCATAGCCCTGGCGGCGGCCGTTGCCTGTCGGCCTCATGTTCATCAGCCGCGCGTTCTGGCGGTCCTGCATATAGCCGACCAGGATGCCATCCTCGATCAGCACGGTGCGATTGGTCGGTGTGCCCTCGTCGTCGATCGACAGCGAGCCGCGGCGCGAGGCAATGGTGCCGTCGTCGACCACGGTGACACCCTTGGCTGCGACCTGCTGGCCCATCAGGCCGGCAAAGGCAGACGTCTTCTTGCGATTGAAGTCGCCCTCGAGGCCGTGGCCGACCGCTTCATGCAGCATCACGCCGGGCCAGCCGGCCCCCAGCACGACATCCATCTCGCCGGCGGGGGCGGGAATCGATTCCAGATTGACCAGCGCCTCGCGCAGCGCGCCGTCGGCGGCATCGCGCCAGTTCTTGCTTTCGATGAACTCGGCATAGCCGGCGCGGCCGCCATAGCCCTTGCTGCCGCTCTCCTGGCGATCGCCCTGGCCGGCGACGACGGAGACGTTGACGCGCACCAGCGGACGGATGTCGCGATAGCTCTCGCCGTCGGGCCGCAGGATCTCGACCACCTGCCAGGTTGCGCCCAGGCTGACGCTGACCTGCCGCACCCGCGGATCCTTGTCGCGCAGATAGGCGTCGATCTCGGCGAGCAGTTTTACTTTTGTCTCGAAGCCCGGGGCATCGAGCGGGTTGTCGTCGCCATAAAGGCGCACATTGGTGTGTGGGGGCGGGGCCGCAAAGCTGCCGGAATAGCCGCCGCGGACGGCCGCGACTGCATCGGCCGCGCGAATCAGCGCCGGCAGCGACACGTCGGAGGAATGCGCATAGCCGACCGCATCGTCCTTGACGGCGCGAAGCCCAAAACCCTGCGAGGTGTCGTAGGTCGCCTGCTTCAGCCGCCCATTGTCGAACATCAGCGCTTCGGTCTGGCTGTATTCCAGGAACAATTCGCCGTCGTCGGCGCCGGCAAGCCCGCGCGCGACCTCGTGGCGAACCTGGTCGCGGTCGAGATTGGCACGGTCGAGCAGGGAGGTTGTGGCAGGGTTGGTCATTCATAAGTCCGCATTGGAGGATGGGAACCAAGATAATGGTTTCGCCAGCGTTCGGCGAGGGGGCCGGCCGTCACATTACTGAAACGACATGATCGAAAGGAGGGAGTTCCTCAACCCGTATCGGGGCGATACGGCGGCAATGGGGCTCGTTTATAGATCCGGCCGCGACAAATGCCGATATTCGCGGGGCGAGGACCCAAATCGTTTCCGAAAGCAGTGATTGAAATGGGACACATCGTTGAAGCCCGATGACAACGCGATTGAAGAGATGGGACTATCGGGCAGGCGCAATAGCTCCGCCGCGCAGAGCTCGAGCCGCCGGCTCCGAACGTACCCTCCGAAGGTCATCTCGGCCGTTTCGAACACGCGGTGCAGATAGCGCTGCGAGATCCCGAACCGGCGGCAGGTCGTTTCAACTGACAGCGCCGGGTCGTGCAAGTGAGCTTCGATGAACTTCAGGATCGCGGCAAGAAGCGCGTGACGCGCCGAATCGGCAGCAGATTCCGATGTCTCGGTGCTTGCGCCGAGCGAGAGTGCGACGAGCTCGGCGATCATGTTTGCAACCGATTTCCCGGCGGCGGGCGGAATGGCGGTCGAGCACTGGAGGACCGATTGCAGGAAATTGACCGCGAGCAAGCCCATCGGCGTTTCCCGCGATACGCGCACCGCCGTTTGCCGCGCCGGATCCTTCAGCAGCGGCTCGAGCTTTCGCTTCGGAACTCTGAACGAATAGATTTCGAGATCGGATCGATAGTCGAGATCATAAGGTTCGGTCGAGTCGACGATGTAAAACTCGTTCGGCCGGATCAAGGTCTCCCGCCCCCGCTGTCGGGCAATGACGTCACCTTTGATCTGCATGTTGACGAAGTAGTATTCGAGCGGGGTCTTTCTGATCTCGGGCTTGTCCCTGATCACCCGGTGTTCTTCGGTCAATAGCCGCGTGACGTTAACTTCGGAGACGAGGTCGGCTGCAACGCTGCCCGAAAAGGCGCCGCCGCTCTTGCGGCTCGGATTGAGCGTGATGAATGCCTCGCAGAGCACCTCGCGCCAATAGCCGAATTGCTGCTCGGTTGGAACGTCCAGCGTCGACCAGAATGGCATTATCGCACCCCGCAGCAAGGAGGCTCGACCGGGCTAGTCTCGCGTAGTCAAAAAGTCTTGGGCCAAGTTCCATCCCGGTCAAGTCCAAAAAACCACTTGCTCTTGCCTGCTTTTTGGACGGCGCGGTTCTTGGAAGGGTGAGGACTTCTCGCTACGCCGGCGCACAAGCTGCGCGGAATAGACAGCCGGCCTGACCTTGATCGTCGCGACATCGGCAAGCGTGCAGCGACGGACAATCGTTTTGTCACTGCTGCCCAAGTCAAGGCACGCGGAACGGCGGAAGAATGGACCCTCTGCAACCTGATGGAGGGACTTATGGGTATCGATTTTACGCTGAGCGAAGGACAGATCGCATTGCGGGATGGCGCGCGCGCCTTCGCGCAGACCGTTCTCAGGGACGTCCGAAAGACGATCCGCCAATATGACAAGCCTGCCGACCGCTTCTACGCCACGCGGCCCTTCCACAAGCAAGCGGTGGACGCAGGCTTCGTGAAGGGGCTGCTTCCGAAGGAGGTCGGCGGGACGGACATTTCGACCCTCGACTTCGCGGTCGCCGCCGAAGAGCTTGCGGCCGTTGACGTCAACGTGCCCAGCACGATGCTGGGGACCGGTCTCTGCGTCAAGCCGGTGATCTACTTCGGGACCGACGAGCAAAAGAAGCGCTTTCTTCCCGACTTCGTCGAAGACGGAACGCGGCTCGGCGCGCTGGCCTTTACTGAAGTCACCGGCGGCGCAAATTTCGACGCTGCCGATCCCCGTGTCGGCGTTCGCACCTTCGCGATCAGGGAAGGCGACGAATGGGTGATCAACGGCGAGAAGCATTACACGACCAATGGCACCGGCTGGGATGGCAAGGGCTGCCATCTCTACGCCGTGGTCTGCCGGACCGATCCGACCAAGGGAGCCAGGGACGCGCTTGCCGTGATCATGGTGCCGGGAAGCGCGCCGGGTATCCAGGTGACCGGGATTCTCGACACTGTCGGCCATCGGGCGACCATTTCGCCGCGGATGAAGTTCGAGAATGTCCGTGTGCCCGCGGGCAACATCCTGGGCAAGCCCGGTGACGGCATCAAGATCGTGTCGACGAATTTCGCCTGGACAGCGGCGCTGATTGGCGCCGCCTGTGTTGGCGTCATGCGCGCTGCCTTCGACCACGCACTGGATTTCGCCAGGAAGGACGCGCGATCCGGACCGCACCCGATTATCGACTATCCGACCGTCGGATATATGCTGGCCGACATGAAGATGAGGATAGAAGCCTGCCGCTACCTGACCTGGAAATCCTGCCAGCAATACGATCTCTCCGGCGGGGCCGACCAGGAGCTTGCGGTGATGACCAAGGTGTTCTGCTCCGAAACATGCGTCGACGTCGTCTATGATGCGATGCGCCTGGTCGGGGTGGACAGCTACACCGACATGCACCCGTTGGCGGAGCTCATGAACGACGCGATGTGCTTCCCGCTTTACGACGGTGGCAATATGGGGGCCCGGCGCCGGCAATTGCACAGCATTATCAAGGATCCCGCCTACGATTCGCACTCAGCTCCCTATGGCGGCGGCAGGCCGAGCGCGTAACGCGAGAACTGGAGGCGGCGCCGGGGCGCCGCTTCCAGCCGATCCGGTTAAACCGGAATTCAGCCTTTCGGCCTATACGGTGCGTGCCCCGCCATTGCGCGAGAATGGACGCATGTGGAATGCCATCGCGCCCCTGCTCGAGTTTGTCGATCGCTATCACGGCCTGATTATCGGCTTCGCGGCGCTGGCTGCGGTCCTGCTCCTCAATCAGCTGATCTACCGCCGCAGCTGGACCTCCTACCCCACCCGCGAAGATTATCTCGCAGCCCACCCCGGCTGCGCCACCGCGGACGGCGTCGTCTGCGACCGCTGCCGGCAGAAGGCATCAAGCATGCCGGTGAAGGGCGCCGGCCGCATCTACCGCTGCGCGTGGTGCGAGACGGATCTGTATCGGGTGGATCGCGGGTGAATCCGGCCAGGCCGCTTGTGCGGCCTTGCGCGCTGTCGTCGACCAAGGGCAGGCTGCCATCGAGACTTATCAGACCAGGTCAGCCCTGCCGTGCCCTAAGGCAGCTTGTCATACCCATCGCCGAGCCCGTTCAGGCTGAGCGGGAAGCCGATGCCTTCTTCTGGCGTCTCGAAGATGATGAAGGTCGCGGTCTTGGCGCTCCGGAGCTGGCCGAGCAGCTTGTCGTCCATCACGACCTCTGCGACGCAGCCATTGGGCAGGCAGCGGACGAAGCCGGCGCGGCCGACGTCCTGGTTGTCGAGCTTCAGCCCGAGGCCGGAGGGCAGCAGCACGCCGAGGGGGGCGACCACGCGCATCAGGCGGCTCTTCTGGTCGGCGGTCTTGAGCACGATGACGGTGAGACCGGCATTCGAGCGGTCTTCCGCCACCACGCTCTGGATCAGGGCGCATTGCTCGGCCTGGGCGCCCGGCGGCGTGTCGCAGCGGATCTGCCAGTCGCCATGGACGGAGCGCACCGCGCCCTGCGCATGGGCGGGGATTGGAAAGGCAAGGACTGGCAAGGCAAGGAGAACGGCGGCGGCCAGGAGGCCGATCAGGGCGTTGAAGCTGTTAGCCGGCCTGATAACCGATCTTGCCATGCATCTCGAAAGCCCCATCGGGGTCGGTCCCTCTGCTCGCTTGGGTCGCTCGCGCTGGCGGACTGATACGGGAATGACGGCATCTTGAAGGCAATTCCCAAGCAAATTCCGCGCCGTCTCGACCGTCATCGCCGGCGCGAATCAGGTTCCTGCGCGGCCTTCTGCCTGTGCCTACAGCGGGCAATTCCGCTGTCAAGCCGCAGCATCCCGGGAAGCGGTATTTTTGTCTGATGTTGCAGGGAAATATCTTGCGGGTGATCGATGGCTGAGGGGCTCAAGACTGCATTGCGATAGATCAAGAATTATGGTTTGAGAGGCTTGATTTCGGCGTTTGAGCGATCTGGCCCCAATTCCTCTTAGAGGCATTCTTGCGTGGCGGCTTGTCGGACGGGCGGATCGAATAAGCGTTTCCCAAAAATAGGGGAATGCACCTGGGGTGATTTCGTAAGGGGAGCGCGAACGGCATGAGGATGTCGATGGGTCGGGTGGGCCGGCATTTGCTGGGATTGGCCACCATCGCCTTGGTGGCGGTTGGCGTGACGCTGGCGACGGGCGGGGTGGCATTCGCCGAGCTCGGGCAGCCGGAGCCGTGGGAATGGCACCTTCAGGCCTCGGGGTCCCCGGTAATGGACAACATCGTCTGGTTCCACGACTTCCTGTCCTGGCTCATTATCGCGATCACGCTGTTCGTGCTGGTGCTGCTGGTGATCGTGGTCGTGAAATTCAACGCGAGGGCCAACCCGGTGCCGTCGCGGACCACCCACAACACGCTGATCGAGGTGGCGTGGACCCTGGTTCCGGTGCTGATCCTGGTTGGCATCGCGGTGCCGTCGTTCCGCCTGCTGTTCCTCGAGCTCGACGTGCCGAAGGCGGACCTGACCATCAAGGCGACCGGGAAGCAGTGGTACTGGTCCTACGCCTACCCGGACAACGGCAAGTTCGAGTTCGACTCGCTGCTGGCCCAGGACAAGCAGCCCCGCCTGCTCGGTGTCGACAACGAGATGGTGGTGCCGGTCAACAAGGTGATTCGTGTTCAGGTCACCGGCGCGGACGTCATCCACGCCTTTGCGCTGCCGGCCTTCGGCGTCAAGATCGACGCCATTCCGGGCCGGCTGAACGAGACCTGGTTCAAGGCCACCAAGACCGGCATGTTCTACGGACAGTGCTCGGAATTGTGCGGCAAGGACCATGCCTTCATGCCGATCGCGATCCGCGTCGTGGAGGACCAGGAGTTCGCCTCCTGGGTTGAATCGGCGAAGAAGAAATATGCGAGCGGCGGCACCAGCACTTTCGCCTCCGCAGCCGGCCCGACGCAATAAGCGCCGGGCGACGGCTTGAGGGACTGAAAGCGACATAAAGGGCGGGACCACACAAGGTCCGCATGGGACGCAAGGCAGGATTTGAAAATGGCAACGAGCGCAGCGGCACACGGCGATCACGCCCAAGACCATGGACATGACGAGCACGCCCATCCGACCGGATGGCGGCGCTATGTCTATTCGACCAACCACAAGGACATCGGCACGATGTACCTGATCTTCGCGGTCATTGCCGGCATCATCGGTGCCGCGATGTCGATCGCGATCCGTGCCGAGTTGATGTATCCGGGCGTGCAGATATTCCACGAAACGCACACCTATAACGTGTTCGTGACCTCCCACGGCCTGATCATGATCTTCTTCATGGTCATGCCGGCGATGATCGGCGGCTTCGGCAACTGGTTCGTGCCGCTGATGATCGGTGCGCCGGACATGGCGTTCCCGCGCATGAACAACATCTCGTTCTGGCTCTTGCCGGCCTCCTTCGCGCTGCTGCTGTGCTCCTCCTTCGTCGAGGGCGAGCCCGGCGCCAACGGCGTCGGCGCCGGCTGGACCATGTACGCGCCGCTGTCGAGCTCAGGCCATCCCGGCCCGGCCGTCGACTTCGCGATCCTCTCGCTGCATCTGGCGGGTGCCTCCTCGATCCTCGGCGCCATCAACTTCATCACCACCATCTTCAACATGCGCGCGCCGGGCATGACCCTGCACAAGATGCCGCTGTTCGTGTGGTCGATCCTGGTCACGGTGTTCCTGCTGCTGCTGTCGCTGCCGGTGCTCGCCGGCGCGATCACCATGCTGCTCACCGACCGCAATTTCGGCACCAGCTTCTTCGCGCCCGACGGCGGTGGCGATCCCGTGCTGTTCCAGCACCTGTTCTGGTTCTTCGGCCATCCCGAGGTGTACATCCTGATCCTGCCCGGCTTCGGCATGATCAGCCAGATCGTCTCGACCTTCTCGCGCAAGCCCGTGTTCGGCTATCTCGGCATGGCCTACGCCATGGTCGCGATCGGCGGCATCGGCTTCGTGGTGTGGGCGCACCACATGTACACGGTCGGCATGTCCTCGGCGACGCAGGCCTATTTCGTCGCCGCCACCATGGTGATCGCGGTGCCGACCGGCGTAAAAATCTTCTCGTGGATCGCCACGATGTGGGGCGGCTCGATCGAATTCCGCGCCCCGATGATCTGGGCGGTGGGCTTCATCTTCCTGTTCACGGTCGGCGGCGTCACCGGCGTCGTGCTGGCGAATGCCGGCGTCGACCGCGTGCTCCAGGAGACCTACTACGTCGTCGCGCACTTCCACTACGTGCTGTCGCTCGGCGCGGTGTTCGCGATCTTCGCCGGCTGGTACTACTGGTTCCCGAAGATGTCGGGCTACATGTACAACGAGACGCTGGCCAAGGCGCATTTCTGGTTCACCTTCGTCGGCGTGAATCTCGTGTTCTTCCCGCAGCACTTCCTCGGCCTGTCGGGGATGCCGCGCCGCTATGTCGACTATCCCGACGCGTTCGCGGGCTGGAACCTGATCTCCTCGATCGGCTCCTATATCTCCGGCTTCGGCGTGCTGATCTTCCTCTACTGCGTGCTCGACGCCTTCATGAAGAAGGTCCCGGCGGGCGACAATCCCTGGGGCGCTGGCGCGACCACGCTGGAGTGGACGCTGCCCTCGCCGCCGCCGTTCCACCAGTTCGAAGTGCTGCCCCGCGTGCAGTAAGCAAAACCCCGCGGCGCCCGTGACGGGCGCTGCGGCTCTATCACGAAGCGAGTAGGTTTAAGTGTCCGTCCTCGATCAGAATGCCATCGACCTCAATCCCCGGATCTCCGAAGCGGAGGTCGGCGATTACATCGCGTTGTTGAAGCCGCGGGTGATGTCGCTCGTGATCTTCACCGCGCTGGTCGGGATGGCCATGGCGCCGGGGCATTTCCACCCGGTGCTCGCGATCACCTCGCTGCTCTGCATCGCCGTCGGCGCCGGTGCCTCCGGCGCACTCAACATGGCGCTCGAGGGCGACATCGACGCGAAGATGTCGCGCACGGCGAACCGTCCGATCCCGCGCGGCCGCATCACCCGTCCCGAGGCCACGGCGTTCGGCATGACGCTCGCCTTCTTCTCGGTGATGACGCTCGGCATCCTCGTCAACTGGATCGCGGGCGCGCTGCTCGCCTTCACCATCTTCTTCTACGTCGTGATCTACACGATGGGCCTGAAGCGCTGGACCGCGCAGAACATCGTGATCGGCGGCGCCGCCGGTGCGCTGCCGCCGGTGGTCGCGTGGGCCGCGGTGACCGGCACGGTCGACGTCGAGCCGCTGCTGCTGTTCGCCATCATCTTCTTCTGGACGCCGCCGCACTTCTGGGCGCTGGCGCTGTTCCGCTCCGACGATTACGCGCGGGCCGGCATTCCGATGCTGCCCAACGTCGCCGGCCCCGACGCGACGCGCCTCCAGATCCTGCTCTACACAATCGTGCTGATCGCAGTCGCCGCCGCGCCATGGGCGCTCGGCTATTTCGACGCCGTCTACGGCATCGTCTCGCTGATCCTCGGTGCCGGCATGCTGGTGCTCGCCACCAACGTCTATATCCGTCGCGAGCGCAGCCAATCGCTGCGCGCGACGCGAAAGCTGTTTGCCTTCTCCATCCTTTATCTGTTCGCGCTGTTTGCGACCCTGCTGGCCGAGGTCATGGTCCGGGCGCTTGCTCCGATGGTTGGGGGCGCATGAGGCTGGGATGGCTGACAAACCCGAGCCAGATGGAATCGTCCTCACCGAGGCGCAGCAGAAAAGCCGTCGCCAGCGCTCGATCGCGATCGCGCTCGCGCTCGGTGTTCTCGTCGTGCTGTTTTTCGCCGTCACCATGGTCAAGGGACCAGCGGTTTTAGTTCGGCCGATGTAGGGGAAGATGGATCAGAAGCCGACCATATCGCAGGATCAGAGCCGGACGGCCAGGAAGGGCCTCGGCCGCGATGTGCTGGTCGCTTCGATCTGCGGCGGCGTGGTCGCGTTGATGGTCGGAGCGTCCTACGCCGCGGTGCCGTTCTACAACTGGTTCTGCCGCGCCACCGGCTTCAACGGCACGACCCAGGTCGCCACCTCGGCGCCTGCCACCGGCCCGATCGCACGCAAGATCGCGGTGCGCTTCGATTCCAACGTCGCGCCCGGCCTGCCCTGGAAGTTCGAGCCTGAGCAGACCGAGGTCGAGGTCAATATCGGCCAGGTCACCACGATCTATTACACCGTGACCAACCAGGCCGCGCGCACCACCTCAGGGCAGGCCGCCTACAACGTCGCGCCGCTGACGGTCGGGTCGTATTTCCAGAAGATCAACTGCTTCTGCTTCACCGAGCAGACCATGGCGCCTGGCGAGAAGCGCGAGATGCCGGTGGTGTTCTACGTCGATCCGTCGATCGTCGACGATCACGACAATGACGGGCTCAGCACCATCACGCTGTCCTACACGTTCTATCCGGTGAAGGATCCGGTGGTGAAGCCGCTCGCATCCGGCGATGACAACAAACGCAAGGGAAATCTCCAGCCGCCGGGTTGACGCTCAGGGGTTGGACTAAGGGGATAAGTGCCTGATAGGCACGGGATTGAGGAGAGAGACCGCAAATGGCAACCGCGCAAGGCAAGCACCACGACTACCATCTGGTCGATCCCTCTCCGTGGCCCGTGGTCGGATCCATCTCGGCCTTTATCATGGCGGTCGGCGCGATCGGCTGGATGCATCACATGTACTCGGCTGCGCCGATCGTGTTCGGCATCGGCACCGTCGGCGTGCTCTACACCATGGCGAGCTGGTGGGGCGACGTGATCAAGGAAGCCCAGTACAAGGGCGACCACACCCGCGTCGTGCAGATCAGCCATCGCTACGGCATGATCCTGTTCATCGCCTCCGAGGTGATGTTCTTCGTCGCCTGGTTCTGGGCCTATTTCAACGCGGCGCTGTTCCCGGCCGATCCCGTTCATGCGACCCGCGAAGCCCTGTTCGGCGGCGTATGGCCGCCGAAGGGTATCGAGACGTTCGATCCCTGGCATCTGCCGCTGCTCAACACGCTGATCCTGCTGACGTCGGGCACCACGGTCACCTGGGCGCACCATGCGCTGCTCGAGAACGATCGCCAGGGCCTGAAGTATGGCTTGATCCTCACCATCCTGCTGGGCGCGACCTTCACCTGCGTGCAGGCCTATGAGTACAGCCACGCGGCGTTCTCGTTCGCGGGCAACGTCTACGGCGGGACCTTCTTCATGGCGACCGGTTTCCACGGCTTCCACGTGCTGGTCGGCACGATCTTCCTGATCGTGTGCCTGGCGCGTGCCTATGCCGGCCATTTCTCGCCGACCCAGCACCTCGGCTTCGAGTTCGCCGCCTGGTACTGGCACTTCGTCGACGTGGTCTGGTTGTTCCTGTTCCTCTGCATCTATGTCTGGGGACACGGCGCCGAGACCATGGCGCACGGCGCGCACTGAGCCGCGACAGATCAATCGGGAAAGGGCGGCCACAAGGCCGCCCTTTCGCTTTTCATTGGGCGAGGCTTCGGCCGAAATTGTGCTAGATTCGAATGCAATGAATGACATCGACGGCACGCCCGAGCCCCAGATCACCGTCCTGCAAAGCGCACTGCGCGGGCTTGCCTGCAAATGCCCGCGCTGTGGTGATGGCAAGCTCTATGCGGGCTTCCTGACGCTCGCTCCCGCCTGCGAGCGCTGCGGTCTCGACTATGCCTTCATCGATGCCGGCGATGGCCCCGCGATCTTCATCATCATGCTGGCCGGCGCGATCGTGGTCGGCTGCGCGCTTGTCGTCGAGGTCAAGTACCAGCCGCCGTTCTGGCTGCATGCGGTGCTGTGGTTTCCGTTGATCCTCGCCACCACACTGTTGCCGCTGCGTGCCATGAAGTCGCTGCTGATCGCGCTGCAATTCCACCACAAGGCGGCTCCCGGCCGGCTGGTCGACCGCGCGAAATGAACGAGACCGTGCGCAAGCCACGTGTGGCCGGCTTCGCGCTGTTCACGCTGCTCCTCACCGCGGTCTTCGTCGCGCTTGGCGTCTGGCAGTTGCAGCGGCGGATCGCCAAGCACGAGCTGATCGCTGCGTTGACCGAGCGTCTAGCGGACGCACCGGTCGCGCTGCCGCCGCCGGCGCAATGGGCCATGCTGACGCCCGCGCGCGACGAATTTCGCCGCGTCAGCTTCATCGCGACCTATGCGGCGTCGCCGGATGCGATGGTCTATTCCTCCGGTTCCGCCGTACGCAAGGATGCCTCCGGCCCAGGCACCTGGGCCTTCCTGCCGGCGCATCTCGCGAGCGGCGAGATCGTCGTGATCGACGCGGGCTTCGTCGAGAACAGTATGCAGGATCGCAGCGTCGAGGATCGCGCGGTGAAGAAGCTCGTCACCGGCGCGCCCGTCGCGCTCACCGGCTATCTGCGTTTTCCGGAAGCACCAAGCCTGCTCACGCCGGCGGAGAGTCGCGACAAGCGGCTGTGGTTCGTGCGCGATCAACTGGCGATCGCAAGCGCGCTCGGCTGGGGCGCCGTCGCACCATTCTACGTCGATCTCGAAAAGCCGGTGCCAGAAAACGGCATTCCGCGTCCGGGTGCGCTCGACGTGAATCTGAAGGACGATCATCTGCAATATGCGATCACCTGGTTCGCGCTCGCGTTCGCCGTGCTGATCGCATTTTTCGTTTGGGTGCGAGGACGACGCCAAGGCGGAGCGAGTCCGTAAGTTCCCGGAGGGAACCCGCAATTGTCCGGGCTTTATTGTTCAGCACATATTCACGAGGGTGATCCTAAGCCGCGCTCAATTCTTTCTGCGGCAGACAGGATTCTTGGCGTGCGTGATTTTGATCAGATGGGACTTGTTATCGATTGGGTGGATGCCTGCCGCAGAGGCGACCTCGCGACTCTGCTCGACCTCTATGCCGAGGATGGTCAGGTGGAATGCAGTTGCAATGGCACGCATCTCTATCGCGGACGGCGTGAACTCGAAACCTATTGGGGACCGCGGCTTGCCGCTTTCTCGTCGGCGGGCTTTGGCCTCGAAGAGATCAATCCCGTGCCCGATGGCGTCGATCTCGAATATTCCGTTGCCGGCGAGTTGCGTATTCGCGCCACGTTCCGCTTCGGTCCGGAAGGCAAGATTCACAGCACGCTTTGCGAACCAGCACGACAGAGCCCGCCGGATCACGGTTGCTGCTAGCGAAATGGCGGCCTGACCTGCGTAAGGCATCCCTGCCGTGCGGCCTGTCGCGCCTAGCAGGGCCTCCACATTAGGCTAATTCTAGCTCGGTTCGGTTTTTCGTGCTTTCCATTTATTCCCGTTCGCTTATCTGTTGGGAGAGCGAGCAAGAACAATGCAAGACACAGTCAAGCCGGCCACCCGCCTGTTGATCGTCGACGATCATCCCGTCGTTGTGTTTGGTTGCCGATCATTGTTTGCCTCCGACAATTCGATTCGGATCGACGAAGCCAGCGACGCCAAATCCGGTCATCGCGCTTTCGTCAGCAAGCGCCCCGACGTCACCGTCATCGACATCACATTGCCAGACGTTTCCGGGTTCGAGTTGATGCGGCGGATCCGCAAGGACGACCCGGACGCGAAGATCATCATGTTCAGCACCAATGATGATCCGGCTCTTGTCGTCAGGGCCGTGGAGATGGGCGCGCAAGGCTATGTCTCGAAGGGCGACGATCCCAAGATACTCGTGAAGGCGGTACGCAAGGTCGCTGCCGGCGACAATTTCATCTCGCCGCAGCTCGCGGAAGCCGTCACGTTCTCCGGCGCCGCGATCAAGGCCAATCCGGCCTCGCAGATGACGCCGCGCGAGCTCGAGATTCTCCGCCTGCTCGGGCGCGGCAACAAGATCGTCGAGGTCGCCGAGGCGCTCGGCATTTCCTACAAGACCGTCGCCAACACGACATCCCTGCTCAAGCAGAAATTAGGGGCCAAGAACCATTCCGACCTGATCCGGATCGCGGTGGAAATCGGGATGAACTGACATCCGTCAGGGATCGCACCGCCTGATGCGTATCGGGAAAAACAGGAACAAAGGTCGGCGCGCGCGGTTTTGGCCTTGACGATTCCGTGACAGGCGACGAAAGCTTGGACGAACAGTTCAGCGGGTGGCGTCCCGAACGAAGCAAACCGGTCTGCACACATCAACGACAGACCTTCCAAGAGAAGGGCTGCGGCTTCGCCGCAGCCCTTTTTCGTCGGGTCGGAAGCGGTTTCCCGATGCGGTAAAACCCTCTATGGTGCCGGAAGCGCCTCTGGCGGCGACCTAGGAACATCGTAAAATCAAAGGCTTAAGGCTCGGACTCAGGCCGGGCGGGCCTTTGGAGGGTAGTTTGACTCGTTATATCTCGACCCGGGGCGAGGCCCCCGAGCTTGGCTTCTGCGACGTGATGCTGACCGGGCTTGCCCGCGACGGCGGTCTCTACGTGCCGGCGACCTGGCCGCTTCTGTCGGCTGAGACGATCGCCGGCTTCTTCGGCCGCCCCTATTGGGAGGTCGCGGTCGACGTGATCCGTCCTTTCGCCGGCAGCGAGATTTCCGACGCCGAGCTCGGCCGCATGGCGAACGAGGCTTATGCCACCTTCCGTCATCCGGCGGTGGTGCCGCTGCGCCAGATGTCGCCGCATCAGTTCGTGCTTGAGCTGTTTCACGGTCCGACGCTCGCCTTCAAGGACGTGGCGATGCAGCTGATCTCGCGGCTGATGGACCATGTGCTGGCCAAGCGTGACCAGCGCACCACCATCGTGGTCGCGACCTCCGGCGACACGGGCGGCGCCGCGGTCGAGGCCTTTGCCGGGCTTGAGAATGTCGACCTCGTCGTGCTGTTTCCGCACAAGCGCATCTCCGAGGTGCAGCAGCGGATGATGACGACGACGGGCGCCGCCAACGTCCACGCGCTGGCGATTGAAGGCAATTTCGACGATTGCCAGGCGCTGGTGAAGGGGATGTTCAACAACCACCGCTTCCGCGATGCAACCTCGCTGTCCGGCGTCAATTCCATCAATTGGGCGCGCATCGTTGCGCAGGTGGTCTACTACTTCACCTCAGCTGTCGCCGCCGGTGCGCCGGCGCGTGCGGTGGACTTCATCGTGCCGACCGGAAATTTCGGCGACATTTTTGCCGGCTATGTCGCCAAGCGCATGGGGCTGCCGGTGCGCACCCTGCGCATCGCCGCCAACGTCAACGACATCCTGGCGCGCACGCTCAAGACCGGCATCTACGAGGTGCGCGAGGTGCACGCCACCGCGTCGCCCTCGATGGACATCCAGATCTCCTCGAATTTCGAGCGGCTGCTGTTCGAGGCCGGCCGGCGCGATGCGGCCGGCGTGCGCCGGCTGATGGAGCAGCTGAAACAGTCCGGGCGCTTCGTGCTGCCGGATGCGACGCTCGCCGCCATCCGCGAGGAATTCGATGCCGGGCGCGCGGATGAGACCGAGACCGCGGCTGCGATCCGGGCCGCCTGGCGCGAGGCCGGCGAGCTGGTCGATCCTCATACCGCGGTGGCGCTCGCCGTCGCTGATCGCGATACCACCGACACCACCGTGCCCAATATCGTGCTTTCGACCGCGCATCCGGCGAAATTCCCGGATGCCGTCGAGGCCGCCTGCGGCCAGCGGCCGCAACTGCCGGCCTGGCTCGACGGTCTGATGACCAAATCCGAACACATGAAGGTGATGAAGAACGATCAGGCCGAGGTCGAGCGGTTCGTGCTGTCGGTCAGCCGCGCCGCAAAACAGGGAGTTGCCGGATGAGCGTCGAGATATCCAAGCTTGCGTCCGGCCTGACCGTCGTCACCGACAATATGCCTCATCTCGAGACCGCCGCACTCGGCGTCTGGGCCGGCGTCGGTGGCCGCGACGAGAAGCCGAACGAGCACGGCATCTCACATCTGCTCGAGCACATGGCGTTCAAGGGGACGACCGGGCGCTCCTCGCGCGAGATCGTCGAAGAGATCGAGGCGGTCGGCGGCGACCTCAATGCCGGCACCTCGACCGAGACCACGTCCTACTATGCCCGGGTGATGAAGGCCGACGTGCCGCTGGCGCTCGATGTGCTCGCCGATATCCTCGCCAATCCCGCCTTCGAGCCGGACGAGCTCGAACGCGAGAAGAACGTCATCGTGCAGGAGATCGGCGCCGCCCAGGACACGCCGGACGACGTCGTGTTCGAGCATCTCAACGAGCTCTGCTATCCCGATCAGCCGATGGGCCGCTCGCTGCTCGGCACCGCCAAGACGCTGCGTGGCTTCAACCGCGACATGCTGCGCGGCTACCTCTCGACGCATTACCGCGGGCCCGACATGGTCGTTGCGGCCGCCGGCGCCGTCGATCATAAGCAGGTCGTGGCCGAGGTCGAGCGACGCTTCGCGAGCTTCGAGGGAACGCCGGGGCCGAAGCCGCAGGCGGCCATGTTCGGCAAGGGCGGCGCCAAGGTGGTGCATCGCGAGCTCGAGCAGGCGCATCTGACGCTGGCGCTCGAAGGCGTGCCGCAGACCGATCTGTCGCTGTTCTCGCTCCAGGTCTTCACCAACATCCTCGGCGGCGGAATGTCGTCGCGGCTGTTCCAGGAAGTGCGCGAGAAGCGCGGCCTCTGCTACTCGATCTACTCGTTCCACGCGCCCTATACCGATACCGGCTTCTTCGGCCTCTACACCGGCACCGATCCTGCCGACGCGCCGGAGATGATGGAAGTCGTGGTCGACATCATGAATGATTCCGTGGAAACGCTGACCGAGGCCGAGATTGCGCGGGCCAAGGCGCAGATGAAGGCCGGGCTGTTGATGGCGCTGGAGAGCTGCTCGTCGCGTGCGGAGCAGCTCGCCCGCCACGTGCTGGCCTATGGTCGGCCGCAGACGGTGCAGGAGCTGGTGGCCCGGATCGACGCCGTCAGCGTCGAATCGACCCGCGATGCCGCGCGTGCGCTGCTTTCGCGCAGCCGCCCTGCGGTTGTCGCATTGGGCAGTGGCAGGGGTCTGGACACGGCGGTGTCTTTTGCGGAAGGATTGACCCGGGCGCGCGCCAAGGCGCGGCTGCATTAGGAGCCGCGCACGGGCGACCGCCCCGGGAAGCATCACCATGGCCCTCTTTCGCCTGCCATCCAGTGGACCTGCCGCCCTCGCGCCGCGCGGCAACGGACTTTTGCTGAGGGCGCCGCAGATGTCCGACTTTTTGCAGTGGGCACATCTGCGCGAGAGCAGCCGCGACTACCTGACGCCCTGGGAGCCGATCTGGCCTTCGGACGACCTCACCCGCTCCGGCTTCCGCCGCCGCCTGCGCCGCTATTCCGAGGATATCGCGGCGGACCGCTCCTATCCCTTCCTGATCTTCCGCGAGCTCGACAGCGCCATGGTCGGCGGCATCACGCTCGCCAATGTCCGACGCGGCATCGTCCAGGCCGGCACCATCGGCTACTGGGTCGGCCAGCCCCATGCCCATCGCGGCTACATGACGGCGGCGCTTCGGGTGCTGCTGCCGACGCTGTTCGGCGAGCTCAATCTGCACCGTGTCGAGGCCGCCTGCATCCCCACCAATTCGCCGTCGATCCGGGTGCTGGAGAAATGCGGCTTCTCCCGCGAGGGCCTGGCGCGCCGCTATCTCTGCATCAACGGGGTCTGGCAGGATCATTTGCTGTTCGGCCTGCTGCACGAGGATTTCCGCGGCTAGGCCGGGCCGTGTATGCGGCCAAAGTCGGTTTTGTCCCGCCTTGTTTTCCTGCCTTGGGATCGCCGATTTTGACGATATAACCCGCTGGCCGGCCGGCGATTGGCCGGGATATTGTCACGGAGTACAGGCGTTCATGAAGGAGCTTCGCTCGTTGCGGAAGGCGTTGCGGCGGGGGTCGGCGATCGCGCTGGCGCTGTCGGTTTCGCTTGCGGCCGTCTCGCCGGTCGGGGCGCAGTCGCTGACCGACCGCTTCAAGAGCCTGTTCGGCGGCAAGTCCGACGAGCCAGCCCAGCCGAAGCCGGCGCCCGCGCCGGGCCAGCCGGCCGATGACGACATCGATTGTCCCCAGGTCACGGTGCGCGCAGGCGCCTCCACCTTTGGGGTCGGGGCGACGGGCAAGCCGGCGGTCGGCAATGACGTGCGTTACCAGGCCTCCATCACCAAGATGGCGCGCGAATGTATCCGCAATGGCGCCGAGATCACCGCGCGCATCGGCATCCAGGGCCGCGTCATCGCAGGCCCGGCCGGAGCGCCTTCCACGGTCGAGGTGCCCCTGCGTGTCGCCGTGGTGCTGGGCGGCGTCGGCGAGAAGGTGATTGCCTCGAAGGCCTACCGGACCACGGTCGAGATGTCGGAAGGCGGCAGCGTGCCGTTCACCTTCGTCGCCGAGGACCTGACCTATCCGGTGCCGTCGGCTGCGACCGCCGATTCCTATGTCTTCTACGTCGGCTTCGACCCGCAGGCGCTGTCGCCCGAGCCGAAGGCACGAGGGAAGAAGAAATAGGTCTCGTGCCCCGGACGCGGCGCAGCGCGTAGCGGTGCGATGCAGAGCCGGGGCCCAGAAGCCGTGGATGTATGGGTCCCGGCTCTGCGTCGCGTCATTTCATGCCGCACCGCGTCCGGGACACGAGAGTCTTTCAGACAATAAAAAAGCCGGCGTTCATCGCGCCGGCTTTTTGATTGATGTGGCCTTTCGTCCTCAGTTCAGCTTCTGCCGAACCTCGGTGATGCCCTTGGCGAGCAGGTCGTCGGCGACCTGGCCCTTGACCGACTGCGACAGGATCGTGGAAGCCGCCGTGACGGCCGCTTCCGCGGCCGCGGCGCGGACGTCGGCCAGGGCCTGGGCCTCGGCAAGCGCGATCTTGCTCTCCGCGGTCTTGGTGCGGCGGGCGACGAAGTCTTCCATCTTCGCCTTGGCCTCGGTCGCGATGCGCTCGGCTTCGGTCTTGGCGTTGGCGATGATGTCGGCAGCCTCGCGCTCGGCCAAGGCGCTGCGCGCCTTGTAGTCAGCGAGCACCTTGGCGGCCTCCTGCTTGAGGCGCGTCGCGTCGTCGAGCTCGGCCTTGATGCGCTCGGCGCGCTTGTCGAGCGCCGACATCGCCGACTTGAACACCCCGAGATAGCCGAACACGACCATCAGGATCACGAAGGCGATGGCGACCCAGGTTTCAGGATCGAAGAACATGTCGACTAACCCTTCAAGGACGCATCAACGGCGGCATTGACCGACGTCGCATCCGGAACGACACCGGTGAGCTGCTGCACGATGGTGCCTGCCGCATCGGCCGCGATGCCGCGGACGCTGCTCATGGCGGTTGCGCGGGTCGAGGCGATGGTCTTTTCCGCCCCGGCGAGCTTGGCCGCCAGCTGCTCTTCCAGGACCTTGCGCTCGGCTTCCGCCTGCGCATTGGCCTTCTCGCGGGATTCGTTGCCGATCGCCTGTGCCCGCGTGCGCGCCGAAGCGAGCTCGCCTTCATAGGCCTTCAGCGCCGAGTCGGACTGGTCCTTCAGCGTCTGCGCCTCAGCGAGGTCGCCCTCGATCTTGTTCTGACGCGCCTCGATCGCGCCGCCGACGCGCGGCAGAGCGAGCTTGGACACGACCACGTAAAGAACGACGAAGAAGATCGCGAGCGACACCAGCTGTGAAGCGAAGGTGCTGCTCTCGAACGGCGGAAAGCCGCCACCGTGACCGCCTTCGGTCTCGGTGTGGGCGCCTGCCGCGGGACCTTTTGCGCCGCCATGACTCTCAGCCATGGAGATCTCCTGTTGCTGTCATGCGCGCCGCTTCGGTCGAAGCGACGCGAAGAACGTCGTCCTCAGAGCGGAACGAACAGCAGCAGCAGCGCGATCAGCAGCGAGAAAATGCCGAGCGCTTCGGTCACGGCGAATCCGAAGATCAGGTTGCCGAACTGGCCCTGAGCGGCCGACGGGTTGCGAACGGCTGCGGCGAGGTAGTTGCCGAAGATCACGCCCACGCCGACGCCCGCACCGCCCATGCCGATGCATGCGATGCCCGCGCCGATAAGTTTTGCTGCTGCCGGATCCATTTTAGACTCCTTGGAAGAAAGATTGGGTTTTGGGTGGAAATTCCCCGGACCGCTCAGTGTCCCGGATGAATGGCGTCGTTGAGGTAGATGCAGGTCAGGATCGCAAACACATAGGCTTGCAGGAACGCGACCAGGATCTCGAGGGCGTACAGCGCGGTGGTGAGCGCCAGTGGCAGCACCCCGCCGACCCAGCCGATCGCGCCGAGCGAGAAGCCGAGCATGGCGACGAAGCCCGCGAACACCTTCAGCGCGATGTGGCCGGCCAGCATGTTGGCGAACAGACGGACGCTGTGAGAGACCGGCCGCAGGAAGAACGACAGGACCTCGATGAACATCACCAGCGGCAGGATGTAGCCGGGGACACCGTGGGGCACGAAGATCGAGAAGAATTTCAGACCGTTCTTGGCGACGCCGTAGATCAGGACGGTGAAGAAGACCAGGAGCGCGAGCGCAGCCGTCACGATCAGATGGCTCGAGATCGTGAAGGTGTAGGGGATGATCCCGATCAGGTTCGAGACGCAGATGAACATGAACAGCGAGAAGATCAGCGGGAAGAATTTCATGCCTTCCGCGCCGGCGGTCGAACGGATCGTCGACGCGACGAACTCGTAGGAGATTTCGGCGACCGACTGGAGGCGCCCGGGAACCAGCTGGGTCCCGCTCGCCAGCATCAGCAGCGAGATGACCGCCACGGCGATCAGCATGTAGAGCGATGAATTGGTGAAGGCGATCGTCTGATTGCCGATATGGCCGATCGTGAAGAGAGGCTCGATGTTGAACTGGTGGATCGGATCGATTTTCATCGGCGCGGCATCTCTTGGTCTGCCGGGCGATGCCGGCTGGTCTCGGTCTGCCGGCCGGGCCGGCCCGCACCGGCAAAGCCGGCACGATCATTCCTCTCCTGTGCGGATCGCTTAAGAACCACCGCGCCTTTGACCCGCGCCCGCCGTTCTCACCACGTTCACCACGCCGGCCACGAAGCCCAGCAGCAGGAACACGATAAATCCGAAAGGCGACGTCGACAGCAAGCGGTCGAACCCCCAGCCAATCCCCGCCCCGACAACGACCCCGGCGACCAACTCAGAGGATAACCGAAAACCAAGCGCCATCGCCGAGGCTCTGGCCGCTCCGTCTCCACTGTCACCTGTGGGTTGCTCGGTCTTGATGTGGCGGCCGCGTAATTCGGACAACCGCTGATCAAGATTTCCGAGCCGTTCGGAAAGCGCAGCTTCCTCGGGCGATCTATCGCGATCTCCATTCTCGCCGTGTCCCGTGCCTTGAGCCATGCCACGAAGACCCGAAACGCTGCGGTTGAATGGAAATTACGCCCGCCACCCTCAAAAGCCGCGCGGACCATACTGACCGCTCATAATCAAGTCAAGCCAAGTCACGATTGCGTCGTGTTCTTCTATGTATATGATTTCATTGATAATATCGTCGTACTGGCGGGCGCTGCACACAGCGTGACGCCGCACCGCAGCAGCCGTCTGCGCGATCCGCCGATGTGGTCGACATTTCGCCGCGCCGCCGGGATCAAAGGGGGCGGCGCAATTGTTGATTTCGCGAACGCGCTTTTGGCGGCGGATTTGGCGGACGGAGCAATACGCCTTTGCCCGTGCGGGTGTAGAATCCCGGAATGTGCCACCAGCGCGTAGTGGCGGAGAGTGCGATGAGACCTCTAGCGGTTGCGGCCTTGGCCGCAGTGATGATCACCAGCGGCGGGCTCGTCGCCGCGCAATCCGCGCCCGACAGCGAAAACGGCCGCTACAGCATGACGCCGATCCCCGAAGGCGTGCTGCGGCTCGACACCCGCACCGGCACGGTCTCGACCTGTACCAAGAACGATTCAGGCTGGGCCTGCTATGCCGTCCCCGACGAACGCTCCGCGCTCGATGCCGAGATTGGCCGGCTTCAGGCCGAGGTCGAGAGGCTGAAGGAGCAGGTCGCCGCGGGGCCGACCGTGTCGGGCAAGATCGACGAGGCGCTGCCGAAATCCGACCCGTTGAAGAAGGCCGAGCCGAAAATCGCCGAGGGCGATCGCAAGATCGAGATCCCGCTGCCGAGCGATCAGGACATGGATCGCGTGATGTCGTTCCTGGAAAAGGCCTGGCGGCGCCTGATCGACATGGCCAACCGCGTGCAGAAGGACGTGTCGGGGAAGATTTAGGTCTTGGCGAGGTGCCGTAGGGTGGGCAGAGGCGTTCTTACGCCGTGCCCACCACCTTGATCTTGTCGTGCGGATTCGTGGGCACGCTTCGCTTTGCCCACCCTACGACAGCTTTCGAGTTGAGAGACCTTTCATGACATCTGCCAAATCCATCACGCGCTCGGCGCCATCGTCGGTGCAAGCCACCACGATCGTATCGTCACTACTCACCGTGCAGACGCCCGGCCGCGGTTTCACCGATCTCACCAGCGAAGTTGCCAAGTTCATCAACGAGGCCCGCGCCCGCGACGGTGCGCTGACGCTGTTCATCCGTCACACCTCGGCCTCGCTGACGATCCAGGAAAACGCCGACCCTTCGGTGCTGGTCGATCTCGCCACCGCGCTGTCGCGCCTCGCACCGGAGAGCGCGCCCTGGACTCATGACACCGAGGGGCCGGACGACATGCCGGCGCACGTCAAGACGATGCTGACGGCGACGTCGCTGCATGTGCCGGTGATCAATGGCGCGCTCGCGCTCGGCACCTGGCAGGCGATCTATCTGGTCGAGCATCGCGCGCGACCGCACCGGCGCGAAATCGTGCTGCAATTTATCGGCGGCAATTCGTAACACCCCAAAAGCAAACCGGCCGCGGATCGCTCCGCGGCCGGCTTTTTGTCCAGATCGTGCGAGGCGATCAGGTCTTGGTGATGTCGACGTCCTTGGTCTCGGGGACGAAGAGGAAGCCGACCACCGCCGTGATCGCCGCGAAGACGACCGGGTACCACAGGCCGGAATAGATATCGCCGGTCGATGCGGTGATCGCGAAAGCGGTCGCGGGCAGAAGGCCGCCGAACCAGCCGTTGCCGATATGATAGGGCAGCGACATCGAGGTGTAGCGGATGCGGGTCGGGAACAGTTCGACCAGCATCGCCGCGATCGGGCCGTACACCATGGTGACGTAGATCACGAGGATGAACAGCAGACCGATGAGCGCCGACACCTGCGGACGGAAGATGTCGAACGGGTTCGACATCTTGACGATGCCCGCGTCACCCGGCTTCGGATAGCCGGCCGCCTGCACCGCCGCGGTGATCGCGGGGTTCGACGTCTTGGCGTCCGTGTAGGGGACTTCCTTGTCGTTGACGACAATCTTCACCGCGCCCGCTGGTCCCGGAACCGTCGCGTACTTCACCGACGACTGCGCGAGGAAGGCGCGCGCCGTGTCGCAAGGCGCCGTGAAGACGCGCGTGCCGACCGGGTTGAACAGATCGCCGCAGCCTGCGGGATCCGCCACCACCTGCACCTTCACCGATTCATAGGCCTTTTCCAGCGCCGGATTGGCGTTGGTCGAGATCATCTTGAAGATCGGGAACAGGGTCAGTGCGCCGATCAGGCAGCCTGCCAGGATGATCGGCTTGCGGCCGATCCGGTCGGACAGCGCGCCGAACACCAGGAAGAAGCCGGTGCCGAGCAGCAGCGACCAGGCGATCAGGAGGTTGGCGGTGTAGCCGTCGACCTTCAGGATCGATTGCAGGAAGAACAGCGCGTAGAACTGGCCGGTGTACCAGATCACCGCCTGGCCCATGGTCAGGCCGAGCAGCGCCAGGATCACGATCTTGGCGTTGCTCCAGGTGCCGAAGGCTTCGGTCAACGGCGCCTTGGAGCCCTTGCCCTCGTCCTTCATGCGCTGGAACACCGGCGATTCGTTCAGGCGTAGACGGATCCAGACCGAGATGCCGAGCAGCAGCACCGACACCAGGAACGGAATGCGCCAGCCGCCCCAATAGGAGCCGGGCGCGCCTGCGAAGGCAGCCTCGCCGGTTGCGGAACGGGTGAACAGAATCACCAGCAGCGACAGGAACAGGCCGAGCGTCGCAGTGGTCTGGATGAAGGAGGTGTAGTAGCCGCGCTTGCCCTGCGGCGCATGCTCGGCGACGTAGGTCGCCGCACCACCATACTCACCGCCGAGCGCGAGGCCTTGCAGCAGACGGAGGCCGATCAGGATGATCGGCGCCGCGATGCCGATCTGTGCGGCGCCGGGCAGCAGGCCGACGATGAAGGTCGACAGACCCATGATCAGGATGGTGACGAGGAAGGTGTACTTGCGGCCGACGATGTCGCCGACGCGGCCGAACACGATCGCGCCGAACGGGCGGACCAGGAAGCCTGCCGCAAAGGCCAGCAGCGCGAAAATGTCGCGCGTGGCCTGGTCGAACATCGGCTTGCCGTCGGCGCCGGCGATGGTGAAGAATTGCGTGCCGATGATGCCGGCCAGCGACCCGTAGAGATAGAAATCGTACCACTCGAAGACGGTGCCGAGTGACGATGCGAGGATGACGAACCGCTCATCCTTCGTCATGCCGCCGGATCGTACCGACGTTGCAGCCATTGTGGACATCGTGAATGCGCTCCCCGAATTTCGTTTCCTCGCGTCCCAACTGTCCGGACAGGGCCCGGATCAATCTGGGTCTTGCCCCCAAGGTAACATCGGCGTGAAACTCGCCCCAATACGACTTTCGGCCT
Organism: Bradyrhizobium commune; assembly: GCF_015624505.1. Lineage (NCBI taxonomy): Bacteria > Pseudomonadati > Pseudomonadota > Alphaproteobacteria > Hyphomicrobiales > Nitrobacteraceae > Bradyrhizobium > Bradyrhizobium commune. The sequence goes on along the minus strand of NZ_CP061379.1, from coordinate 7,243,754 downwards.
TGCGCACCGACGCGCAACTGACCGTGCCGAACTAAAGTGCAGCGCGGCGGAACGGGGTGGCGGATTAACCCCTTTCCCGCAAAGGAATAATGTGCCCTTGCATGCCACGGCCGGTCGGGGAAGAATTGACCGCGGCGCCGGTCCGGCCTACTGCCCCCGGTTGCGCACGACAGCAAGAGATCGATGAACGCTCCCTCCACCCATCTCATCATTGCCGATGATCATCCGCTGTTCCGCGATGCGCTGCGGCAGGCGGTGGCGGGCGTCCTGAGCACGGCGAAGATCGACGAGGCCGGATCGTTCGAGGATCTGACGAAACTGCTGGAGCAGACCTCCGACGTCGACCTGATCCTGCTTGACCTCTCGATGCCCGGCATCTCCGGCTTTTCCGGCCTGATCTATCTGCGCGCGCAATATCCGGCGATCCCGGTCGTCATCGTCTCGGCCTCCGACGACAGCGCCACGATCCGCCGCTCGCTCGATTTCGGCGCCTCCGGCTTCATCCCGAAGCGGTTCGGCGTCGAGACGCTGCGCGACGCCATCCTCAAGATCATGGAGGGTGACGTCTGGGTTCCTGCCGACACCGACCTGTCGGCTGCCGCCGATCCCGACATGACCCGCCTGCGTGACCGCCTGGTGACGCTGACGCCGCAGCAGGTGCGGGTGTTGATGATGTTGTCGGAGGGACTGCTGAACAAGCAGATCGCCTACGAGCTCGGCGTTTCCGAGGCGACCATCAAGGCCCATGTCTCGGCGATCCTGCAAAAGCTCGGCGTCGAGAGCCGGACCCAGGCCGTGATCGCGGCCGCGAAGATCGCCGGCGGCCAGTGGAAGCAGGGCACGCCGACGGGGTAGTCTCTCTCGCTGCGATCGCGCCTTCCTTGGAGGCTTGCACGACCGTGCATTCGCGCCGCGCCGTTTGCTGAGTTTTGCTTCGATCCCAAGCCTTTGATCCCAAGCCTTGGATCCCAAGCCTTGGATCCCAAGCCTTGGATCCCAAGCCTTGCGACGATGGCATCATACCCCTGTTTTGCCCGACGGGGCAACAGAATTTCGTAAAATCAGCAATCGCTTGATTTATCTGAAGTCAGCTACTGTGCATGGGGTTGTTTTCGCCATTTTGTTTCGCGCCTTGGTTGGACGCAGACCGCGAAGCTACGCAGCCCCTACTCCGCCGCCACCATCTGCTGCGTGCGCCATTGCCCGAGCAGGGCGCGCAGCGAGGCCGGCTTTACCGGCTTGTTGAGCACAGCGATCTTCTCCTCGCGCGCGGCGAGCTGCACGGCGGGGCTGCGGTCGGCGGTGATCAGGATCGCAGGGATGGTGTCGCCGAAGCGGCGGCGGATGTCGCGGATCGCGGCGATGCCGTTGCCGCGGTCGAGGTGATAGTCGACGAGCAGGCCGGTGACGCGGCGGCCGGCGGCCTCGATCGCGGCGATCGCGCCTTCGGGATCGGCGACCGCGATCACCTCGGCATCCCAGGCCTTCAGCAGCGTGCGCATGCCGTCGAGGATCGCGGCGTCGTTCTCGATGCAGACGATCAACGCGCCCGAGATCGGCGTGCGCGCCAGCGGCGTCGCGCTGGTCACGGCGGCAGTGAGCGTCACCGCCTTCGCCGTCGGCACGGTCACGGAAAATACCGAGCCGCCGCTCGCGTTGGCGTCGATGGCGATGCCGTGATTGAGCACGCGTGCCAGCCGCTCGACGATCGAGAGCCCGAGCCCCAGGCCGCGCGCGATCCGCGCGCCCTGCTCGAGGCGGTGGAATTCCTTGAAGATCTCGCCGCGCTTGACCGCGGGGATGCCGACGCCGGTGTCGTAGACGCAGATCTTGAGCGAAGCGCCGCGGCGGCGGCAGCCGACCAGCACGCGGCCGCGCGGGGTGTATTTGATCGCGTTCGAGATCAGGTTCTGGAGCAGCCGTCGCAGCAGCAGCCGGTCCGACTCGACCGGCAGCGAGCAGGGCACGAAGGTGAGGTCGAGGCCCTTGGCGCGCGCGATCGGCGCGAACTCGATCTCCAGCGAGCGCATCAGATCGGCCATCTTGAAGCTCGAGATTGAGGTCGCCATCGCGCCGGCATCGAGCCGGGAGATGTCGAGCAGCGCACCGAGGATTTCCTCGATGGCTTGCAGCGATTCGTCGATGTTCTCGACCAGCCGCGTCTCCTCGCCATTGTGCTGGCGCTCGACCAGGCTCGTGACATAGAGCCGGGCGGCGTTGAGCGGCTGGAGAATGTCGTGGCTGGCGGCCGCGAGGAAGCGCGTCTTGGAGATGCTGGCGTCCTCCGCCGAGCTCTTGGCCTGTGCCAGCTCCGAGTTCAGCCGGGTCAGCTCCTCGGTGCGGTCGCGCACGCGCTTCTCGAGCGTCGCATTGGCGCGCTCCAGCGCCTCGGCGGCCTCGAAGGTGGGCGTGACGTCGGTGAAGGTGATGACGAAGCCGCCCCCGGGCATGCGGTTGGTCAGGATCTCGATCACCATGTGGCGTTCCGGCAGGCGTTCCAGATACGGCTCGCTGTCGGTGGTGTAGGCCGCGAGCCGCCGCTCCAGCATCGCTTCGCGCTCGGCCGGATCGTCGGGATTGCTCACGCCCATGAATTCCAGGATCTCGCGCAACGGCGTGCCGAACTGGATGAAATGCGGGGGAACGTTGAGGAGATCGCCGAACTGCCGGTTGGAGCAGATCAGTTGCAGGTCGGCGTCGAACACCGCGATGCCCTGGCGCACATGGTTGAGCGCGGTCTGGAGGATCTCGCGGTTGAAATGCAGCGCCGCATGGGAATCGTCGAGCAGCTTGAGCGCCGCCTTGGCGGAAACGGTCCGCTTGCGCAGCAGGAGCGACATCACGAGGCGCGAGGATGCGGCGCCGATCGAGGAGGCGATCAGGTGCTCGGCATGCTGCAACAGCTCGAAATCGGCAGGGGCCGACAGCTCCAGCCGCATATTGCGTCGCGCGGAGAACGCCTCGAAGGAATGCCGGGCGCGGTCGGGGCCGAGATATTGCGCCACCGTGGTCTGGATGTCCTGCACCGTGATGGTGGTGCGCCAGCGGCGGAAGTTCGGGGCGATCGGGGCGAGCGTGTTGGGCACGAACAGATCGGCCTGCACGAGCTCGATGGACGAGGGCTGCCGCGCCAGCGACAGCAGCACATAGGTGAGGATGTTGAGCGAGAGCGACCAGACCACGCCATGCATCAGCGGCGGCAGATCGGCGCCGAACAGGGCCTGCGGCCGCAACGCCTCGATGCCGAACGGCCCGTGTTGCAGCAGCAGGATGCCTGCGGTCGAGGAGTCCATGAAGCTCGGCATGAACAGCGTGTAGAGCCACACCGCGAAGCCGACCAGCATGCCGCCGATTGCGCCGCGCGCGGTGGCCCGCCGCCACAACAACCCGCCGAAGAAGCTGGGCGCGAGCTGCGCGATGGCGGCAAAGGAGAGCAGGCCGATCGCGGCAAGCTGGGTGTTGCCGAGCGCGCGATAGTAGAAGTAGGCCATCACCATGATGGCGAAGATCGCAAGCCGCCGCGAGCGCAGCAGGAAATCGCCGAAATCGGTGGCCCCGGTGCGGCCTTCAGGCCGTCGTTGCAGCACCAGCGGCACCACGAGGTCGTTCGAGACCATGATGGAGAGCGCGACGCATTCGACGATCACCATCGCGGTTGCCGCCGACAGGCCGCCGACGAAGACGGCGACGCTGAGAAGGCCCGCGCCGCCCTCCATCGGCAGCGCCAGCACGTACATGTCGGGATCGACCGCGCCGAACGGGAAGCTGACGAGCCCGGCGAGCGCGATCGGGATCACGAACACATTGATGGCGATGAGATAGAGCGGGAACAGCCAGCGCGCGCGGCTGACCTCGGCATCCGAGGAATTCTCCACCACGCTGACGTGGAACTGGCGCGGCAGCAGCATGATCGCGCACAGCGACAGCAGCGTCATGGTCAGGAAGTTGCCGATCGACGGCGAATAGTCGATGGCGCGCACCGCCTCCGGCGTCTTCATGGCGCGCTCGATCAACTCGTGCGGCGAGAACATCCAGAAGGTGACGAAGATGCCGGCGGTGAGGAACGCGATCAGCTTGATGATGGATTCGGTCGCAACCGCCAGCATCAGGCCGTGCTGGTGCTCGGTCGCATCGGTCTGCCGCGTGCCGAACAGCACAGCGAAGGCGGCCATCGCCAGCGTCACCATCAGCGCCATGTCGCCGAGGATCGGGATGTGGGAGAAGGCCTGGTCCTCGCTCAGGATGGTTTCGAGCGAGGACGCCACCGCCTTGAGCTGGAGCGCGATGTAGGGCACCGATCCGATGATCGCGATCAGCGCCACGGTCGCTGCCACCGCCTGGCTCTTGCCGTAGCGCGCGCCGATGAAGTCGGCGATCGATGTGATGTTGTGGGCCTTGGCGAGCTGGATCACGCGGCGGAGCACGCCGGCGCCGAGGCCGATCATCAGGATCGGGCCGACATAGATCGCGAGGAAGTCGGTCGAGGTGCGGGTGGCAAAGCCGACCGAGCCGAAGAAGGTCCAGGAGGTACAGTAGATCGCCAGCGACAGCGGATAAATCAGCCCGGACGCGCGGCCGGGGCCGACCGGCGAGCGCCGGTCGCCATGGCTCGCCACCAGGAACAGGAAGCCGATATAGCCGAAGGCGGCGGCGATCACGCCCCAGTCGTGCAGCATGGCGAGCGCGCTCTCCCTGGGCGCGAGGGCGCGCCCGCTCTCATTTTCGCTCGCAAATCTAGCGCGTTAGGCGGGTAGAGGCGACAGCGAAATGCCGGAGCGGGGGCGGGAACCGGGGTTGTCGTTAAGGTGTGGCCGAGCGCGGCACTTACCCTCCCCTCCAGGGGAGGGTAAGAGAGAAAACGCCTACTCCGCCGCCAGCGACTTTTCGCGGAGCGGCAGGCCGAGGCGGTCCCACACTTGCAGCAGCGCTTCGGCGAGCTGATCGATCAGGCCGTCGTCGTGATAGGGCGAGGGCGTGATGCGCAGGCGCTCGGTGCCCTTGGCGACGGTGGGATAGTTGATCGGCTGGATGTAGATGCCGTGATCTTCGAGCAGGAGGTCGGAGGCCTGCTTGCACTTCTCGGCATCGCCGATGAACAGCGGCACGATATGGGTGTCGCTCGACATCACCGGGAGGCCGGCGGCATTGAGGATCGCCTTGACGCGGGCGGCGCGGTCCTGGTGGCGCTCGCGCTCCCAGCTCGAGGTCTTCAGGTGCTTGATCGCGGCGGTCGCGGCCGAGCAGATCGCCGGCGGCAGCGCGGTGGTGAAGATGAAGCCCGGTGCGTAGGAGCGCACGGCGTCGATGATCTGGCCGTTGGCCGCGATATAGCCGCCGAGGCAGCCGAACGCTTTCGCCAGCGTGCCTTCGAGGATGTCGATCCGGTGCATGACGCCGTCACGCTCGGCGATTCCGCCGCCGCGCGGGCCGTACATGCCGACGGCATGAACCTCGTCGACATAGGTCATCGCGCCATATTTCTCGGCGAGATCGCAGATTTTCGCGAGCGGGGCGACGTCGCCGTCCATCGAGTAAAGGCTCTCGCAGGCGATCAGCTTCGGCCGGCTGGGACCTGCCGCCTTCAGCAGCGTTTCGAGATCGGCGAGATCGTTGTGGCGGAACACGACCCGTTCGCAGCCGGACTGGCGGATGCCCTCGATCATCGAATTGTGGTTGAGCTCGTCCGACAGGATCAGGCAGTTCGGGATCAGCTTAGCGATGGTCGCAATCCCGGTCTGGTTCGAGACATAGCCGGACGTGAAAAGGAGCGAGGCTTCCTTGCCGTGGAGATCGGCAAGCTCGGCCTCGAGCTGCACCAGCGGATGATGTGTGCCGGCGATGTTACGCGTGCCGCCCGCGCCGGTGCCGACGCGCGTTGCAGTCTCGACCATGGCGCCGACCACCTTCGGGTGCTGGCCCATGCCGAGATAGTCGTTCGAGCACCAGATCACGATGTCGCGCTTGCCCTTGGGCGAGTGCCAGAGCGCGTGCGGGAACCGGCCGGCGATGCGCTCGAGATCGGCGAACACGCGATAGCGCCGCTCGGTGTGGACGCGATCGAGCGCGGAATTGAAGAACTGGTTGTAATCCATCGGCAAAAACCTGAGACGGAACCAAGGGGCCGCATCTTCTTAGAGCTTTTCCAGCTCTAATGTCTATGCGCTATCCCACATTTGGGCGGGCAGGGCATTTGGGCAAAATGCCCTATCGTGCGATTTGAAACTTGATGCCGATCAAGTTCACGGCGATTTGCGATGTTGCAGTGCGATAGACGCGGCTCGCCGTGGTTCAGCGGATGATTCCTGAAAGGACCTCTCATGAAGCGCGTGATGATCCTCAACGGCCCCAACCTCAACATGCTCGGCATCCGCGAGCCGCATATCTACGGCACCACGACGCTCGACCAGGTCAATGCGAGCTGCGAGGAGGCGGCGGCAAAATTAAGACTCAAGCTCGCCTTCCACCAATCCAACCATGAAGGCGTACTCGTCGATCTGATTCAGTCGGCACGGCAGGATGCCGATGCCATCATCATCAACCCGGCCGGCCTCTCCTTCACCTCGGTCTCGATCATGGACGCGATCAAGACATTCGAAGGCCCGGTGCTGGAGGTCCACATCTCTAACATCCACGCCCGCGACGAATATCACCGGCACTCGAAGATCTCGTTCGTGGCGACCGGTGTGATCTGCGGGCTTGGCCCGTTCGGCTACATCGCGGCACTGCACGCGATCGCGCAGATGAAATGAAATAGTGCGGGCAGTGACGATGCGCTCCCTCGCCCCGTTCTTACGGGGAGAGGCGAAGAAAACACTCACGTCGTGCTGAACTGGAGCACGCCGTCCTTGGCCTCGGCTGTCAGCCGGCCCTCGACGATCATGTAATTGACGTGGGCGACGAGCTCGCCCGCGGCAAAGCCCATCTGGTGCTCGTCCAGCACGTGCTTGTTGAACACCACAGGCACCAGGGCGCGCGAGGTCTGCGGCACCTCGCGGCAGGCTTCCGCGATCAGGCGGCAGCGCTCCTCATGGTGGTCAGCGAGCTGCTTGATGCGCGTCTTCAATCCGTAGAACGGCACGCCGTGGCCGGGCAGCACCAGCAGATCATAGGGCAGCGTCGTGGTGAGGCTCGCGAGCGAGGCCAGATATTCGCCGAGCGAATTCTGGTCGGGCTCGACCGCCCAGACGCTGACATTGGGCGAGATCCTGCTCAGCACCTGGTCGGCGGAGAGGAACAGCTTGTCGTCGGCGCAATAGAGCATCACCTGGTCGAGCGCGTGACCGCCGCCGGTAATGACCTTGAAGCGGCGCGCACCGATCACGACCTCGTCGCCATGCGAGATGCGGCGGTAGGACGGCGGCAGCACCGAGACGCGCTTGAGATAATCCTGGCCGCGGCCGAGCAGCTTTTCGGTGAGCGACTCGTCCATGCCGTGGCGGCGGAAGAACAGCCGCTGCGCCTCGCGCCGCTCCTCGGTGCCGCGGTTCTGGTGATAGACCGATTGCAGATATTCGACCTGCGACATCACCAGCGGGCAGTCGAACCGCTCGACGATCCAGCCCGCAAGGCCGACGTGATCCGGGTGCGAATGCGTGACGATCAGGCGCGTGATGGTGACGCCCTTCAGCGGCCCCTCGAACAGTTTGGTCCAGGCCTCGATCGTCTCCTCGTTGCCGAAGCCGGCGTCGACCATGGCATAGCCGTCGCCGTCGGCGAGCAGGTAGATGTTCACATGGTTGAGGCGGAACGGCAGCTTCAGCCGCACCCATAATACGCCGGGCCGGATCTCGACGACATCTTCGGGGCCGGGATGCTGTTCCCAGGGATAGCGCAGAGCCTCGGCCGAGGACTGCACGGTGTCAGGTTTCGCGTTCATGTTACCGGCTTAAACCCAGCGCGAGCGGGGCGCCAGCCGAAAAAGGACGCGCCGCCCGCCCGCATAGCGGTCATTCCGGGTTGGATTTTTCCGTGATGTGGGACAGTCGCGCCGCGAATTCCACTTACCTCTCCCGCTTGCGGGAGAGGTCGCGCGAAGGCGCAGGTGAGGGCTATCTCCTCATTGGGGCTCTCCCGTTGCGGAGACACCCTCTCCCCGACCCTCTCCCGCAAGCGGGAGAGGGAGCGCAGTCCCGATGCCGCCGGCGTCTTACGCCGCCCGCATGTTGTTGAGGAATGCATCGATTTCCCCGCGCAGCATGTCGGCCTCGCGGCGGAGCGCATCCGAGGCGCTCAGCACTTCACCTGCCGCAGCACCCGCCTCGGCCGACGCGGTGGAGACGCCGACGATGTTGCTGGAGACCTCACTGGTGCCGCCGGCCGCATGCTGGATGTTGCGGGCGATCTCGCGGGTCGCCGCGCCCTGTTCCTCGACCGCGGCTGCGATCGTCGTGGTGACGTCGTTGATCTCGCCGATGATCCGGCCGATGCCCTGGATGGCGCCGACCGCCGAGGTCGTGACCTGCTGCATGCTGGCGATCTGCGTGCGGATTTCCTCCGTTGCCTTGGCGGTCTGGCTGGCGAGGCTCTTCACCTCGGAAGCGACCACCGCGAAGCCGCGGCCGGCTTCGCCCGCGCGCGCCGCTTCGATGGTGGCGTTGAGCGCGAGCAGATTGGTCTGCGAGGCGATGGTCTGGATCAGGTCGACCACGACGCTGATGCGGCTGGCGCTGTCGGCGAGGCTCTGCACCGTGGCGTCGGTGGCGCCGGCTTCGTCGACCGCCTTCCTGGCGATCGCGGCCGAGGTGACGACCTGCTTGCTGATTTCCTCGATCGAGGAGGAGAGCTGCTCGGTGCCGGACGACACGGTCTGCACGTTGACCGAGGTCTCCTCCGCGGCGGAGGCGACCGCGTTCACCAGCGCGTTGGATTGGTCTGCGGTGTTGGACATGCTCTGCGCGGTTGCCTGCATCGAATTGGCCGATTGTGCGAGATTGCCGAGCGCGGAGCGCACCGTGCCCTCGAACTCGGCGATCTTCGCTTCCATATGGGCGGCACGCTCGGCCTTGACGACGCGATCCTTGTCCTGCTCGCTCGCAAGCGAACGGGCCTCGATCATGCTGTCGCGGAACACTGTCAGCGTTTCCTTCATCGCGCCGATCTCGTCGTTCTGCCGGGAGCGCACGATCTCGGTGTCGAGGTCGCCGGCCGAGAGCAGCTGCATGGCGCGCTGAAGCTCACGGATGCGGCGCAGGATGTTGCGGCCGACATAGAGCCAGACGAACAGGGCCGAGCCGATCAAAGTGAGCCCACCCAGCGCCAGCACCGCAGTGGTCGCGAGTGAAATCTCCTGACGGGCCTGGAAGGTCGACGCGTCGGTCTCCTTCTGCACGCCATCGACCAGCTGCTGCACGCTGATGCCGAGGCCGACATTGAGCTTGCGCGTCTCGTCCAGGATGGTCTGGCCGTAGTCGATGGCGTCGAGCTCCTTCTGGCGGATCTTGAACACGCCGGTCTTGCCCTCGCCGAAGGTAAACAGCTTTTGCACGGTGTCGCGCATCGCCTGCATCGAGGGATAGTTCGGGAGATCCTCGAGGTTCGATTTGACGCGGTCGCGGGTCGCCTTGAATTCCTTCTCGATCGCCTCCAGCGTGTCGCTGTTGTTGGCCGAGAGCGCCGCCATCATGTCGGCAGCCATCAGATTGCCGTTGGCGGAGATGGTCGAGATCTGCGCGACGGTGCGGGCGGCTTCGGTGGCATCGTCGGCGGACACTTCGGCCGCGCCGAGGATCGCGTTCAGGCGCGTCTGCGCATCCAGCATCGCGGGGCTGGCGGCGCCGACGAACGAAAGCTGCACTTTGCGCAGCGCCTCATACTGCTTCTCGTGCAGCGCGCCGGTGTCGAGCCGTTCGCGCGCGGCCGAGACCAGGCTCTGCGTTGCCTCGTCGATGCTCTTGGTGGTGTCGCGAAGCGCGTTCGCGGTCTGCGCATCGGCGCCGAGCTCGATGATCTCGCCAAGCTTGGCCATGGCGAGCCGCTGGATCTCCTTCACGTTCTTGGTGCGTTCGTTCAGCGCTTCGTCGGACGGCGATGCCAAGAGGCCGGGGCCTTGTGCCGCGAGCGTCGCGCTCTGCGAGGCGAGCTGAAGGCTTGCGGCGAGGCGCGGGATGTCGCGGCCGCTCAGATCCATCATGGTCGAGCCCAGATGGTTGAACACGTAGCCGGCGCCGGCTGCGATTGCCAGGCCCATGCCTGCGATCACGGCGAAAGCGGCAAACAGGCTGCCGCGCAGACCCCATTTCGGCATTTTGAAACGAGGCTTGAATCGGCCCAAGAAACTGCCAACGCTCAGACGGATCGCCATCGAAATTCCCCCACACCCGTAATCTTATATTTTCGCCGCGCAGTATCCGTGCGGCGGGTTAAAAAATCGCAAGTTGCACAAACGCTTGCGCAAGTTCCGCAGAGCGAAAACGAAAGGGCCGGCAACGAGGCCGGCCCTTGATTACGAACGGATTTTTTTCAGGCGCGATCAGTAACGCGCGACGACCGGGCTCGCCCAGTTGAAGCGGTAGTTGACGCCTGCCTTGAAGGTGTGGTCGTCGGTGGTGAAGTTGCCGGTGCCCACCAACGGGCCTCCGGTGAAGTGTGCGTCGCCGAAATTGTAGTACTGGTACTCGGCCTTGGCCGACCAGCTCGGGGCGAACATGTACTCGATGCCGGCGCCGACGGTGTAGCCGTTGCGGTGATCGCCATTGATGACGAAGGCGACCGGCACGCCGCCGACCGTCACCTTCTCGTTGTTGTCGGAATAAGCGTAGCCGCCCTTTACATAGACGAGGCCCGGACCCCAGGTGTAGCCGACGCGGCCGGTGATCGAGCCGAGGCCGCGCTGGTCATTGGTGTAGGCGATGCCGCCTGGGAATACCGCGCCGACATTGCCGGAAAGCCAGGAATACTGGGCCTCGGCGCCGATCACGAAGTTCGGGTTGACCTGCCAATCCGCACCGGCCTGCAAGCCGCCGAGGAAACGGCCGTTGCCGTTGTTGCCGGTGGAGAGGCCGTTGAAATTGTTGTCGCTGGAGAACGCGCCGCCGACATGCGCACCGATGTAGAAGCCGGTCCAGTTGTAGATCGGCGCGGCGTAGGCCGGCGCCTTGTTGTAATAGGGGCGGGCACCGAGATCGGCGCCAACGGCCGGCGCAGCCGCGCCCACCACGAGCAGCGCCACGGTCGCAAACAGAATCTTCTTCATCGTCCAAACTCCAACACAGAGGTCCCCGGCAGGCGCGCTTTCCGCGCCGCGTTGGTTATGCAGATAGCTTGCTTTCGACGAAAATGCTGTCACATGCATGGCACAGCAGCACCCAACCTAACTTATTGGGCCGCAAATGCTTTTCGTGCTTAACGGTGGCTTAAGAAGTGATGAAGGAAGGCTTAATTCCTAAGCCCTCGGGTAACCTGCGCGGCGCTTTGCGTTAACCAAGACGCCGCCGCACCTCGTCGCGCATCTGCGCGCGGAACGCGGCGCGCTTTGCGGGCCGGTCTTCCTCGCGAACGTCGTGACGATCGAAGATGTCGAACTTCTCCATGATCGGATAGCGCTCACTCGCCATCGCCAGCACGCGCAGCACCTTGGTCGCGGACAGCGTCGGGCCGCGCACTTCCCAGCGCCGGATCGTGTCGGCGCCGCCCTTCTCCGGCAATCCGCACAGCTTGGCCATATCGGCCGTGGTCAGCTTCTGCTCAAGAACGTCGGAGAGGTCGTCGCGGAGTTGCTTCAGTTCGGGGCCGGTCATGTCGCCTCAATGCGCGAAGTCGTCGAGGTGAATGCACTAGCGCTGATTCGGGTCCATCCGAAGGCAGCGCGCTCGGGCACCTCCTGCCGCGCACGGAGTTATGAACGGGGATCCCATGGACATTTTCCGATGAATGACCAGCTGGGAGAACAGGTACCGGCGAAAGGATCAGCCATGACAAGCATCAAGCTCGCCATCGTCGCACTCATCACGACCGGGCTGGCCGCAGCTCCTTTCGCGGCCGACGCGAAACGCTACAGGTCCAGCCGGCACTACATCGCGCCCGCGGTGTCGCCGAGTTATGGAAGCGCCGGATCGGTCGCCGCACAACCGAGGACATATTACGGGACGTCCGGACAGACGGTTGGGACGGTGACCGCGCCGTCGATCGGAACCTATAATTGGCCGTCGGTCGGTGTTACCAACGCCGTCCCGACCTGGAGCAACACCAACCCGAAGTAGGTCTTGCCGGTCTCGTCATGTTCCGGCGCGACGCGCTATGGGATCAGGCGCGAACGACACCTTCGGCGCCGAACGCCGCGCGATCCATCGCCGATACTGCCGCGTCCGGAATGCGGTGGCGACCTGTTGCAGGATCAGGGCCCAGAGCGGCGACACTTTTGGATCGGGGCTTCCGCCGCGGCTTAATCGTCGTAACTGGAATTTGACGGCGGCCATGCTGGCGAGCGAGGCCAGAGTCTTGTTCTTCCATGTGATCGGCTGCAGTTCGGGAGCTGAGTCCTTGCCGAGGCGCCAGTCGCGCGCCAGATGCGGGTCGATCGCCAGCGCCGTGCCGATGCCGACCATGTCGATCCCATTGTCGAGCACTTGCTCGGCAATTGCGCGGCGGCGAATGCCTCCGGTGATCATCAGCGGCATCCGCGCCACCGTCTTGATGTCGCGGGCAAACTCCAGGAAGTAGGCCTCGCGCGCGAGCGTGCGGCCGTCGCGCGACTGCCCTTGCATCGCCGGCGCCTCGTAGCTCCCACCCGAGAGCTCCACGAGGTCGACGTCGAGATGGTTGAGCATCTCCACCACCTGACGCGCGTCATCGCTGCTGAAGCCGCCGCGCTGGAAGTCAGCGGAGTTGAGCTTGACCGCGACCGCGAATCCCGGAGAGACAATGGCGCGAACGGCCTTCACGACTTCCAGCAGCAGGCGCGCTCTGTTCTCGAGCGAGCCGCCCCACGCATCCGTTCTGCGGTTGATGAGCGGCGACAGGAACTGGCTGAGCAGATAGCCGTGCGCGGCGTGGATCTCCACGCCGGTAAATCCGGCCTGCTCGCCCAGCTGGGCCGTCCGCGCAAAGCGCCTGATGATTTCGGCGATGACATCCTCGGTCATTGCCTCCGGCACGGCGAAGCGACTGGACATCTTGCCGAGGTCCATCGCCACGGCTGAGGGGGCAAACGTCTTCTGGCCGAGATTGGCCTGCATCTGGCGGCCCGGATGGTTGATCTGAAGCCACATCTGCGCGCCTCTGGAGCGGCCGATCTCGGCCCAGCGTTTGAACTGGTCCAGATGCCTGTCGTCCTCCAGCACGACACCGCCCGGACCCGTCATCGCGCGTCCGTCGACCATCACGTTGCCGGTGATGATCAAGCCGGCCTCGCCATCCGCCCAGGACTTGTAGAGGCGCAGCAAGTCCTGCGACGGCGCCTGATCCGCGTCGGCCATGTTCTCTTCCATCGCCGCCTTGGCGATGCGGTTGGGAATGACCGAACCGTTGGGGAGCGTCAGCTTCTCGAACACTGTCATGGAACCCATCTCATCGAACTCTTGTCTTGATCCAGGTCTGACCCTACCTTTAAAGTTAACTTTAAGGTCAACCCCCTTTGAGGCCCGGCGTGAGGATTGGAGAACTGGCGGCCCGCAGCGGCCTGACCGCGTCCCGCATCCGCTTCTACGAAGCGAGCGGCCTGATTAGCACCGTCGAACGCGGCGCGAACAATTACCGCGAATACACGCGAGACGCCGTCATGCTGCTGGAGATCATCACCAGCGCGCAGAATGCCGGGTTCTCGCTTGAAGAGATTCGCCGTCTGATGCCGCCGAAGTTCGATGCAAGGTTGGACGCCCGGCACCATGACGAGCTGCTGGTCGCGCTGAAGCGGAAGGCTGCCGAAATCGAGACGTTGCGCGAGCGCCTGGCCGAGAGCCTGGAGCGTCTGCACGCCGTCATCGAGACCATCGAGACCAGGCCGGAAGGGCTGAGCTGCGAGGACAATGCGAAGCGGGTGATGAGCAGCTTTCAGCAAGGCGCGACCGCGCCGAAGACGAAACGAACGTCGCGCAAGAAGCTTTCCTAACGCGCGCCGGGCGCCAGTCCCGACAGCAGGTACAGCGCGACCAGCAGTGTCCCGACCGACAGCATCGTTGTGATCGACACCGTGGCCGCCACCAGCTTCTCCTCAACCTTGTGCTCATGTGCGAGCACGTACACGGTTTTTGCCGTCGGCACCGCCGCGCAGACGACGGCGGCGACCGTGTAGAGTGGATTGAGGCCGCCGGCGAGGCACAGGGCGTAGACGATCAGCGGCATGATCACCAGCTTCACCGTTGCGAGCGCGAGGGTTGCGGTGAGGTTGGACCGCAGGCCGTCAAGCGACAGGCCGAGGCCGATGGCAAACAGCGCGCAGGGCGTCAGAGCCGCCGCGATCATGTTGAGATAGGCCGCAACTGCCGCTGGTATCGGCAAGCCCGTGGTCGCCCACAAGAGGCCAATGAGGGTCGACAGCACCATCGGATTGAGCAGGATCTGCTTTGCAAGGCCAGCGGAATGCGCAGGTCCGCGCGCGTCCCTTTCCAGCAGGATGACCGTGATCGGAAACATCACGGCGGCCACGAACACCGTGGCCACCGCGGCGGGCAGGACCGCGGGCTGACCGTAGATGGCGTGCAGGATCGGCAGCGCCACGAAGCCGGTATTGGTCATCGCGGCCGTCATGCCGTAGATCGTGCTGCTGGCGAGATCGTGGTTTCCGCCGGCGCGAACCGCCAGGAAGACCAGCACGAAGCAGATCAACGAGCCGCCGCCGAATGCGAGCAGGAAGCGCCATTCAAGGAGATTGCGCGCCGGCTCCTGCGCGATCGTGACGATCAGTAGCGCCGGCATCGCGACGTTGTAGGCGAAATGCACCAGCGCGTCGGCCAGCGAGCGGGAGAGATAACCGAGCTCGCCGGCGAGCCAGCCGGTGACGATGATCGCAAACACAGGAAGAACGAGGCTGGCGACTTCCATCCGGCTTCCCCCTCTGCCAGGCAGCGACGCCACTCTAGCTTGGCGCGGCATGCCCGTCACGGTTCAACCGGATCGCGCTGCGCGAATAGGGTCGCGACCTGTCTCAGGCGCCCCTGCGACTCTGCTGGCCGATCACGCAGCGCCATCCTGCCAGGCGCTCGGCCGGATGCTGGTTCATCCATTCGGCGAGCTGCGGCGCGCCCATCAGGCACGACGTCATCGATACGTCGGCGAAGTCCGAGGTTGTGACGATCTGCTCGTGGCAATTGGCCGGAGAGGAGAGGCTGCAAAGCACCGCGACGATCTTGATCACGCCAGGTTTCCTGCGTCGCTTCGGGCGGTCGCAGCCTTGTCGTGCCGCTCGCCGGCCGGGTCAGCCGACGGGAAGATGCTGTCATAGATCGCGCGTGCTTCTTGAATAAGGCGAATGCGTTCGCGCTCGGATTTAGAGACAAACTGAATAACCTGGCCCATGGCGGCCTCCAAACAGATTGGTGAAACCATCATCAGATGATGGAAATCATTCCATTACGATGTGGGGTGCGGCGCTGCACTTTGAAGCCGTGCAGCCAGTCACGCGGAATAAAAAGCGCGTGACTGCGCCTTCTCGGCAGATGCGATTCAATTCGGCCCGATCGTTGGAGGCCGAGCCGGATACCGCCCACCTCACGTCGACGGCGCACGCTCATCGGGGCCCGGCCGGAGGTGCTCGTCGCGGCGTCGTGATGAAGTGTTATCGCCCGCAATGACCGCTTTGCGGCACATTTTGGCGCGCGTGAAGTTGTTGGGGTACTCAGTGCACGAGCGGTTCGACAAGCGAACGGCCGACGCGACCAGGGGACCGTGTCCGAAAGGATCAGCCATGAAGACAATGAGAAACTCCATTGCCGCCCTTATTGCTCTCGGATTGGCGGCGGCGCCATTCGCTGTAGGCGCGCAGACGTCCGCGGCGGGCACACAAGGCAGCGCGACCGGAAGCCCCGGAGCGCCAGCAACGCAGGGCACGACCTATGGAAGTTCTGGACAGACTGTCGGGACCGTTACGGCGCCGTCGATCGGAACGTATAACCGGCCCTCGGTCGGCGTGACCAACTCAGTCCCGACCTGGAATAACACCAACCCGCCGGCCAAGTAACAACTGCGACCGGCTGTCTCACGCCGCTGGCGCGCGCTCTTTCCGACCCGGCACCGCCGCGAGCAGTTCGCGCGTATAGGCATGCTCAGGTGCTGCGAACAGCTGCGCGGTCGGCTTCAGCTCGACGATCGCGCCGCGCTGCATCACCGCGATGCGGTCGCAGATCTGGGCGGCGACGCGCAGATCGTGGGTGATGAACAGCATCGACAGGCCGAGACGCGCCTTGAGGTCTTCGAGCAGCTTTAGCACCTGCGCCTGCACGGAGACGTCGAGCGCGGAGACGGCTTCGTCCGCGACGATGATCTCGGGCTCGAGCGCGAGCGCGCGCGCGATGCCGACGCGCTGGCGCTGGCCGCCGGAGAATTCGTGCGGGTAGCGATCGAGTGCGCCGGCATCGAGGCCCACCATCTTGAGGAGATCGCGGGCGCGATCGAATGCGACCTTCGGATCGGTGCCGGCCGCGATCGGGCCGTCGGCGATGATGTGGCCGATCTTGCGGCGGGGATTGAGCGACGCGAACGGATCCTGAAAGATCATCTGGATGCGATGGCGCTCGGCGCGCAGCGCGTTGCCGGAGAGTGAGGTGAGATCGGTGTCGCCGATCCGCACCGTGCCGCGGTCAGCCTCGATCAGCCGCATCACCAGGCGCGCCACCGACGATTTTCCGGAGCCGGATTCGCCGACAAGGCCGAGCGTCTCGCCTTTGAGGATGTTGAAATTGACCTCGCGCGCGGCATCGACACGGCGGTCTTCGCGAAACCAGCCGCCGGAGGTGACGTAAGTCTTGTCCAGCCCGATCACCTCGACGGCCTTGGGCTGATCGTCGAGCGGCTTGCGGGGCGGCGGGTCCATCGACGGCACGGCGGCGAGCAGCGCCTTGGTGTAGTCATGCTGCGGTTCGTTGAAGACTGTTGCAGCGGGGCCTTCCTCGACCACCTTGCCATGGCGGAGCACCACGACCTGGTCGGCGATGTCGGCGACGACACCAAAGTCGTGGGTGATGAACATCACCGCCATGTTGCGGTTGCGCTGGAGGTTGCGGATCAGCTTCAGGATCTGCGCCTGCGTGGTGACGTCGAGCGCGGTGGTCGGCTCGTCTGCGACCAGCACCGCAGGCTCGAGCGCGAGCGCCATCGCGATCATGGCGCGCTGGCGCTGGCCGCCGGAGAGCTGGTGCGGATAAGCGCGCACGATGCGTTCCGGATCGGGCAGGCCGACCTCACGCGCCAGCGACAGCGCTTTCGCGCGCCGCTCCTTCGGCGTCAGCAGGCCGTGCGCCTCGAACATCTCCGCCATCTGGTCGCCGATCCGCATCAGCGGATTGAGCGCAGTCATTGGTTCCTGGAAGATCATTGCGAGCCGGCGGCCGCGCAGATCGCGCCAGCCGTCATCGTCGAGCTTGAGCAGGTCGCGGCCTTCAAACTGGATCTCGCCGGAGGTGACGTCGACCGTGTCAGGCAGCAACCCCATCAGCGCATGCGCACACATGGACTTGCCGGAGCCGGATTCGCCCACGACGCAAACGATCTTGCCGGGGCGAAGATCGAGTGAGACGCCGTCGACCGCGAAGGGACGCTCGGCGCCCTTGGGCAGCGCGATGCGCAGGTTCTTGATCGAGACGGCGGGCGGGGCGGTCATCATCAGCGTCCCTCCCGCGACAGCCGCGGATTGAGCGCGTCGTTGAGGCCTTCGCCGATCAGGTTCAGCCCGAGCACCGAGATCAGGATCGCAACGCCGGGAAATACTGTGATCCACCAGGCCTGGCGGATCACCGTGCGGCCGGCGCCGACCATGTAGCCCCAGGAGATCAAATTGGGATCGCCGAGGCCGAGGAATGACAGCGAGGATTCCAGCAGGATCGCGGTCGCCACCATCAGCGAGGCCAGCACGATCACCGGCGACAGCGCGTTGGGCAGGATCTCGCGGAGGATGATCCAGGTGTTGCTCTGGCCCGTCACCACCGCGGCCTGGACATATTCACGCGTGCGCAGCGACAGCACCTCGCCGCGGACGAGGCGCGCGACCGGCGGCCAGCTCACCACCGCGATCGAGGCCACGATCGAATAGATCGAGGGTTGCAGGATCGCGACCAGCACGATCGCGAGCGCGAAGCTCGGAATGGTCTGGAAGAATTCGGTAAAGCGCATCAGGGCGTCGTCGACCCTGCCGCCAAAATAGCCGGCCATGGCGCCGATCGGCACGCCGACGACCAGCGCGACCAATGTGGAGACGAGCCCAACGAGCAAGGAGACGCGTGCGCCAAAAATCATGCCGGCGAACACGTCGCGGCCGAGCGCGTCGGTGCCGAGCGGCGCGGTCGAGAGCGTGAAGGGCGGCAGGAACGGCCGTTGCACCATGCGCCAGGGCGAGTTCGGGAACAGCATCGGCCCGAACACCGCGACCGCGATCGCGAGCAACAGGATGATAAGCCCGATGACGCCGCTCGGGCTCCTCAGCATCGATTTCCAGAACTGTTTCATGCGGCGAATTCGATGCGGGGGTCGACCAGGCGATAGACGAGGTCGGTGATGAGGTTGAAGATCAGCACCATGATCGAGCAGGTCACGAAGACACCGAGCAGCAGATTGTAGTCGCGCTGGAGCAGCGCGTCGTACATCAGCCGTCCGATACCGGGCCAGGCGAACACGGTCTCGGTGATGACGGCGCCGCCGATCAGCGTGCCGGCATGCACGCCGGCGAGCGTCACCACGGGCAGCAGCGCGTTGCGCAGCACGTGCCGGCGCTGGATCACGGAGTCCGAGAGCCCCTTGGCGCGCGCGGTCTTGACGAAGTCGAGCCGCTTCACCTCCAGCATCGAGGCGCGCGTCATCCGGGTGTAGGTCGCCATGAAGAACAGGCCGAGCGTCATCGCCGGCATGATCAGGTGTTTTGCGACGTCGACCACATGAGCAAAACCGGTGAGGTTGGCGCCGACCGTCTCGTAGCCGAAGCTCGGCAGCCAGTCGACCGTGACCGAGAACAGCAGGATTCCCATCAACGCTACCCAGAAGATCGGCATGGCGTAGAAGATCAATGCAAAGATGGTGATGCCGGTGTCGAGGAAGGTTCCGGCAAAGCGCGCGGCGAGGGTGCCGAAGAGAACGCCGAGCGCGAGTGAGATTGCGAACGCCGTCATCGTTAACAACAGCGTTGCCGGCAACCGTTCCAAGATTAGTTTTGCCACCGGCGCCTGCTGGCGGAAGGAGAATCCGAGGTCGAGGGTCGCGATGCCCTTGACGTAGATGAAGAGCTGCTCGGGCAGCGGCTTGTCGAGGCCGAACTTTTCGCGGAGCTGCTGGACGAAGACCTGGTCGCTGGCCCCGGCCTCGCCGGCCATCACGACGGCGGGATCGCCGGGCGCGAGCCGGATCAGGAAGAAATTGAGGACGACGATCGCGAGCAGGACGATCACGCCCTTCACGACACGCTGGGCGACGAAGGAGATCATCTAGATTCGAGTGTTCGTTGGGTGAGGCGGTCTCGCCGCGAGGAACACCTCTCCCCGACGGGGAGAGGTCGCGCCGAAGGCGCGGGTGAGGGGGATCAGGTCCGACGAGGGAGCGTAAACCCTCACCCGGATCGCATCTAGCAATGCGATCCGACCTCTCCCTGCGGGAGAGGTGGGCACCGCGCTCACTTGTCGAGCCATGTGTCCTTGAAACCGTCATTGACCCCGATCCCCGTGGTGATCAGGTTCTTGACCTTGCAGCGGGTGATGGTCGGGAATTGCAGCTCGAGCATCCAGGCCACCGGCACGTCCTCGACCAGGATCTTCTGCGCCTTCTCGTAGATCTCCTTGCGCTTGGAGTCGGGTGTTGCCACTGCGCCGTCGGCGAACAGCTTGTCGATCTCCGGGTTGGAATAACCCTCGACATTGTTAAACACTTGGCCCTTCGCGATGTTGCTGGAGATGTAGTTGCGGCCGACGCCGAGTGCGGGATCGCCATACTGGTAGAGATAGGTGAAGGCGATGTCGTAATCCCAGTCACCGATCTTCTGATTGCCGCCGGCGACGTCGGTCGAGATCGTCTCGATGTTCATGCCGACGTCCATCAGGTTCTGCTTCACGGCTTCACCCCAGCGCTGCCAGGTCTCCCCATAGGCGAGCGGCAGGATGCGGATCTTCTCGCCCTTGTAGCCGGCTTCCTTCAGCAGCGCCTTGGCCTTGGACGGGTCATAGGGATATTTCTGCACGTCGTCGGTGTAGTATTTGATGGTCGATGCCGACGGACCGGTCGCGACCTTGCCGAGCCCGTTCCAGATCACGTCCTTGGCGAAATCGCGGTCGATCGCGTACATGACTGCCTGACGCACCCGCTTGTCGGCGAGCGGACCCTGGCGGTTGTTCAGCCACAGCCAGGCCAGTGGCGAGAAGAACTCCCACCCCGCGCCGGTTACGCAGGTGTCTTTGAGCTTAGACAGCCGCGGCACGTCAAAGTTCTCGACCGAGCCGCCGGGCAACACGTCGACCTTGCCGGTCTCATACGCCACCGAGCGCGCGGCGGCGTCGGGGATGATCTGCCAGTAGATCTCGTCGATATAGGGCTTGCCCTTCTCGTAATAGTTGGGGTTCTTGACCAGCCGGATGAACGAGCCCTTCTGCCATTCCTTGAACATGAAGGGACCGGTGCCGACCGGCGCGTTGTTGTAGGGGTTGGTCTTCCAGTCGGTGCCTTCATAAAGATGCTTCGGCACCATCGGCATCGAGCCGACCTCGAAGATACCGAGGAACGGGCCGAACGGCTGCTTCAGCGTGAAGACCACCGTATGATCGTCCGGTGCCTCGATCTTATCGACCTGTGCCAGGTTGGTGCGGGCACGGGCGTGTGTCTGCTTCAGCATCTCGATCGAGAACAGCACGTCGGCCGAGGTGAAGGGCTTGCCGTCATGCCAGGTGACGCCCTTGCGGAGCTTGAAGGTGTAGGTCTTGGCGTCCTCGCTGACGCTCCAGCTCTCGGCGAGCTCCGGAAGCGGCTCGAGCTTGGGGCTGTAGCGCAACAGGCCCTCGAAAATGTTGCCCGACACCATCTGGGTCGGACCGTTCTGGATCATCGCAAGCATCAGGCCGGGCGGCTCGGGCTGGATCACCGCATTGATCACGCCGCCCATTTTCGGCTCTTGCGCCAGTGCCGAGGCCGTGAGGCCGCAAGCCAGGAGGAGACCAAGCAACACTCGTTTTGGCATGTCGTATCTTTCTCAAGCGAGACCGGCCGCAAACGCTTCGCTACGTCCTCGCGCGCGAAGCGACGGCCAGCCCATCCCAGTCCCCATCCACCATCGAGGCTCACACAGTCTCATTCGGCGCCGCAAGATGAAAGTCTCGACAGTGTTCGCACAAAAAATGTACAGCGCGTCCTGTTTTCACTTGATTCATTGTCCTGTCACGGAGACAAGTCCGCCATGGACAATGCCACACGCTCCGAACGGTCTCGCAACGCCGCGCTCGATGCGGCCATCGCGATCATTGCGCGCGACGGGCCCGGCCGGCTGACGCTCGATGCGATTGCGCGGGAGAGCGGCCTGAGCAAGGGCGGCGTGATGCACCAGTTCCGTACCAAGGAAGCAGTGCTGAAGGCATTGCTCGAGCGGCAGATGGCGCATTTCGAGGAGTTTTCGACGCCATACCGCGCGAAAGCGCGCGCCGAGTCCGAAAACCCCGAGCTTGCCACCGAGATCGCCACGGTGAGGGAGGCCGCCAACACGCCGAATTCGGCTGCGCTCGCGTTGCTCGCGGCCATGGTGGAGAATCCGGATCTGATGGCGCTGCCGCGCGAGAGCGATCTGAAGACGATTGCGGCTATCAAGGCCGAGGCTGCCGATCCGGATCTCGCCATGCTGCGCTGGGCCGCGGCGAGGGGGCTTCTGCTGGGCGCGCTGTTCGGCATGTCGCCGATCGGAAAGGCGGAGCGCGAGCGCCTGTTCGTGCGCCTGCTCGACGACAGCCAGTGGGGCGTGCTGGAAAAGCCGGCCAGGCCGCGCGCCAGCGCGACGCCGAGGGCCACAACCCCGCGCAAACGCGCCTGATTCATCGTTAACGCATTCTTGCCGGTCGCTGCCCAAAGCCGCGCCTGCGGCCAAATGTGTCGGGATGCAATTTCCGCACTTTACAAACCAACTGGTCGGTTTTATAACTGGAAACACTGAGGCGGCCCAAGGCGTCTGACATGGCCCCGGACGATGCCTCGGGCTGGCAATGGTGAAGGCCGCAGCCGCGTCTGGTCCCGTAAACGCGGCTGCGGTCGCCATCGCCCTTCGAAAAGCCAAGAGGAGTGTCTGGAATGGATCGCTCGATCGCCCTGCGCGGTCTGGGAACGCTGATGCTTGGCGCGGCCGTGGCCGGCTGCGCCTCGGTTGCGCCGGTGCCCTATTCGGAGATGGCGTCCTCCGCCTATATGGCGCCGGACAATTCGGATGCGTCCGGGCGCGTGCCCTACCGCTATTCCACGCAGACCGACTGGCGCACCTATAATAAAGTCATCCTCGAGCCCGTCGTGGTCTACCGCGGCAAGGACCACCAGTTCGCCGACATCTCCGATAAGGACAAGGCGACGCTTGCTGCCTATATGCAGACCCGCTTCGCCGAGCGGCTGCGCGGCCGCTTCATGCTGGTGCGCGAGCGCGCGCCGAACACGCTGCGAATCCGGCTGACGCTGACCGGCGCCGTCACCAACACACCGGTGCTCGGTACGCTCTCCCGCTTCGACATGGCGGGCGCCGTCTACAACGGCGTGCAGGCCGCGCGTGACGGCGAAGGGATGATGACCGGCTCAGTCATCTACGGCGTCGAGATCTTCGACGCCACGACCTCGCGCCTGCTCTCCGCCTATGTCACCAAGCAATACCCGGGCGCCTACGACATCAAGGCGAGCGTCGGCGCGCTCGCGGCCGCCAATGCCGGTGTCGACAAGGGCGCCGATGCGCTGCTGGCGCAACTGAACTGACGCCGCAACCCATCCAACCAAAGGTGCCGTTGATCAACTTCGTCCTTCGCTTCGTGCTGCGCGTCGCCATCACCATCGCGATGATGATTCTTGGTGGTCGCGCCGGCGCGGTCACGCCCAACGATCCCAGCGGCACCTGGCTGGTCGAGGATGGGCGGGCCCGTGTCAGGCTCGAGCGCTGCGGCCCATCGCGCGACCGCATCTGCGGTTTCATCGTCTGGATGAAGGAGCCGGCCGACAAGCGCGGCCTGCCCTATCGCGACAAGGAAAATCCCGATCCCGACAAGCGCGCCCGCGCACTGCTCGGCCATCAGCTGATCATGGGCTTGCAGGCGACGCCCGAGGGCCGATTTGCCGGCGAAATCTACAATGCCGAGGACGGCAAGTTCTATTCGGTCTCGCTGTGGCGCGACTCGGCGGATCGGCTCAAGCTCAGGGGATGCCTGATCAAGCTGTTGTGCCAGACCCAGACCTGGCAGCAGACCCTCGACGTCCAGCCCGGCCAGCTCGTCGGCCTCACCGGCGACCTCAACGGCCCCCGCGCCGACAAGGAATGGGCGCAAGTGCCGCCGCCGAAGCCGACGCAAGCAAAGGCGAAGTAGAGCCGTCCCTCGTCAGGTCGATGATGTATCCCGCGGCGTCGCCGCGAATTCCGTCATTGCGCGCGCGAAGCAATCCAGAATGCATCCGAGGAAAGACTCTGGATTGCTTCGCTGCGCTCGCAATGATGATGTCGAGACGGTTGCGTGCGGACGGGCGGTAGCGCTGCCGGGCGCGGCGTGTCAGATTGGTTGGCGATCAAGATCGCGAACTATATGGGGGCCACATGGTCGACCAATCCTTTCCCGGTCCAAATCTGCGCCCGTTGAGTTTACAGATCGAGGCGAAGACCATTGCCGGCTTTGAAAGCGCGGGCACGGGACGCCCGATCCTGCTGATCCACGGCAACTCGTCCTCGTCCCACATTTGGCAGAAGCAGTTACAGGGGCCGCTTGGCGCCAAATATCGTGTGATCGCGATCGATCTGCCGGGCCATGGCGCATCATCGCCGCCGCCTCATCCCGAGACGGATTATTCCGGAACCGGCTATGCCGCCGCGATTGCCGCCGTCGCCCGCGTGCTCGATCTCAGGAGTGCTGTCGTCGTCGGCTGGAGCCTCGGCGGCCATGCGGTGCTCAATGCCGCTTCCTTGCTGCCGATGGCGGCCGGTCTGATGATCTTTGGCACGCCGCCGGTTGGACACGGACCGGAGGCCTTTGCCGGCTTCAAGAACCTGTCGCCCACGGCGTTCACGGCCGCGCCGACCGAGGCGCAGATCGAGGCGTGGGTTCACACTGCGTTCGCCCCGGGTTACGCGTCGATCCCGGCTTTCGTCGTGGACGATTTCCGCAGGACCGACGGCAATGCGCGCGCCTGTCTCGGTGCGGTCGCGCAGGCAGGTGGCCTCGCCGACGAAGTCGAGATCGTGCGCAATCTGAAAATTCCGCTGGCGATCGCGCAGGGCGGCGACGAGCAGATCGTCGATCTCGGCTATCTCCAGCGCCTGCCCGCGCCGACCCTGTGGCGCAGCAAGGTCCAGGTCGTCGATGGCGCCGGCCACTCCACCCAATGGGAGAAGCCGGAAGCATTCGACGCGCTTCTCGATGCTTTTGCGTCGGGTGTGTGAGCTACCTTAACCCTGCTCGTCTGAATCCCTCCAGATAATGCTCGCGATCCGCATCGTTGGCCCATGGCAGCTGCGTGGCGATCCAGTGCAGCGAGATGTTCGGCTGGGTGCGGCGGAGTTCCCCTAGCGCCATCTCGGCGAGCGCGCAGTCACCGGTCATGCCGGCGGAGACGGCAAGCACGCGATAGGCGCCGGTGAGGTCGCCGCGGTGGCGGATCGCCTCGCGCGCCAGCGTGATGGCCTCGTCATAGTGATGCTCGGTGAAGCGCGCATAGCCGGCGATGCCGTAATAGATCGCCAGTGACGGATCGCGCGGTGACAGCCGGATCGCCCTCTGCGCCGCGTCGTACGATTCCCGCGACCGCCCGGCATAGGACAGCGCCAGCGCGTAATAGCCCTGCGCCAGCGAGAAGTTCGGATTGAGTGCGAGCGCCTGCTCGAACTCGGACAGCGCGTCGGACAGCCTTCGCGTCGAGAAGCAGACGCTGCCAAGCGCCGTGTGCGCCCAGGCATCCTCATGGTCGCACCGCACCGCGGCCAGAGCTGCGGCCTCAGCGATCGGCGCCGTCGTGGCAAGCTCGGCCCAGCCGAGATGCACGCCGAACATATGGCTCGCCGCCAGCACCGATAGTGCCTGCCCGTAATTCGCATCGATCGAAATCGCGCGCTCGAGCAGTGCCTGCGCGGCCGCGTGATCCTGCTGCGTCACGCGCCAGTAATGCGACAGCGCGCGCATCAACAGGTCCCATGCATCCAGGCTCGCGGGCGGCTTGCGGCGGGTGCGGAAATTCTCCGCCGCATGGATCTGCGGCTCGATCGCGGCGACGATGGCGTTGGTGATCTCGTCCTGCACGGCGAAGACGTCGACCAGCTCGCGGTCGTAGCGCTCGGCCCAGAGATGGCCACCGGTGGTGGCGTCGTTGAGTTGCGCGGTGATGCGCACGCGGTTCTCCGCCTTGCGCACGCTGCCCTCGACGATGTAACGGACGCCGAGTTCCTCGGCGATCTGCCTGATGTGGACGGCCCGCCCCTTGTAGGTGAAGGACGAGTTGCGGGCGATCACCATGAACCAGCGCTGCTTCGACAGCGCGGTGAGGATGTCCTCGCTGATCCCGTCGCCGAAATATTCCTGCGCCGGATCGCCGCTCATGTTCTCGAAGGCGAGCACGGCGATGCCCGGCCGGTCGGTCACGACGCGCGCGGGAGCGAGCGGGGTCCCGGCCGGCGCAAGTGAAGGTGCCGCTTCTTCCCGAACGTCGCCGACGAAGCGGAACCCCTTGCGCGGGATCGTCTTGATCAGCCGCTGTGTCGCGCCGTCGTCGCCCAGCGCCTTTCGCGCGGCGTTGATCCGGCTGTTCAGTGCGGAATCCGAGACGATGCGGTCGCTCCAGATCTGGCTGATCAGGTCATCCTTGCTGACCACACGGGCGCGCTGTGCGACCAGGTAAAGCAGCAGGTCGAACACCTGCGGCTGCAACGGAATGGCCGCACCGTCGCAGGTGAGCTCGCGCAGATCGCCGTCGAGTACGTTGTTTTCAAAGAGAAATCGCACGTTTCTGTCGTCTCAAGCAAAAATCAAAGTCGTCTCAGGCGAAAATCAACCGTCCGCGAAAGTCAGGGGACGTCCGATGCGGCATGGTGCAGCGACCAATGAAGTGCCGATGTTTTGGCACAACGGAGCTGTTTATGACCCAAATTGATCATCAGGTTCATTCCCTGCGGCCCGATTTTTCGGGTTCGAAAGTTTTCAAGTTCATCGCCTTTCTGTACGGAATTGCGGCGTATCTCGTGTTTTTCGTCACCATTCTCTACGCCATCGGATTCGTGATGGGGCTGGTGGTGCCGAAGAGCATCGACACCGGAACCGACACGCCGACGGTTGAAGCCGTCATCATCAATCTCCTTCTGATGGCGCTGTTTGCCGTTCAACACAGCGTGATGGCGCGGCAGCGTTTCAAGGCATGGTGGACGCAATTCGTCCCCAAGCCGGTCGAGCGCTCGACCTATGTGCTGCTGGCGAGCCTGTCGCTGCTCCTCCTGTTCTGGCAGTGGCGTCCGCTGCCGACCATCATATGGGACGTTGCAAATCCCGATTTCGCCGTGACGCTGGTCACGCTGTCGCTCGCGGGCTGGGTGCTGGTGTTCACCTCGACCTACATGATTAATCACTTCGAATTGTTCGGCCTCAATCAGGTGACCAACCATCTCGTCGGCAGGGAAGCGGCGCCGGCGACCTTCAAGACGCCGATGCTCTACAAATTCGTCCGTCATCCGATCTATCTCGGCTTCATCATCGCCTTCTGGGCGGCACCGACCATGACCGCAGGCCATCTGCTGTTCGCGGCCGTGACCACGATCTACATCCTGCTCGGCATCGCGCTGGAGGAGCGCGACCTCGTCGCTCTCTTCGGCGACGAATACCGGCAGTACAAACAACGTGTGTCGATGCTTATTCCCTGGCGCCGGTCAGTATAGCCGCCGCAACGTGCCGCGCGTCCGCCGAACGGAGGACGTGCGCCGGACTTTCACTTCATCCCAATTGAAATTTAAACGAGAAAGAATCCAATGAAACATGTCGGAAACTGCTTCTGCGGCGCCGTCACGATCGAGGTCACGGGTGAGCCGGCGGCGATGGGCTATTGCCATTGCCGCTCCTGCCGCTCCTGGTCGGGCGGGCCGGTCAACGCCTTCAGCCTGTGGAAGCCGGAAGCCGTGCGCATCACCGGAGGCGCCCAGCACGTCGAGACGTTCGTCAAGACGCCGCTGAGCCAGCGCAAATACTGCAAGAAGTGCGGCGGTCATCTCATGACCAATCACCCGCCGCTCGATTTGATCGACGTGTTTGCCGCCACCATCCCCACGCTCGCCTTCGCGCCCGGCGTCCACGTCAATTATTCCGAGACGGTGCTGCCGATGCGCGACGGCCTTCCCAAGCTGAAGGATTTCCCCGCCGAATTCGGCGGCAGCGGCGAGATGGTGATGGAGTGATGTGCTTTCTCCCCCGCCCCTAAACGGGGAGAGGGAGAAATTCTCTACCCCATGCCGGCGCGCTGGAACCCTTCCAGATAATGCGCGCGATCCTCTTCCCGTTGCATCGGCAGCTCGCGCGTGATCCAGGCCAAAGAGATACCGGGCTGGGCACGCCGCAACCCTTGCAGTGCGGACGCTGCGAGAGCCGGATCGCCGAGCATGCCGGCCGCCGCCGTCAGCACGCGATGCGCGCCGACGAAATCAGCGCGCTGCCGCATCGATTCGCGCGCCAGCTGCACGGCTTCCTCATAATTGTGGCCGATGAACTGGGCGTAAGCGGCAATGCCGCAATAGATCCCGGCAAGCGGATCGCGTGGGCTGAGCTGCAATGCACGGCGGGCGGCGGCATCGCCGTCCTGCCAACGCCCCGCATAACTCAGCGTCACGCCGTAGAAGGCGTGTGCCATCGCGAAATTCGGATTGAGCTTGAGTGCGAGCTCGAACTCCGCCAGCGCGTCGTCGAAGCGGCGGCGGAATAGATAAGTATAGGCGAGGCCGTGATGGGCCCAGGCATCCTCGCGATCGGCCTCGACCGCCGCAAGCGCCGCGCGTTCGGCCACCGGCACGGTTGCGCCCATGTCGGCCCAGCCCATATGCGCGCCGAAGATGCGGCTGGTGGCGAGCAGGCCCAGCGCCTTGCCATAGGCGGGGTCGATCGCGATCGCCTGTTCGAGCAGCGCCTGCGCCGACGCATTGTCCTCGCGCGTGATGCGCCAGTAATGCGACAGCGCGCGCATCAGAAAATCCCAGGCGTCCAGGCTGCCCGGTGGCTTCTGCTGGGCGCGGAAGCTCTCGGCGGCGTAGAGCTGCGGCTCGATCGCGGCGACGATGGCTTCGGTGATCTCGTCCTGCACGGCAAAGATGTCGGCGAGCTCGCGGTCGTATCGCTCGGCCCAGAGGTGGCCGCCGGTCGAGGTGTCGTTGAGCTGCGCGGAGATGCGCAGGCGATCCCCGCTCCGTCGCACGCTGCCCTCGAGCACATAGCGCACGCCGAGCTCGCGCGCGATCTCGTGAATGTGCACGGCGCGGCCCTTGTAGACAAAGGAGGAGTTGCGCGCGACGACGAAGAACCAGCGCAGCTTCGACAGCGCGGTGATGATGTCCTCGCTGATGCCGTCGGAGAAATAATCCTGCTCGCGGTCGTCGCTCATGTTGGTGAACGGCAGCACCGCGATCGCGGGCCGGTCGGGCAGTGCGAGCATCGCTTGCGGCGCCGTCACGTTGCGGACCAGCTCCGGCGTGGTCGCAGCGAGCTTGGTCTCGACATTGCCGACGAAGCGGAAGCCCTTGCGCGCGATGGTGCGGATCAGCGTCTGGCTCGCGCCGCTGTCACCGATCGCCTTGCGCGCCGCGTTGATCCGGCTGGTGAGAGTGGACTCGGACACGCTGCGGCCGTGCCAGATCTTGTCGATCAGCTCGTCCTTGCTGACGACCCGGTCGCGGTTTTCCATGAGGTGGACGACGAGGTCGAAGACCTGCGGCTCCACAGCGATGGGAACCTGCTCGCGGCTCAGCTCGCGCAGGTCGGTGTCGAGAAGGTGGTCCCGGAACAAGAACTGCACGTCGAAAACTCAGACCCCACGGCGACATCAGGCAATGATGAAATCAAAATGGATTTCCGCGTGAAGTCTGTGAGTCCACCGAGAGGTCGGCGCGGTTCATCGCAGTTGCAAGATGGCTGCTATGCCATTTGCGCCGAGGAATAAAATCTGAGTTAGAATGTAACGGTCCCGGTCAGATTGTCGCAGCACCCGGACGTGATCCGGGTGCTGCGGCTGCGCATCACGGGCAGGGATGACGCCGTCCGTCGTTGCCGAGATAGGTGCCGGTGTTGGGATTGTAGGATTTGTACCGCTGCATGCAGTACTGCACGTCGCCTTCCGGCGGCGGACCATAGGCGACGGGCGGCGGCGGATCGCCCGGCCCGTAATAATAAGATGAGCCGTAATAGTAGGGCGCAGCGACCGCGCCGCCGACGATTGCGCCAGCCGCCAGTCCGCCGACGAATGCGCCGCCGCCCCAGCCCCAGCCGCGGTGTCCGTACCAGCGCACCTGCTCGATCTGCCCGGGCGCAACTCGCATCATCGCCAGCGGTTGACTGATCGGTGCCGCCGACGCCGTCGTCAGTGTCGCGGTCGACAGGCTCGCCAGCAGACAAGCTCCAGCAACGAGGCGAAACGATTTCAGCATTGAGGTCTCCTCGTCGTGCGGCGGCCGTCGCGCCGCGCGACAAGTGATAGTGCAACTCGACAGGCGCGCTGAATTAAAGTTTGGACAGGATGCAAACGGATATGCGAGCGATGTGTGACGAACGGTGAATGTTCATTGCCGAACGCCATAGCCAGCGTAAGCTGTCACCTCACACAACAACAGCCGTGAAGAAACGCTCATGCCCGCTTTTCCTGCCGCCACCACCGTGCTCGACTCCATGCTGTTTCGCGATGCCTTCGGCACGCCCGCGATGCGGGCGGTGTTTTCCGATGTCGTGCTGGTCGCGCGTTACGCAGAGGTCGAAGTGGCGCTGGCGAAGGCGGAGGCGCGATGCGGTGTGATCCCGCAAGAGGCTGCCGACGCGATCGCGGCGCGGACGAATGTTGCCGCGTTCGATTTCGAGCTGCTGCGGGAGGAGACCGACATCGTCGGCTACCCGATCCTGCCGCTGGTGCATCAGATGGTGAAACAATGCGGTGAGGCCGGCCGCTACGTGCATTGGGGCGCGACCACGCAGGACATCATGGACACCGCCGTGGTGCTGCAATTGCGCGCCGGCTTCGAAATCATCGAGCGTGACATCGCCGAACTGCGCAAAATCCTCGCCGATCTCTCCAGGCGTTATCGCGACACGCCGATGGCCGGGCGCACCCATCTCCAGCAGGCGCTGCCGGTGACGTTCGGCTACAAGACCGCGATCTGGCTCGCGATGTTCGATCGTCACGCCGAGCGGCTGGCGCAATTGAAGCCGCGCGTGCTGGTCGGACAGTTCGCCGGCGCCGCCGGGACGCTGGCCTCGCTCGGCGACAGGGGCTTTGAGGTGCAGGAAGCGCTCTGCGCCGAGCTGAAGCTCGGCGTGCCCGCCTCGACCTGGCATGTCGCGCGCGATGGTTTTGCCGAGGCCGTGAATTTTCTGGCGCTCGTCACCGGCTCGCTCGGCAAGATCGCGCTCGACATCATGATCATGGCGTCAACCGAATTCGCCGAAGTTTACGAACCCTTCGTCAAGGGGCGCGGCGCCTCCTCGACCATGCCGCAGAAGCGCAACCCGATCTCTTCGGAGCTGATGCTCGCAGCAAGCAAGGCCGTGCGTCAGCACGCCGGCCTGATGCTGGACGCGATGGTGCAGGATTTCGAGCGCGCCACCGGTCCGTGGCACGCCGAATGGATGGCGATCCCGGAAAGCTTCGTGCTGACCGCCGGCGCGCTGCACCAGGCGAAGTTCGCGCTCGCCGGTCTTATCGTGGACGAAGCCAGGATGAACGACAATCTCGCCCTTAGTCGGGGTCTGATTGTGGCCGAAGCGGTCATGATGGGGCTCGCGCCGCAGATCGGCCGGCAGGAGGCGCACGATGTCGTTTATGACGCCTGCCGGCTCGCCAATGAGAAGGGGCTCACTCTGGCCGATGCGCTGTCGGCCGATCCGCGCGTTTCGAGCAGAATCGACCGCGCCACCATCGAGGCGCTGACCTCACCGAAAAATTACCTCGGCCTTGCGCCCGCCATGGTCGACCGTGTGCTGAAATCGGCAACGCGTTGAAAACCAAAATGCGCGAAATTGCGTATCTTTAACGGTTAGCAAGACGCTCGCACACTTGTGTCTTGCGATGCTAGACTTAGATTGAACGAGAGATTTTCGGCAAAGGACCCGGCATGACCGATCAACGCAATTCCGTCACTTCCATCGATCCCACGAAGCTCGATCGGCTGGCCGAGGTGGCGGTGAAGGTGGGACTGGGCTTGCGACCGGGACAGGACCTGTTGCTGACGGCGCCCGCGATCGCGCTGCCACTGGTGCGGCGGATTGCCGTGCACGCCTACAAGGCCGGCGCCGGCATCGTGACGCCGATCCTTTCCGACGAGGAGATGACGCTGGCGCGCTATCGCCACGGTCACGACAACAGCTTCGATCGCGCCGCCGGCTGGCTCTACGAGGGCATGGCGAAAGCGTTCTCGGACAACACCGCGCGTCTTGCCATTGTCGGCGACAATCCGATGCTGCTGTCGGGTGAGGATCCTTCGAAGGTCGCCCGCGCCAGCAAGGCCAATTCCATGGCCTATCAGCCGGCGCTGGAAAAGATCGTCAATTTCGACACCAACTGGAACATCATCGCCTATCCGAGTCCGTCCTGGGCCAAGCAGGTGTTTCCCAACGATCCCGAGGACGTCGCGATCGGCAAGCTTGCGGATGCGATCTTCGCGGCGTCCCGCGTCGATCGCGAGGATACGATGGCCAATTGGGCGAGCCACAATGCGGTGCTGCGCGAGCGCACCAACTGGCTCAACGGCCAGCGCTTCCGTGCGCTGCAATATTCAGGGCCCGGCACCGACCTCACCATCGGGCTTGCCGACGGCCACGAATGGGAAGGCGGCGCCTCGCTCTCCAAGAACGGCATCAGCTGCAACGCCAACATCCCGACCGAGGAAGTCTTCACCACGCCGCATAGCCGGCGCGTCTATGGCCATGTCGTGAGCTCGAAGCCGCTGTCCTACCAGGGCACGCTGATCGACAACATTGCGGTGCGCTTCGAGGACGGCAAGATCGTCGATGCGAAGGCCTCGCGCGGCGCCGAGGTGCTGAACAAGGTGCTCGACACCGACGAAGGCGCGCGCCGTCTCGGCGAGGTGGCGCTGGTGCCGCATTCCTCGCCGATCTCGCAGAGCGGGCTGTTGTTCTACAACACGCTGTTCGACGAGAACGCAGCCTCGCACATCGCGCTCGGCCAGTGCTATTCGAAGTGCTTCGTCAATGGCGCCCAGCTCACGCCGCAGCAGATCGCAGCCCAGGGCGGCAACCAGAGCCTGATCCATATCGACTGGATGATCGGCTCGGCCGAGACCGACATCGACGGTATTTTGGCTGATGGCAGCAAGGTGCCGGTGTTCCGCAAGGGCGAGTGGGCGAAGTAACGCGCATGATCTCGAAAACTGGGAACCGGTTTTCGGATCAGATCATGCGCAATCAGAAGAGCTACGCCGCCGCGTCGCGCAGCATCGGGTTGTTGTCGATGCTGAAGCGGTTGAACAGCGTCGTGAACGGGCTGCCGTCGGTGGCCCGCACGATGGCGTCGGACGCGGCGACCGCCTCGTAGAGTGCGCCGACCGGATCGTCCGGTTCGGGCAAGTCGAGCGCGCTTCGGATTTCCTTGCGGGCTTCGTTGACCTCATCCTCGTCGTCGAGCGTCGCTTCCAGCGCGATCGCCGCGCGACGCATTTCCGCGAGGTCGCCGCCCGCTGAGAATTTGAGGATGTCGAGCCAATAGGGACGGGCCACGACGAGCTGGACGAAGGCCTCGAAACCATTTGCGATGATCCCGGCGCGACCCTCGGACGACACGTAGAGCACATGTTCCGACGGCAGCAGCACGAAGGCGCCGCCGGCGCCGTCGCCGGCGATCTGTTGGGGCTTGTCGATACCGTCGATGGCGAACCAGGGCTCCTCGTCCGGTTCGAAGGAGATGTCGAAGCTGCCGAGCCGCGTGACGACCTCCCTGTTGACGGCCAGAACCTCGGGGGTGAGGGGCATCGGGGTGGCTCCTTCCTGGGTGGCGTTCGCGCATTTTGTCGCACCCCGGAAAAGATGGGTTCATATGCGCGAATTTGCGGTCAAATCGGCACGTTAGGCCCTTCGCACTTGCAACTTGCGGCTGATTGTCGGGGCCTGCGTAAGGAAGAATTAAAAACCGGCTACTAGCGTTCCCACATCTTTCGAGACAATCCGGGTCCGACCCCGGTCATACTTAGTCTATCTCCTGGGGAAGCAGATGTCGCGCGCGTTGATTGAAGCCGGTAGTTGTAATGTGGATCTGGAACTGCGGCCGATTGAGCCGGCCTGGATCATCCAGGGCAACCCGGTGTCGCGTTCGCACATCCTGTCGACCAGCTCGGACGGGACCTCCTCGACCATCATCTGGTCCTGCACCGAAGGCCGCTTCAACTGGTACTATGATTTCGACGAGACGATCATGATCCTGGAAGGATCGATCGTGCTGGAGAGCGATGGGCTCCCGCCGAAGCGCTATGGCGTCGGCGATGTGATCTTCTTCCGCGACGGCGCGCACGCCAAATGGCATGTCGAGGGCCACGTCAAGAAGATCGCCTTCTGCCGCAAGACCAACCCGGTCGTGATCGGCTTCATGGTCCGCGTCGTCAACAAGCTCAAGCGGATGTTCCTCTCGCCCGGCGAGCGCCGCCCTGCGACCCTCATGGGTGCGGGTTAATTAGAGCATGATCCGGAAAAGTGTGAAGCGGTTTTCCGAAAAGATCGTGCTCAACTAACTAAGTTTCTCGGACGCTTCCCAGCGGCCACGACGGAAGAGGGGGCGGGACCAACATCCCGGCCCCTCTTCTCGTTATGATGATAGTTCGAGCCGGTAGACGTCAGTCGCGGTCTGCGAGAACAGCGCGGTCTTTTCCGCCTCGCTCAACGGGGCCGCGATGCGCTTGAAGGCGTTGAAGATCACCTGATAGCTGCACTGGCCCTTGTCCGGCGGAAAATTGCTCTCGAACATCGCCCGCCCGGGTCCGAACGCCTCGATGCAGGTTTCGACATAGGGCTTCCACGCCGCGGCGAGCTCCTCGGATGACGGCGGCCGCTCGCGCAGATGGAAGTCGTAGCCGAGCAGGCACATTGCGAGCCCGCCGAGCTTGACCACC
The DNA here is from genome assembly GCF_015624505.1 of Bradyrhizobium commune. Classification (NCBI taxonomy): domain Bacteria; kingdom Pseudomonadati; phylum Pseudomonadota; class Alphaproteobacteria; order Hyphomicrobiales; family Nitrobacteraceae; genus Bradyrhizobium; species Bradyrhizobium commune. The sequence goes on along the minus strand of NZ_CP061379.1, from coordinate 7,209,139 downwards.
ACGTTCTCACATTTGGCGATCTCGCGGATCGAGGCGCGCCACTCTGCAAACACCTCCTCGCGCCGTCCCGCAAACCGGCCGACGCCGGCCGGCCCGCCGCAATGGTCGAGCACGATCCTGGTGTCGGGGAAAGCGCGCGCGAGTTCGGTCAGCTCGCCGATCTGCGGATGAAACAGCCAGGCATCGAAGCCGAGGCCGAGCGGCGCCAGACAGGCAAAGCCCTTGCGGAAGGTCGGATCCTGCAACAATCCCTTCGGCCGGTTCGCATACATGCCGGCGACGACGGGGTCCTGATCCCAGGCCGAGGAATGGCGGATGCCGCGGAAGCGGCCGTTGCCGGCCGCGATCTCCGCCTCCAGCACCGGCTTGGCCGCATCGCCCAGCAGGAGGTTCACATGGCTGACGATGCCGGCGCAGATCGCAGCCTTGCCGTAACCGCCGCTCGCGCTCATCGCGGCGACGCCGTTGGCGAACTCGACCTCGCCGACGGGCCGGAACGCCTCGGGTCCGTCGGCGCGATACATCGAGCGGCAGTCGACATAGACGGTGGCGATGATGTTGTGGCCGGTGGCGATGTCATCAGCCATCTCCTCGATCAGGTAGCGATGGCCGCGATTCCAGAGATGATGATGCGGATCGACGATCGGCCGCGCGGGATCGATGATCTCCTCCTGATGCAGCGCGAGCCAATCCTCGCGCGGCTCGACGAATAGCCCGCTGGTGTTGGCGGGCAGACCGCTTGCAGCCATCGACGTTCGCTCCCTCTGTTTTTTGTGGGGGAAGCCTAGCACCTCATCTGTCCGTGCAGCAGCGCGTGTTGCGCAACCGCGCTCCTCAGCGTGAGCGCATCCGGTGCCCTCAGTCCTTGCGCCGCTTCGCCCTCACATCGACCGCGAGCCGCCAGTCCGGAGCCGCCGCCGGCTTGACCTCGCCGAGCCAGTGAAACGAATCATCGGTGATCTCCGTAAAGCTCCAGCGCGTCAGGTCGCCGGATTCGGTCGTGCCCTCCTGCACGATGTCCTCGCCGCGTGGGCGGCCGATCTGCTGGCGGAACACGCTACGCCCGGGATCGAACCAGGAAATCCGCCACGCGGACAAGGTGGGATCGTAGACCCGCAGCGTCGTACCGTACCAATTGCCGGCGATCGGAAAGGCCGGGCTGCCGGCGCGGCGGGGGATCATCCAGACGTCCTGGACGGCGCGCCCCTCCAGCACCCAGCCGAAATGAATGTCGCCGGGCGCGGTGTATTTCGTTCCGTCCGCCGCGTGCGCGGTGACCCCGGCATCCCAGTCGCCGACGAAGCGGCCGTACAGGTGAAGCGCTGCGGCATGTTCGGGGTTCGGTCCGTCCGCGTGCAAAAATCTCGCAAAGTCGGTCATGTCGATCTCCTGTTGCGAGGAGATCAACACGGCCGGACCGCGGGCGGCTTGGAGAAAATTGCGCGTCAGACCCCGTCGAGGATGATGACCGTCGGCGTCGATGGCAGCGTCTCCCGCGATATCCGCAGGGAACGCTCGGTGCGGCGGTCGATCTCGAACTGCTGGCCGATGCGGCGCATGAACTCGTCGAGCGGGGTGGCGAAACGGTGCATCGGCAGCACCACCGAAGCGCGCAGCCGCTTGGTGATCTCCGAGACGCCGTCGAGCGACATCGTGTAGGTGCCGTCGATCGGCACCATCACGATATCGAGCCGCCCGATCTGGGCGAAATGGCTATCGTCGAGCTTGTGGTGGAGATGGCCGAGATGGCCGATGCAGAGGCCCGCGACCTCGAAGATGAAGATCGAATTGCCGTCGCGGATCATGTCGGTGCCGGAATCGTCGCCGAAATAGCGGCGGATATCGGTCGTGACGTTGCGGATGAAGGTGTCGCCGATCCGTTCCGAAACGACGGCCGGCTTACCGTCCTCGCCCCAGCCATGCAGCACGCGCGGAATGCGCTTGTCGGGATATAGAGTGTAGTGCGTGCTGTGGGCGCGGTTCATGGTGACGACATCGGGCAGCCGGCCGACCTGGTAGGCGCCGCTATAGTCGGTCGCGATGCGCACGCCGCCCGGCGTGTCGATGAAATAGGTGGAGTGGCCGGCATAGGTGATCTCGACCTCGGCGGCAGCGGCCGCCTGCCGGAAGGCAACCGGCATGGCGCGGGGCGCGGCGTTCGCCATGGCCAGGCATTCGCTGCGCTGAGGCGCCTGCTGGGCGAGAGCAGGTGAGAGGAACAAGCCGAAGAAAGCAAAGATCGTCAGGACTAGTCGAGCCATAACGCGATCATCCGTTGCGCATTCGGCGATTTGAGAAGTGTATCGTCGAATTTGCGCGACGTCATGCGTCGCTACGGCAGCCGCGCCAATCCGCCGCTTGCCTCTACTAGCTTCACGGCCTTTTTATCGAATGAAACGAAGGTCTCGGCGCCAAGCCAATAACCTTCATAAGCAATGACGCCATCGGCAAAATCGCCACCAGCATCGAGGAGTGCCAACCCAGCCTCAGCTAAGGCCCGGTTGACGACCACATTGGAGGCACTGATGAGGTGCCGGATGGACGCCGCGATATCCTCAGCAGAAGTTTCGTAGCCTCGTGAGAGGACCCAGACCAACTCGCACAGTGCGGGGATTGAGATGGCAACGACGTCTGCCTTCTTGAGAACGGCTCCGGCCGCCTTGCTCTGTTCGACATCATCCCCGACCAGAACTCGTACCAGGACGTTCGTGTCGGGTGTCATCTTCATCGCTTGCCGGCCCAGCCGTCAGCTATGATCTCGTTCACCTCTCCGATCGACAGCGATCGACCGTTCGTCTTTCCCTTTAGGAAGCCGAAGGCATCCGAAATCTTTCCGGTGGGCCGAACTGCCTTCACCTCGACCCGGCCCCCAGGGAGCTTCTCTATCGAAATCTTGTCGCCTGGATGTACACCGAGGTGCTCCAGGAGGTCCTTCCGCAGCGTAACCTGCCCCTTCGCCGTGACGGTGAGTGTGCCCATGGGGTCCTCAATCCTTGAGATATTTATTAAGTAAGGCAATCTAGCCTTACTTTCAAGCAGGGGCCGAGGCGAGGCCCCTCACTCCCGCTTTGGGCTGAACTTCCACGTCATCGCGACGAGGCCCGCGGTGATCAGGCCACTGACGATCCCGGCGATCGGGATCGTGAGCAGAAGCGCGGCGGTGGCGGCCCAGCCGATCGAGGAGAAGGCTTCCGCAAAGGTCGCGAGCCGCGACGAGGTCTGGCGGCGGCGGAATTGGCTGCGCCGGGCCTGCACCCGGAACCAGAGCTGGATCGCGGTGGCGGAGGCGGCGCTGACGATGATAGAAGCCGCGGTGATCGCGGCCTGGTACGGTGAAGCGAAGGCGAGCACTGCGACCAGCGGGCTGAAGATGACGGCAATCGCGATCAGCACCACCTCGATCTTGGCGCGGATGACGCTTGCCGGCGTCAGCGGTGCGGTCGCGACCAGATCGGGCGCGTCCTCGCCCGAAATGGTCAGCCAGGCGAGCCCGCCGGCGAGCTGACCCGCGGCCATCACGATGACCGGCGAGATCAATGTCAGCGCCGCGGAACTGTCGGCAAAGCTGCGCCAGAGCAAGAGTGCCGGCGGCACCAGATAAAGAAGCTGCATCAGCGTCTGCGAGATCAGCCAGGGATCGCGCCAGAGCAGCGAAAATTCCTTGCGCCGCAGCGCCTGCTGCCGCGAACCGCCGCGGAACGGGCGCTCTTTCGCGCGTCGGCGGTTCGACGTTCCGTAAGCGGCGGCCTCGATCGCGGTATCGGCGAAGCGGCCCGAGAACGTTGCCATCACGCTTCCGAGCAGCACGAGCCCAAGCGCGAGCAGCAGCAACAGCGCCTCGCTGTCGCCCATCGTCGCCCGCGCCGGCCACCACCAGATGCTGTCGACATCGGGAGCGTAGGCGGCCGCGGTGCCGGAGGTGAGGATGGTGAAGCGCGACAGCGTGCCATAGGAGATGATCGCCGCGACCTGGAGCGCGATCACAAAACCCGCGCCGATGATCGCGGCCAGGATCTGGGCCACGAACCGCGTTCGTGCCGGGCCGATCAGACGAAACAGGAGGATGGTGATGGCAATCGCGATCGCCGCCGCCGACAGGCCCATCGCGACGACCACGCCGAACGCGGCCAGCCATCGCGGGCCGCCGCCGATCACCAGCACGTCGACGAAAGGTGTCGAGAACAAGAGAGCCATCACCGTGACGGTGAGTGCGATCGCGGCGATGCGGACCGAGAACAGATTGGCGAGCCGCGCCGGCGAGGACATGATCAGGTCGAGATCGGCGCGGGCGTAGAATACGCGCGTCACCGATTCGATCGCCTGCGACAGCATCAGCGTCCAGGCCAGGAAGATCGTGGCCGAGATCACGATCAGCGACGACTTGTCGAGCGGCAGCTGCAGATTGGCGAAGCGGCCGATCACCGCCCAGGCCGGCACGTGCAGCAGCGCGGCAAAGCACAGCAGGCCGATCATTGCGGCGCGCCCTCGCCGGCGTCGACCGCCGGTCATCATGGCGAACCATTCGCGCCAGGCGAGCCGCAGCTCGTGGCGCGCAAACCAGGAGAGCGCGGTCGCCGAGCTCATGCGGCTTCCTGAAGCGTCACCAGCGCGATGAAGAGATCTTCCAGGCTGGTGTCGGCATGGCCGTTCTGCTGGCGCAGCTCGGTGAGCGTGCCCTCGGCGACCAGCCGGCCCGACGCGATCACGCCGATGCGGTCGGCCATGCGCTCGGCAACCTCGAGAATGTGCGTGGTCATGATGACGGTGCAGCCGGTCCTCACGCGCTCGCTCAACAGCCCCTTCACATGGCGTGCGGAGACGGCGTCCAGTCCGGTCAGCGGCTCGTCGAGGATGATGAGGCGGGGATCGTGCACCAGCGCGCCGGCCAGCGCCACCTTCTGGCGCATGCCCTTGGAAAACCCTTCGCAGCGTTCGTGCCTGTGCGGCTCGAGCCCGAGCGAGCTCAAGAGCTCCTCGGCGACCGGTTCCGAAACGGACGGCGCGATCCCCCAGAGCCCGGCGACGAACTCGAGATATTCGAGCGGCGTCAGCTTGTCATAAATCATCGGCTCGTCGGAGACCCAGGCCATCGCCTGCTTGGCGGCGACGGGATTTGCGAGCGCATCGATGCCGAAAATCGAGACCCCGCCGGAATCGGGCCTGAGCAGACCGGCGACCATGCGCAGCGTGGTGGTCTTGCCGGCGCCGTTGGGGCCGACAAGGGCGTAGAATTCACCGGCGTGGATGGTGAGATCGAGGTCATCGACCGCCAAACGGTCAAAACGCTTCGTTAACCCTCGGACCTCGAGCGCGGCGTGTTCGGGATTCATGAGCTGGTTCGGTCCTGGTTCGTTGGCAGCTGGGCACCATGGCCGGAAACTGTTTCGGCACCGTGAATAGGCGGCCGAAAATCCCACCCATGCGAATGACGCCACCGTGATCGATCAGCGCGATTCGCCCGCAGGGAAGGCCTCGAAAGGCCGATCCGGGTGCATGCGAAAAGCGAGTCCGGCGCCGAGCAGCAACAGGCAAATGGACCCGAGGAACGGCCAGGTCCAGCTTCCGGTTCGATCGATCAGGAACCCGAACGCCACGGGCGATATGATACCGGCGACGCCGAATCCGAAATTCATCATGCCGCTCGCGGAGCCCGAATATTTTGGCGCGATATCCATCGGAACTGCCCAGATCGGCGCCACCACGAGCTCGACGCAAAAGAATGCCGCGGCAAGCGAGAGCGCCGCCAAATTGACGTCGTGGACGAGCATCACGGGAATCAGAAATAGAAATCCACCGAGCATCCCGGCCACGATGACATTGCGCCGCGCCGGGGTCCGCTTGCCGGTCCGATGCAGGATCCGGTCGCTCACGATCCCGCCCAGGGTGTCACCGACCACTCCGGCAAGGAACACGCCGGCTGCATAGAACGCCGACTGCGTCAGGTTCTGATGATAGTTCTGAAAAAAGAACGACGGTATCCAGCTCAGGAACAGCCAGAGCGTCCAGCCGTAGCAAAAATCAACAGCCGTCACCGGCAGCATGCGACGAAACAATCTTAGCCACGGCACCGGCTCTGCGACGGCGCTTCGGCCGCGCGCGGGAAGTGTGGCGAGTTCTTCCGCGGTCAGCGGCGGCGATGTCGGGACGTCGCGAAAATACAGCAACCAGATCACAACCCAGAAAAGGCTCAGGCCGGCAAGAACGACGAATGCGCCGCGCCATGACACCAGCGTCACCAGCAGCGCAATCAAAGGTGGCGTCAGCGCATTGCCGATCCGCGCCGCCGAATGGGTGATACCTTGGGCGAAACCCCAATTGCGCTCCGGCACCCACGCCGCCATCGCCCGGGTTGCGGTCGGAAAGGTCGCGCCCTCGCCGATACCGAGCGCAAGCCTGGCGGCAAAAAGGCTCGCAAGCCCACGACCGCGCCTGTCGCTGCGGTCGCCGCACATACGATGATGCCGCTGACGAACAGCGTCAGACGCGGGCCGAACTTGTCGCCAAAATAGCCGCCGATCAATTGGAATAGGGCGTAGGGATAGGCGAATGCCGAAAAGACCAGGCCGAGTTCGGTGTTGCTGAGTTCAAGGTCCGCCTTGATCAACGGTGCCGCCGTCGAGATGTTGACCCGGTCCACATAGAGGATCAGGTACATCAGGCAGAGGATCAACAGGACCTGATTGGAATGACTGAACCTGCGCATCAGGCCGGCGCCGCGCTGCCCTTGATCTGCGTGCGATGCATGATGCGCCGCGCCGAGGCGTCGAAGGGGTCGCGCCGATGCATGGTGCAGCGGTTATCCCACAGCACGAGATCGCCGACCCGCCAGACGTGCTCCCAGGCATATTCGGGGCGCGCGACGAAATTCCATAGCTCGTCCAGCAGCGCCTCGGACTCGGCAAGCTCAAGCCCCACCAGATACGCATTGCGGCGGCGGCCGAGATAAAGCATCCGCCGGCGCGTATCGGGATGGGTGCAGACCAGCGGATGGATCGCGCCCGGCGACGTCCTTGGGTCGTCGGTCGGGGTCACTCCCTGGCGCAAATAGCCGCCGCTATTATAGGTGCCGTCGTGCTTGATTTTCAGATCGGCGATCCGGCGCTTCAAACGGTCCGGCAGCGCCGCATAGACCGCGTACATGCTGCAGAACGAGGTGTTGCCGCCGGCCGGGGGCACTTCCAGCGCATAAAGCATGCTCGCCATCGGCGGCACGTCGAGATACGACATGTCCGCATGCCAAACGGCCTCACCGGCGCCGAGGCTGCCGATCGGCTCACCATTTACGGTCACGTTTGAAACGATGTAGATTTCGGGCAATCCCTCGACGAAGCGCCTGCCGGTCTCCTGGATCGGCGCCCAATCGAGCTCGCCGAAGCGGCGGCTGAACGCGATCAGGTCCTGGTCGTCGAGGGTTTGGTCACGCACCAGAATGACCTGATGGTCATGCCAGGCGCGTTCGATCGCCGAGAACTGCGACGCATCGAGATTTCTGAGATCGACGCCGCGCAATTCGGCGCCCAGGGCTGCTCCAGTCGAGATCAATTCGATCGGCCCGACGTTGATGTCTCGCGCAACCTCGTTTCCGCTCCGAGCCATCGCATCCTCCGTCTTTCGCAGACTTGTTGTGGCAGTTGTATCATCGCGCCGCCACCTGCGGAAGTCGAGAACCGCAGGCCGGCCGTGCCAATGTCGGTCGCAATCCGGGGCGCGGCATCGGGGGCAAGCATGGATCGAAACTGTTTCCGCGCGATGACGACCAGCCGGCGAAATCTCCCGTTCGGGCTGTGCATCCACCTTTGTTGACACGGCTCATCGCTTTGGGCTCAATGCGGTGGGACATATGCGGCTCACGCGGCGAAACGACTGCGTAGCGGCTGGACACAAGATGCGGCAAGGCGGTCGAGAAGAACCCTGGTTGCATCCGGAGGAAGCGCGGCGATGCTGGATTTCGTTCAGCAGCTGGTCAGCGGTGTTGCGCTCGGCTGCGTCTACGGCCTGATCGCGCTCGGCTTCGTGCTCGTCTACAAGGCCACCGAGGTCGTCAATTTCGCCCAGGGCGATCTGATGATGCTGGGCGGCTTCTTCGCCTTCACCTTCATCGGCATGATGGGCCTGAACTACTGGATCGGCTTTGCCGGTGCGGTGGCCGCCATGGCGCTGTTCGGCATGCTGGCGGAACGCATCGTGGTGCGGCCGATCCTCGGCTATCCGCAATTCTCCATCATCATGGCGACCATCGGGCTCGGCTATTTCCTGCGCTCGATCGCCGGCATGATCTGGGGCACCGACGATTTCAAGATCGAGACGCCGTTCAGCCAGGGCGTGCTGCGCATCGGCTCGCTGGTGCTCGCTCATGACAAGCTCTCGGTGATCGCCGCCACCGTCATCCTCTGCGCGCTGCTCTGGCTGTTCTTCAACAAGACCGCGCTCGGCACCGCGATGCGGGCCAGTTCCGAGAACATGCTCGCGGCCTACTACATGGGCATTCCGGTGAAGCGCGTGGTGTCGATCGTCTGGGCGATCAGTGCAGCGGTCGCGACCTGCGCCGGCGTGCTGCTGGCGCCGATCACCTTCATCCACTCCAATGTCGGTCTGGTGCTCGGGCTGAAGGCGTTTCCGGCGGCCGTGCTCGGCGGCTTCGGCTCGATCCCCGGCGCGGTCGTCGGCGGTGTGCTGATCGGAATCATCGAGAGCATGGCCGGCTTCTATCTGCCCGAGGGCTGGAAGGACGTCGCGCCCTATCTCGTGCTGCTTGCCGTGCTGCTGCTGAAGCCCGAAGGCCTGTTCGGCCATCACGTCCGCAAGAAGGTCTGAACGCTATGCGCTTCTTGTTCAAGACCGACTATGAGGACGATATCAGGCTGTTTCCGCATTCGGGCTACATCGTCTCCTACGGCCTCCTGCTCGCAGTATTGCTGATCGCGCCTTACGTGCTCTCCAGCTATCTGATGAGCCAGCTGGTCTTTGTCTGCATCTACGCCACCGTCGGCGTCGCGCTGTTGATCCTGACAGGCTTCACGGGACAGGCCTCGCTCGGCCACGCGGCGTTTCTCGCCATCGGCGCCTACACGGCCGCGTACCTGCAAAAATATAACGTACCTTTCCCGGTCTATTTCCTCGCCGCAGGCCTTCTGACGGGTTGCATCGGCGCGCTGGTCGGCTTTCCCGCGCTGCGGCTCCAGGGCATCTATCTCGTCATCGCCACCATCTCCTTTGCCTTCGTCGTCGAGGAAATCCTGGCGCGCTGGGAGAGCGTCACCAACGGCAATGAGGGGATGCGGGTCAAGGCGCTGTCGCTGCTCGGCGTCGCGGTGCCGCGCGACAGCCCGACGTTCTATTTCCTGTGCCTCGCTGTGCTGGTGCTGACCATCGTCGGCTCGCTCAATCTGCTGCGCTCGCCGACGGGTCGTGCCTTCGTCGCAATTCGCGATTCCGAGACGGCGGCGCGCAGCATGGGCATCAACGTCGCGCTCTACAAGGTGAAGTCCTTTGCCATCTCGGCGGCGATCACCGGCTTTGCCGGCGTGCTGTTCGCCCACAAGCTTTCCTTCATCTCGCCGGAGATGTTCACGCTCCAGCTCTCGATCGAGTTCATCATCGTGATCCTGATCGGCGGCACCTTCTCGCTGCACGGCGCGGTGCTGGGCGCGATCTTCATCGTGATGATCGATCCGTTCCTGACCTACCTGAAGGACGACATGCCCGGCATCATCGCCGGCATCGCCGCGACATTCGGAGCGAGCACGGCCACAGCGGGAAACGTCCAGTCCAAGGTCGCGGCCTTCGCCTCGCTGAACGGGCTGAAGGGCGCGATCTACGGCGTCATCATCGTGCTGTTCGTGCTGTTCGAGCCGCTCGGGCTCTACGGCCGCTGGCTCAAGATCAAGCTCTTCTTCCAGCTGTTCCCGCTCTACAAGCGCTCGACCTTCAAGCGGCAGAAGATCTACGTGAAATCGGAGCGGAACCGATGAGCTATTTTCGCGCCGAGAACCTGTCGTTGCATTTCGGCGGGCTCAAGGCCGTCGATGCGGTGTCGTTCGCGGTCGAGCGGGGCGAAATCCTCTCGATCATCGGGCCCAACGGCGCCGGCAAAAGCTCGATCTTCAACCTGATCTCGCGCATCTACCGGCCGACCTCGGGCCGCATCTTCTTCGAGGACCAGGACATCACGGAACAGCCGCCCTACGACATCGCAAGGCTCGGCATCGCCCGTACCTTCCAGAACATCGAGCTGTTCGAGAATGCGACGGTGCTGGCTAACCTCCTGGTCGGCCGCCACCGCCATTCGACCACGCAGCTCTGGCAGGAATTGCTGTTCCTGCCGAGTGTGCGCGCCAACGAAAAGGTGCATCGCCGCCGTGTCGAGCAGGTGATCGAGTTCCTCGATCTCGAGCCGTACCGCGACAAGCAGATCTCGGGCCTTCCTTACGGCGTGCGCAAGGTGATCGAGCTCGCACGTGCGCTGTGCTCGGAGCCAAAACTGATCCTGCTCGACGAGCCATCGTCGGGGCTGAATGTCGAGGAGACCGACGACATGTCGTTCTGGATCCGCGACATGAAGAGCGAACTCGGCATCACTGTGCTGATGGTCGAGCACGACATGTCGCTGGTGAATCGTGTGTCCGATCGCGTCATCGCGTTGAACTACGGCCGTGTGCTGGCGATGGGCTCGCCCGCCGAAGTGCAGCAGCATCCCGACGTCGTCGCCGCGTATCTCGGAGCCTGACGCATGGATGCGACCGTGGCGCCGGACATCATCTTGAGGCTCTCGAACATCGAGAGCTATTACGGGCCGATCATGGCGATCCGCGGCATCTCGCTGGAGGTGCCGCGCGGCCGCATCGTCACGTTGTTGGGCGCCAACGGCGCCGGCAAGACCACGGTGCTGAAAACCATCTCCGGCATCCTCGATCCGCAGAAGGGCTCGATCGAGTTCATGGGCAAGCCGATCCAGCGCATGGAGGCGGACAAGATCGTGCGGCTGGGCCTGAGCCACGTGCCGGAAGGGCGCGAGGTGTTTCCGTTCCTCTCGGTGCGCGAGAATTTGATGATGGGGGCCTACCCCCGCAGGGACCGCGACGGCGTCGCGGAGGATCTGGAGCGCGTCTACGGCTATTTCCCGCGGCTGAAGGAGCGTCTCAACCAGCCGGCCGGCCAGCTCTCCGGCGGCGAACAGCAGATGCTCGCGATCGGGCGCGCGCTGATGAACCGTCCGACGCTGCTCTTGCTCGACGAGCCCTCGCTCGGACTGTCGCCGATCCTGGTGAAGGAGATTTTTACGATCATCCGCCGCGTCAACGAGGAGCAGGGCATGTCGATCCTGCTGGTCGAGCAGAATGCCAGGGTGGCGCTGGAGACGGCGCATTACGGCTATGTGCTCGAGATCGGCCGCGTGGTCATGAACGACACCTGCGACCGCTTGATGCATTCCCAGGACATCCAGGAATTCTACCTTGGCGCCAAGGAAGCCGGCGCCCGGGGTGAGCGGCGCTGGAAAAAGAAGAAAACTTGGCGTTAGAGCAAGGTTTGGCGTTAAATGGGAAGACTGATCCGCGAGACATAGACCGCCGGCAAGGCAGGCAACGGAGGGGAAGGCGACAAGGAGGAAACGCGCATGGCCCGACCGGCGGTGCTGACCGTCGCTGATACGATCGCGAAGAGCTTTGTGCGCGCGGGAGAGACGCGCGGCGACAGGCCTGCGATCCGCGAGAAGAAGTTCGGCATCTGGCAGCCGACCAGCTGGCGCGAGTGGCTGGCGATTTCGAAGGAGATCGCCTACGCGCTTCGTGCGACCGGCTTCATGCCCGGTGACGTCGCCTCGATCATGGCCAACGCCGTGCCGGAATGGGTCTATGCCGACATGGGCATATTGTGCGCCGGCGGCGTCTCCTCCGGCATCTATCCGACCGATGCGATGCCCCAGGTCGAATATCTCGTCAACGACTCCCGGACGAAGATCGTCTTCGCCGAGGACGAGGAGCAGCTCGACAAGCTGCTCGCCTGCCGCGCGCGCTGTCCCAGCCTGCACAAGATCATCGTGTTCGACATGGAGGGTTTGAGCGGCTTTTCCGATGACATGGTGATGTCGCTCGCCGAATTCCGCGCGCTCGGCCGCAACCACATGGTCGGTCGCGAGACGCTGTGGCTTGAGATGATCGACAGCCGCAACGCCGCCGATCTCGCGGTGCTCGTCTACACCTCCGGCACCACCGGCCCGCCCAAGGGCGCCATGCATGCCAACCGCAGCGTCACGCACCAGATGCGGCACGCCAACGACTTCATCCCGGCCTATGACGACGAGGAGCGGCTGATCTTCCTGCCGCTCTGCCACGTCGCCGAGCGGATCGGCGGTTACTACATCTCGGTCGCGCTCGGCTCGGTGATGAGCTTTGCCGAAAGCCCGGAGACCGTCCCGGACAATCTGCGGGAGGTGCAGCCGACCGTCTTCCTCGCGGTGCCGCGCATCTGGGAAAAATTCTATTCCGCCGTCACCATCGCGCTGAAGGACGCGACGCCGTTCCAGCAATGGGTCTATCGCCGCGCCATCGGGATCGGCTATCGCATGACGGATCGTCGGATCGCGGGCGAGGCCGCGCCGCTGTCGCTCCGCCTCGCCAACCACATCGCCTACCGGCTGGTGTTCCGCAACATCCGCCGCATGATCGGGCTCGACCGCTGCCGCATCGCCTTTACCGGCGCGGCCCCGATCGCGCCCGACCTGATCCGCTGGTATCTCGCGCTCGGCATCGACATCCGCGAGGTCTACGGCCAGACCGAGAATTGCGGCGTCGCGACCTTGATGCCGTCGGATTGCATCAAGCTCGGTTCGGTCGGCAAGGCGGTGTCCTGGGGCGAGGTCGCGCTCTCGCCCGACGGCGAGATCCTGATCAAGGGCGACTTCCTGTTCATGGGCTATCTCAACCAGCCCGAGAAGACCGCCGACACCATCGATCCGCGCGGCTGGCTGCGCACCGGCGACGTCGGCACCATCGACAACGAAGGTTTCGTCCGCATCACCGACCGGATGAAGGACATCATCATCACCTCCGGCGGCAAGAACATCACGCCGTCTGAGATCGAGAACCAGCTCAAATTCTCGCCCTATATCTCGGATGCCGTGGTGATCGGCGACAAGCGGCCGTATCTCACCTGCCTCGTAATGATCGACCAGGAGAATGTCGAGAAGTTCGCCCAGGACCACGACATCCCCTTCACCAATTACGCCAGCCTGTGCCGGGCGAGGGAGATCCAGGAATTGATCTGGCGCGAGATCGAGCAGGTCAACGGCAATTTCGCCCGCGTCGAGACCATCAAGAAATTCTACCTGATCGAGCGCCAGCTCACCCCGGAGGACGAGGAGCTGACGCCGACCATGAAGCTGAAGCGCAATTTCGTGAACAAGCGCTATGCCGCCGAGATCGACGCGATGTATCTCGCGCGCGCGGTGGCGTGACGCGCATGCCCCCGGAAAAGCGGGAACCGGTTTTCCGACAAGGGGCATGCGTAGAAAAGAGAGCGAGCAAATTTGAGAAAGCGAAGGAGCGGCGGCCCCCGTTCTTCGTGCAACACGGGCCTTATCGAGAGGAGACGTCAATGTCGAAATTGTTCAGTGCGTTCGGCCTTGCGATGGGCGCGGTGGCGCTCACCTGTCTGCCGGCCGCGGCGCAAACCAAGGTCACCAATGACGGCGTCTCGGCGAACGAGATCGTCATCGGCACCCATCAGGATCTGTCCGGCCCGATCAAGGTCTGGGGCGTGCCGGTTTCCAACGGCATGAAGATGGCGGTCGAGGAGATCAACGCCGCCGGCGGCGTCCAGGGCCGCAAGATCAAGATGATTCTGGAGGACAACGGCTACGATCCGAAGAAGGCGGTGCTCGCCACGCAGAAGATGGTCGAGCGCGACAAGATTTTTGCGATGATCGGCCCGATGGGCTCGCCGACGGTGCTGGCCGCGCAGGATACGCTGTTCGATGCCGGCGTGCTCCAGCTGTTTCCGCTGACGGCCGCCGAATTCACCTTCAAGTTCGATCCGGCCAAGCCGCAGGAGCGGTTGAAGTTCAACAACCTCCTGCCCTATGTCGAGAGCACGCGCGCCGCGCTGAAATACATGATGGGGTGGAAGAATTTCCAGAAGCCCTGCATCATGCATCAGGATGACGAGTACGGAAAAAACGTGCTCGATGGCTTCAATCAGCAGCTCACCGCCATGAAGGTGCAGCCCGCTTCGATCACGAGCTACAAGCGCGGCGCCTCCGATTTCAGCGCCCAGGTCGCCAAGATGAAGTCCGATGGTTGCGATCTCGTCGTGCTCGGCACCGTGATCCGCGAGACCATCGGCGCGATGACGGAGGCCAGGAAGCTCGGCTGGGACGTCACCTTCCTCGGCGCCACGCCGACCAACGTGCTGGAGGTGCCGACGCTCGGCAAGGACGCGGTCGAAGGGCTCTACGCGGCCAGTGGCTTCGAGATCCCCTATGAGGACACCGCCAAGGGCAAGGTCCACGACTGGCTGATCAACTACAAGAAGATGTTCGGCACCGACGCCAACACGCAAGCCATCATCGGCTACAACGCGGTGATGACGTTCGCCTTCTATGCGGACAAGGCCGGCAAGGATCTGACCGGACAGAAGATGCTGGATTCACTGGAGTCGGGCGACAAATTCCTCGACATCTTCAACTCGCCGCCGACCAGGTTCTCCAAGACCGACCACCTCGCCAACACCATCACCCAGGTGCAGCAGGTCAAGGGTGGCCGCTGGGTCTTGGTGAAGGACAATCTGATGTTTTGATTTTTCTTCGCCTCTCCCCGCGAAGCGCGGGGAGAGGGACAAGAGACTGCCCTACGACCCCCCGCCGGCAGTCCCCGAGTTCACCGGCGCGAGTTCGTCCTCCCGGCAGCGCCAGCCGTCGGCGGCCTTCACGAAGGCGAATGTCCGCTGGATCCGCAGGCGACGCGTGACGTTGAAAGTTTCTCCCCCGCGCTCTTTGTTGCCCGCTCCCGGCTGCGCGCGGCCCGTCCTGGGGTCCCAGCAGGTGCCGGTGCAGGTGGTTGCGACCTTGCTGCAGGCGGTGAAGGGTGCCAGCACCACCATCTCGATCTCGCCGGTGACCTGCGCCTCCTGCTCGCCCGCCTGGCTGTCGAGCGCGTAGACGCGGTTGATGCGAACGAAATTGCCGCAGGAATTGGCCGCATGAATCCGCGCGGCGCAGAAGTCGACGGCGTCGGTGTCGGGCGCTTTCGCGGCGATCTGGCGGCCGAACACCTTCTTCGGATCGCCCTTGGCAGCGCTGATCTCGTCGCTCTTGCGCTTCAGATAGTCGGCGAGACAATCCTCCGCGGGCGACAGCTCGGCGAGCGGCACGTTCTCCTTGCCAACCAGATTGCATTTGCGGTCGCGCTCGCGCGTCCAGCGGCCGTATTCGGCGAAGGCAAAGCGCGCCGCAGTCTCGTCCAGCTTCTTGATCAGGCCGAGCACCTCGCCGTTGAGCTCGGTCTCGGCCAGCGCCAGCGACGGGTCGGCGCAGATCATCGCGCCGGCCGCGGTGTTGGCGGCGAGACAGTCGAAATCGGGATCGCGCAGGATCGCGGCGCGCTCCTCGGTCACCTTCAGGAGGCAGGCCTTGATTCGGTCGACGTCGTCGTAACCGACCGCGGTCTGGCCGATGATGCCGCAGCCGAGGCTGCGCTGCCGGACCCAGATCGCGTTCTCCTCGATCGCGGGCAGACGATCGGGCAGGCGGGCGAGCCGCGCCTCGGTGGCCGCGCTCAGCTTCCCGGCGGCAGCAGAAAGCTCGGCGTCACCGCAGAACAGCTGATTGGCGGGGTCGCGATTCTGCTGGCAATTGTTCTTGGCGAACAACGGCAGCTTGTCGGCGAGGGAGCGGTCGGCGGTGCCGGATTGGGCGGAGCTCGGTGCCACGGGCCAGGCCAGCAGCGCAAGCACGGACAGCACGATGAACCGCATTCCGGAAGTCCCCTAGCAAGGTTGGAACCATGCTAGCGCTCCGGAACGCGCGACGGAATGGTCTTGTGGTGCGACCGATTAGGCGAGGCTACGAGAAATCACCGCGCCTCGGCGGTGGCGGCGACCAGCTGCACGGGCTCGCCGACATATTTCAGCACCGCGGACTGGTACAGCACGAACAGCGGCTGGTAGGTGCGGGCGTTATCGTCCTCGACCATCGCCATGCGGCGGTTGTCGAGCATCAGCCAATGGCCGTCGAGCCGTGCGGCGGCGACCGCATGCTCCTCGCCGGATGGAGTGTCGCGCACCACGACGATGCGGAGATCCGCAGGAGCAATTCCGGCCAGACGCAGCGCGGCGAGCTTGGCGATGGCATAGTCCTCGCAGTCGCCGGCGCCGCGCTGGAAGGTCGCAAGCGGCGAGCTCCAGACGTCGTCGGCACCGTCATCCACGGCGCGGATGGAAAGGTTGATGGCGCGGTTGGTCTCGCCGAGCCGCGCGCGGCCGTCGCGGCTGCGGGCCTGGTCGACGATGGCGAGCAGCTTGAGGGCTGCGGGCGAGGCGCAATTGTCGCGATCGCCATCGCACAGCGCGAGCTGCACCATGTCGTCGTCGAGCTTCTCCTTCAGCGCGAACCATTTCTGGTGCAGGCTGCCGGTGGAAATCGCGAAGGCGAACACGCCGAACGGCTCGGCGGATTTGCGCACGAGCACGCCCGGCCCCGGCGACAGCAGCGTGCCGGCACGAAGATCGGCGGCCGATCCGAGCAGGATCAGTCCGCACAGAAAAAGAATGGCGCGCCAGGCGCGCTTGTGAGCAGCCGTCTCCATCTGACATCCCTTTCCGGCTTCGCGAGGTCCCCCTCGACCTATGCGTGCCGGGCTTTGTTGCTTTCGCGGAGATAGTGCGAGATGGGCCGTTTTGTTCTGCTTAACGCGCCCGGCAGGGGTCCCAAAACCGGGGGACAGGCTCAATTCAGCCTGTCCAAGCTGCGTAAAATTTTAGAAATCTGGGCCCGGAGGTCCTCAGCTGCCGCGAAATGGATCCAATTGCAGGCAGAAGTTGTGGAGACGACGATTCTACGTCTTATGGCTAACGGTCCGCTATTTTATGGGTTCTGTTAGTTGGATCACAGATTTAGCTCCGTATTTGCCGCAGTATGTTGCGGGGCACTACGAAAGAAAGATGACACGAGTATTCGATGGTAGAGTTTTTATCGCGAATACTTAAAACGACGTAAAGTGCCCGCAAACAGGCCAGGTTTGACTTGAATGTATTCAACCGAATATTTCTTTTTCTCGCCGAATACACGAGTGGGCAGGGGCACCCGCAGCCCGGTCACGCCAAATCACACAAGCAATAGATGGTTTCGCTAAGGACTTGGTAATGCTATGCAAGCTTAGGCGGCCGATACTTATTTAAATATTAACCCTATATACGGTGCCCGGTTGAACTACGCTGGCAAATTTGACGCCGCGAGCTTCTTGGATGGCCAGGGTTCTCACCTGTCCGCCGACGGCCACATCGATTCGGCCGCCGCCAAGCCCTTCATTGCAAAAGCGCACGGTCACGTGCCTGAGGGCGCGGTCGTCGTTCCCGATCCCAACCTGATCTTCAACGGCGACTTCAAGCGCGCCGGCAGCGACCTCGTGCTGTCCCATGACGGGCATGAGTTCGTCGTTCACGATTATTTTAGGGGCGACAAGCGCGCGGCGATTTCCTCGCCCGATGGTGCCCATCTCACCGGCGACATCGTCAACGCGCTCGCGGGGCACGTTGAATACGCGCAGGCGGGGCCCGGTGCCGCCGCAGCCGCAGTCATCGGCCACGTCACCAAGCTCGTCGGCAGCGCGACCGCGGTCCGCAACGGCGTCTCGATCATCCTGAACAACGGTGACAACGTCGAGAAGGGCGACGTGGTTTCCACCGGCTCGGACTCAACGCTCGGCGTCACCTTCATCGACGGCACCGTGTTCGGCCTGTCCTCCAACGCGCGGATGGTGCTGAACGAGATGGTCTACGACCCCAACGGGTCGAACAATTCCTCGCTGCTCAGCCTGGTCGCGGGCACCATCACCTTCGTCGCAGGTGAAACCGCCAAGCACGGCGACATGAAGATCGACACGCCGGTCGCCACCATGGGCATCCGCGGCACCGCGGTGCTGACCCAGATCAATTTCGTCGTACCTAGCGGCGGCGGCGATCCGCAGCCGCAGGCGAGCTTCCAGGTGCTGGTCGAGCCGAACGGCACCACCGGCTCCTACATCCTGTTCGACAAGACGACGCTGCTGCCGATCGCGACGGTCAACCAGGCCGGCCAGATGATCCAGATCAGCGGCGGCAACGTCTCGATCAGCAATGCGCTGCTGTCGCCGGACGTGCAGAAGCTGATCACCGACGTGTTCACGCTGAAATTCACCGACAACGGCACCAACACCAAGCTGACCACCAACTTCACCGACTCGATCACGCAGAACGGCAACATTGTCGTGATCAAGACGGACAACGGTACCACCGCGACTGCGACCTACACCAACACCAGTCAGCCGACATCGCAGGATCCCAGCCACAATCCGTCGACCAGCACCCGCGTTCCCGGCCCGCCGCTGGCGCAGAGCCTCGATCTCAGCGGCAATGTAAAGCAGGCGTTCACGCTGACCGAGCATTCGGACACGACCGCCGACCTCGATTACGTGACCGGCGAGACCGTGGGTCCCGACACGTTCTCCTTCCGGATCACCTTCGTCGACCAGAACCTGGGCGATTCGCCGACGGTGTCGGTCGACCTCGCTAACGCACCGAACTACGTCTACACGGACGCCAGCCATCACGACGTCACCGGCTCGCTCAGCGCGCTCCAGAAGCAGGACATCGCGGCGACGCAGGTCCAGATCGGTGTCGCCGCCGCCAGTGGCAACAACAACAACGGTTCGGCGGTCCTGACCTACACGGTCCCCGACCACGCCTTCGACTTCCTCGCGGACGGCGAAACGCTGACGCTGACATACACGGTCCTCGTCAACAACAATTTCGCGCTCGACCCTGAAGCGGTTCCTGTCACGATCACCATCACGGTGACCGGCACCAACGACAAGCCGGTTATCACCACCAGCGTGCCGAACATTACTTTCTCCGGCGGCACCAGCGTCCCGGGCGGCCCGCTCTCCACCGACGTCCCGACCTCGGGCACGCTGACCTTCAAGGATGTCGATCTCACCGACACGCACTCGGTGTCGGTGGCCTTGACCAGCGCCACCCTGCCGGACGGGAGCGTGCCGCCGGGCCCGCTCGCAGCGTTTGCAAAAGCGATGTCGGTTGCGATCGCGACCGGCTCTGACAGCACCGGCACTGGCACCGGCACCATCAACTGGTCGCTGGCCGATCTGCCCGTCTACCTCGCCGACTTCATTCCGAAGGGCGAGGTGCTGACGCTGGTCTACACCGTGACGGTCGCGGACGAGCACAATGCGATCTCGCAGCAGACCATCACCGTCACCATCACGGGTACCGACGCGCCTGCCGTGGTGTGGATCGCGACGAGCACGGACGGCGCTCCCCCTGGCGGCTTCTGGAAGGACGCGGCGAACTGGGAAACCGGGACGGTCCCGACCCTCA
Source organism: Bradyrhizobium commune (assembly GCF_015624505.1). Classification (NCBI taxonomy): domain Bacteria; kingdom Pseudomonadati; phylum Pseudomonadota; class Alphaproteobacteria; order Hyphomicrobiales; family Nitrobacteraceae; genus Bradyrhizobium; species Bradyrhizobium commune. The sequence continues at coordinate 7,189,555 of NZ_CP061379.1, read as the reverse complement.
CTGACGACGTCATCGTCATCACCGATCAGCTGCACGGCCTGACGCCGTCCTATCCGGTGACGATCGACGCCGCGGCCTATGCCAACTCCATCACGATGAACGATTTCGGCGGCCCGCCGCCGGAAGTCGACAACAAGAGCTCGTTGACGATCGCGGGTACGCTCAGCATGGGCGCGGACTCGATCTTCAACAACACCGCGACCGGCACCATGTCGGTCGGCGGCAAGGCGGAGATCCTGGATACCTCGGTGCTCACCAACGCCGGGTATCTGACGCTCGCAGGCGGCGGCGATTTCGCCAGCGGCACCACGATCACCAATTCCGGCACGATCGAGCTCTCCGGCGGCACGCTCAAGACGCTGGCCGAGATCCACAATGCCGGCGGCACGCTGAAGGCCGACGCCGGCACGACGCTGATCGTCGACACCGCGACCGTCGACGGCGGCACGGTGACGATCCTAGGTACGCTCGAGCTCGACGGCACCAGCCTGATCGAGAATGGCACGCTGAACAATTCGGGCGCGGTCAACGTCAAGGGCGTGTCGGAGTTGGCCAACGAAATCGTCGCCAATATGTCCACTGGCACGATCGAGGTCTCGGCGAATGACGCGCTGACCATCGATCAGGGCTCCGCGGTCACCAACGCGGGCAACATCACGGTCGACGCCACCGGCAAGCTGACGGTCAACGGCGCGTCCATCACCGGTGTCGGCACGGTGACCGACAACGGCGAGATCGACCTGACCGGCAACGCCGTGCTGAGCAACGGTGCTCTCAAGAACAATGCGGCCTTCAAGGTCAGTGGCACCGGCAACGCGCTGGACAATGAGACGATCACGAATGCGAGCACCGGCACGATCGAGGTGCTGGCCAATGGCGCGCTGACGATCGACCAGGGTTCGGTCGTCACCAATACCGGCAATGTCACGGTCGATGCGACCGGCAAGCTGACGGTCAACGGCGCGTCCATCACCGGTGTCGGCACGGTGACCGACAACGGCGAGATCGACCTGACCGGCAACGCCGTGCTGAGCAACGGTGCTCTCAAGAACAATGCGGCCTTCAAGGTCAGTGGCACCGGCAACGCGCTGGACAATGAGACGATCACGAATGCGAGCACCGGCACGATCGAGGTGCTGGCCAATGGCGCGCTGACGATCGACCAGGGTTCGGTCGTCACCAATACCGGCAATGTCACGGTCGATGCGACCGGCAAGCTGACGGTCAACGGCGCGTCCATCACCGGTGTCGGCACGGTGACCGACAACGGCGAGATCGACCTGACCGGCAACGCCGTGCTGAGCGGCGGTACCCTGAAGAACAACGCCACCTTCAAGGTCAGCGGCACCGGCAATGCGCTGGACAACGAGACGATCACGAATGCGAGCACCGGCACGATCGAGGTGCTGGCCAATGGCGCACTGACGATCGACCAGGGGTCGGTTGTCACCAATACCGGCAATGTCACGGTCGATGCGACCGGCAAGCTGACGGTCAATGACGCGTCCATTACCGGTGTCGGCACGGTGACCGACAACGGCGAGATCGACCTGACCGGCAACGCCGTGCTGAGCGGCGGTACCCTGAAGAACAACGCGGCCTTCAAGGTCAGTGGCACTGGCAACGCGCTGGACAATGAGACGATCACCAATAGCTCGACCGGCACGATCGAGGTGCTGGCCAATGGCGCGCTGACGATCGACCAGGGTTCGGTCGTCACCAATACCGGCAATGTCACGGTCGATGCGACCGGCAAGCTGACGGTCAACGGCGCGTCCATCACCGGTGTCGGCACGGTGACCGACAACGGCGAGATCGACCTGACCGGCAGCGCCGTGCTCAGCGGCGGTGCTCTCAAGAACAATGCGGCTTTCAAGGTCAGCGGCACCGGCAACGCGCTGGACAATGAGACGATCACGAACAGCTCGACCGGCACCATCGAGGTGCTGGCCAACGGCGCCCTGACGATCGACCAGGGTTCGGTCGTCACCAATACCGGCAATGTCACGGTCGATGCGACCGGCAAGCTGACGGTCAACGGCGCGTCCATCACCGGTGTCGGCACGGTGACCGACAACGGCGAGATCGACCTGACCGGCAACGCCGTGCTGAGCAACGGTGCTCTCAAGAACAATGCGGCCTTCAAGGTCAGTGGCACCGGCAACGCGCTGGACAATGAGACGATCACGAATGCGAGCACCGGCACGATCGAGGTGCTGGCCAATGGCGCGCTGACGATCGACCAGGGTTCGGTCGTCACCAATACCGGCAATGTCACGGTCGATGCGACCGGCAAGCTGACGGTCAACGGCGCGTCCATCACCGGTGTCGGCACGGTGACCGACAACGGCGAGATCGACCTGACCGGCAGCGCCGTGCTCAGCGGCGGTGCTCTCAAGAACAATGCGGCTTTCAAGGTCAGCGGCACCGGCAACGCGCTGGACAATGAGACGATCACGAACAGCTCGACCGGCACCATCGAGGTGCTGGCCAACGGCGCCCTGACGATCGACCAGGGTTCGGTCGTCACCAATACCGGCAATGTCACGGTCGATGCGACCGGCAAGCTGACGGTCAACGGCGCGTCCATCACCGGTGTCGGCACGGTGACCGACAACGGCGAGATCGACCTGACCGGCAGCGCCGTGCTGAGCAACGGTGCTCTCAAGAACAATGCGGCCTTCAAGGTCAGTGGCACCGGTAACGCGCTGGACAATGAGACGATCACCAACGCCTCGACCGGTACGATCGAGGTGCTGGCCAACGGCGCGCTGACCATCGATCAGGGCTCGGTCGTCACCAACACTGGCAACGTCACGGTCGACGCGACCGGCAAGCTGACCGTCAACGGCGCGTCCATCACCGGTGTCGGCACGGTCACGGACAATGGCGAGATCGACCTGACCGGCAACGCCCTGCTCAGCGGCGGTGCTCTCAAGAACAACGCGGCCTTCAAGGCCAGCGGCACCGGCAACGCGCTGGACAACGAGACAGTCACGAATGCGAGCACCGGCACCATCGAGGTGCTGGCGAACGGTGCATTGACGATCGACCAGGGTTCGGTCGTCACCAACACTGGCAACGTCACGGTCGATGCCACCGGCAAGCTGACGGTCAATGGCGCCAGCATCAGCGGCGTCGGCACGGTGACCGATAACGGCGAGATCGATCTGACCGGCAATGCCGTGCTGAGCAACGGCGCCCTGAAGAACAATGCGGCCTTCAAGGTCAGTGGCACCGGCAACGCGCTGGACAATGAGACCGTCGCGAACGCGAGCACCGGCACGATCGAGGTGCTGGCCAATGGCGCGCTGACGATCGACCAGGGCTCGGTTGTCACCAATACCGGCAATGTCACGGTCGACGCGACCGGCAAGCTGACGGTCAACGGCGCGTCCATCACCGGTGTCGGCACGGTGACCGACAACGGCGAGATCGATCTGACCGGCAATGCCGTGCTGAGCAACGGCGCCCTGAAGAACAATGCGGCCTTCAAGGTCAGTGGCACCGGCAACGCGCTGGACAATGAGACCGTCGCGAACGCGAGCACCGGCACGATCGAGGTGCTGGCCAATGGCGCGCTGACGATCGACCAGGGCTCGGTTGTCACCAATACCGGCAATGTCACGGTCGACGCGACCGGCAAGCTGACGGTCAACGGCGCGTCCATTAGCGGCGTCGGCACGGTCACGGACAATGGCGAGATCGACCTGACCGGCAACGCGGTGCTGAGCAACGGCGCCCTGAAGAACAACGCCACTTTCAAGGTCAGTGGCACCGGCAACGCGCTGGACAATGAGACAGTGACTAATGCCTCGACCGGTACGATCGAGGTGCTGGCCAATGGCGCACTGACGATCGACCAGGGTTCGGTCGTCACCAATACCGGCAATGTCACGGTCGATGCGACCGGCAAGCTGACGGTCAACGGCGCCTCCATCACCGGTGTCGGCACGGTGACCGACAACGGCGAGATCGACCTGACCGGCAACGCCGTGCTGAGCAACGGTGCTCTCAAGAACAATGCGGCCTTCAAGGTCAGTGGCACCGGCAACGCGCTGGACGATGAGACGGTCAAGAATGCCGGTACCATCGAGGTGCTCGCCAATGGCGCGCTCGCCATCGACCAGGGTTCGACGGTCGACAATTCGAGCGGCAATCTCGTCGTCGATGCCAACGCCGCGTTGACCCTAAACGACGCTACGATCAGCGGCGGCGCCGTCAAGGGTGGCGGCTCAATCGACGTCACTGGCGCCAGCAAGATCGATAGCGGTGCCACGCTCAGCGTCACGGCGGTGACCGCCGACGCCCAGCTGACGCTGGACGGCGTCACGGTGTCGGGCTCGACGATCACGGACAATGCCAGCATCGAGCTCGACAACACCGTCAAGCTCAAGGACGGCGCCACGATCAAGGGCGGCCCGGTCACCAACAGCGGCACGCTGGAGATCGCCGGCGCAGCGACGCTGCTCAACGACGTCGTGACCAACAACGGCACGGTGACGGTCGACGACGGTCAGACGCTGAAGCTGTCCGGCACCGAGATCACCGGCGGCACCATCAACAATTATAGCGGCGCCTCCGGCGGCACGATCGACGTCACCGCCGACAGCACGATCGACGGCAATGCGACGCTGAACAAGGGCGCCGTGACGGTCGAGAGCGACGTCACGCTCAAGCTGAACGACGCGACAGTGTCGGGCACGGCGATCACCAATGACGGCACCGTCAAGGTCGACGCCAGCAAGAAGCTGACGCTGGCCGGTGCGAGCCTGACCGGCGGCACGCTGACCGTCGCCGGTACGCTCGATTCCTCCGGCTCCGCCACGATCACCAACGCCAACATCTCGAACAGCTATCTGATCGAGGCGATCGGCGGGGTGCTGGCGCTGGTGGCGACGACGCCTGCGGCTGCGATCACGAACGACGGCGGCACCATTCAGGCCAACACCGGCGAGCTCGACATCAACGGCGAGGCTGTCACCAACACCGGCACGCTGGCCGCCATCAACGACGGCACGCTGAAGCTGATCTCGATGACGGTGACCAACACCGGCGGCGCGGTCTCCATCGAGTCCGGCTCGACGCTCGATCTTTCCGGTGCGACCGTCGACGGCGGCACGATGACCATCGCCGGCACGCTGGAATCCACCGGCACGAGCGCCATCACCGACGCCGACATCACCAACACCGGCACGATCACCGTCACCGGCGGCACGCTGACGATCGATCCCGCCGTGCCCCACACCATCACCAACAGCCATTTGATCCAGGCCAATGGCGGTGAGCTCGACATCTCCGGCGAGCTCGTAACCAATTCCGCCGATCTCAAGGCGATAAATGGCGGCATCCTGAAGCTGTCTAATGTCACCGTGACCAATGGCGGCGGCACGGTGACGGTCGACGGCACGTCAAAGCTCTATCTGTCCAATGTTTCCGCGATCAACGGTGGCCAGCTGAGCAATTCCGGCCATCTTTATGGCGTGTCGGGGGCGAACAGCGTTTCGGCTGCCGTCACCAACACCGGCACCATCGAGGTACAGGGCGGCACGCTGAACCTGTCCGGCGGCCTCACTGGCGCAGGCTCGCTGGTGATCGACGACAGCGCGACGCTCGAGCTCGCGGGCGCGACGGCGCAGACCGTGACCTTTGCCGGCGGCACAGACACGCTTCAGCTCGACAAGGTGGCCGGCCAGAGCTTTACCGGTACCATCACCGGCCAGTCGTCGACCGGCGGCACCTTCACGGTGACAGGCGCGGCCGACATCACGACGTCGAGCAACGACGCGCTCGACTTCACGGCGACCGGGGGCACGTCCGCCAAATCCGCAAACATCGTCCTGACGCCCACCGGCGCGCTGAAGGGCGCAGCGAACGGCGTCGTCGTCACCCAGAACGGCACCGGCAACATCTCGTTGACCGCGACAAAGGACATCACGGGCCTGGCCGGCAACGGCATCACGCTGCGCGACAGCGCGACCGGCGCGGGCGATATCACGATTGACGACCTCACCGGCAAGGCGACCGGCACCGGCGCGAACTCGGAAGGCATCCTCGTCGAGAATCTGAATGCCGCCAATGCCGGCAATATCTCGATCACCCAGCTCGGCGGCGCCGTCGGCGGTGCCTACGGTATCGATGCGACCACCCAGGGCGACGGCAATGTCACCATCGATGCCGGCGGCGCGATCACGGGAAGCTCGATCTACGGCATCCGCGCCCGCAGCTATGGCGCCGGCAACGAGACCGTCAGCACCGAGGCCGGCAGCGTCGTCACGTCGGGCAGCTCGGGCATCATCGCGGTCAATCGTGCGATCTCGCTCGATGCGTCGAACGACAGCACCATCACGGTCGACGCGCACGGGACGATCAATTCCGGCAGTAACCTGAACCAGAGCGGCAACGCGCCGGCGGGCATTCAGGCCGGGTATGCCGGCGCCACCAGCGGGACCAGCGCCAATACAGACGTCAACGGCACCGTCATCGTCAACAATCACGCCAATATCACCGCCGCGGGCGGCCACGGCATCGATGCCTACAACTACGGCAACGGTGACGTCACGGTGAACGATGGCGCCGGCACCACCGTAGTCGGTGCCCAGATGGGTGTCCGAGCCCTGGCGCTGAGCGGCGGCACCGGAAATGTCAGTGTCTGGCTCGGCGACAACGCGTCGGTGACGGGTACGGCAGGCTACGGCATCGACGCCTACAGCCTCGACCAGGGCAATATCAGCGTCTCGCTATCGGATCACGACACCATCACTTCCGGCAGTTCGGGTATCCTCGCAGTCAACGAGGCGACCTCCATCGCGAGCGGCGTGCACAGCACGATCCAGGTCACCGCCCACGGCACCATCCATTCAGGTTCGACTTCGAACCTGAGCGGCGCGACGCCGGGCGGCATCGTTGCCGGCTACAACCCGGGCGAGGACGGCAAGTTCTCCAGCAAGGTCTACGGCGACGTCACCGTCACGAGCGATGCGACGATCACCGCGGCTGCGGGCTACGGCATCGAGGCGTTCACCTGGGGTATCGGCAAGGTCACCGTCTCGACCGGCGACACGTCGTCGATCACCGCCGCCGGCACCGCGATCGGCGCCTTCGACCATGGCGGCGGCGACGTCAGCGTCACCAATGAAGGATCGGCCACAGGTTCGGTTGCCCTGGGCGTGGTGGCGACCGGCGCGGGCAACGTCACCATCCTTAATGACGGCGACCTCACCGCCACGGGAACGGCTGGTATCGTCGTCACCCAGAACGATGCAAGTGCGACCGGCTCGACGCATATCACCAACACCGGCTCGGTCGTCGGCGCCAGCGGCCATTATGCGATCTTCGTCCAGGAGAACACGACCGGCGCGGCGACGATCGACAATTCCGGCACGATCGGGCCCAATGATGCCGGCACCGTCGGCTCGACGACCTATGCCATCGCCGAGAGCGGCGGCCATGTCACCATCAACAACACCGGCGACATCAACGGCAACATCTCGGTCGCCACCGCCACGTTCAACAATGAGGCGGACGGCACCTGGACGGTCTCCGGCACCAGCGTGTTCGGCAATCTGTCCTCCATCGTCAACGATGGCGTGATCGATCTGCTCAACGGCGCCTCGATTTCCGGGACTGGGCTCAACATCAGCAATTCCAACGAGATCGACAGCTGGGGCACGGCGTCGATCTCGGGCACCATCACCAACACCGGGAGCATCGAGGTCAACACCGGCACGCTGTCGGTGTTCGGCTCGCTGTCCGGCTCCGGCTCGGTGACGATCGACGCCAATGCGACGCTCGACGTCAATGCCACGGTGTCGCAGACCATCACCTTCGGCGGCGACGGCGCCGAGCTCCGGATCGACACGTCGAGCTTCGGCGGGTCGGTTGCGGGCTTCGCGGCGACCGACAAGCTGGATCTGTCGACCATCAAGTTCGATGGCGGCACCTCGGCGACCTACGATTCCGAAACCGGCGATCTGGTCGTCAGCGATGCCTACGGCCACAGCATCATGGTGAAGCTCACCGGCGCGGACTACAGCAACGCGCATTTCGCCGGCAGCACCGACGGCCATGGCGGCACGCTGATCACGCTCAACGCCAGTGACGACGCGCCGGCCTTTACCGCCGCCGAGGCGTCGCCGAGCGTGACCTTCGCCGAACTTGCTGACACCACCGGCGCCACCACGACGTACGACCCGGCGTCGGGCGGCACCGGCACGATCCATTTCACCGACATCGATCTGACCGAGCGGCCGACGGCGAAGATCACCCACCAGGATGTGACCGGGCTCGCCGCCGACCACACCACGGCTCTGACGCTGACGCCGGACGAGATCTCCGCGCTCGAACACGCGCTGACGCTCCAGCAGGCCGGCAACAAGAACGACGGCACGATCGGCTGGACCTATTCGGTCGCCGACAGCTCGCTCGACTTCCTCGGCAAAGACCAGACCGTGACGGTGATGTCCACCATCGAGCTGAAGGATCACAACGGCGGTTGCGACACGGCCCAGGTCACCGTGACGATCACCGGCACGAACGACGCGCCGACCGTGGCCGCGGTGACCACGGGGCCGCTGGTGGATACGGCTGCGGCCGATACCTTCTCGGATATCACTGGCCAGCTGGTCGGGACCGATGCCGACACCGGCGAGACAGCAACGCTGACCTATGCCGTGCTCGACGCCGACAGCCATACGGCGACGACGGTCGCGGGCCACTACGGCGCGCTGACGGTCAATTCCGACGGCAGCTACGACTACGTGCCCGACGCAACCGCGATCAACGCGCTGTCGGCGGGGCCTCATGTCGACACGTTCACGGTGCAGACCACGGACGCGCACGGCGCCACCGGCACGGCGACATTCACGGTGAACGTCACCGGTGCCAACGATGCGCCGACCCTCGCCGATCTCAGCATCGGCACGCTCACGGACACGGGCGTCACCGACAGCTTCGCCGATCTCACCGGCAAGCTGGCCGGAACCGATGCCGACACCGGCGAGACGGCGTCGCTGACCTACACCGTGCTCGATGCGGACCATCATGCGACGACGACGGTCGCGGGCCATTACGGCGCGCTGACGGTCAACTCCGACGGCAGCTACGACTACGTGCCCGACGCCACGGCGATCAACGCGCTGTCGACCGGCTCCTATGTCGACACGTTCACAGTCCAGACCACGGACGTGCACGGCGTCAGCGGCACCGCGACGCTGACGGTGAACGTCAACGGCGCCAATGATGCCCCGACGCTCGACGGCGCGACGCTGACCTCCGTCAGTGGCGATGACACCGATCCAGCCGGAACGGCCGTCAGCGATCTCTTCGCGGGCAAGTTCCACGATGTCGACGCCGGCGCGAGCTTCAAGGCCATCGCGGTCAGCGCCGACCACGCCACAGCGGATCAGGGCAGCTGGCAATACGAAATCGCGGGCACCGATCAGTGGGTCGATATTTCCGGCGTCAGCGACAGCAGTGCGCTGGTGCTGAGCACCGACACGCTGATCCGTTTTGTCCCGAATGAAGGTTTCAGCGGCACGCCCGGCACGCTCGACGTCCACGGGCTCGACAACACCTATACCGGTGCGGTCAGCACCTCTTCCGCGGTCTCGATCGACATCTCCGGCGCAGGCCATGGCGGCACGACGCCGGTGTCCGACCAGGCCGCCTCGATCGGCACGGAAGTGACGGCTCCCACAGAGGTCGAAACTGCCGTCGCTCCGGTCCTGTCGCTTGGACCGAACACGAGCATCTATCCCACGGATGGCGCGGCGCTTGTGACCCCGCTGTCGCTGCATGCCGGTGACATCGTCAGTCTCGATTGGAATTTCACCACTGATGACTATCTGCCGTTCAACGACTTTGCCTTCGCCAGCGTGAATGGCGCCGCGTTCCTGTTATCGGACATCGAGGCGACTGGAAGCTATGGCTCGACCGGCTGGCACACGTTTACCTACACGGTTCAGACCGACGGCACGTACTCCTTCGGCACGGGTGTGATGAACGAGAAGGACTATGCGGTTACGTCCTTCCTGGCTGTCGACAATATCCGCGTGAACGGCGAGGTCGTGCAGAGCTTCGAGGACGGCTTCGGCGACACCAGCACCACCGGTCAGGTTGCCATCGTCTCGACCGCGCACAGCGATGTCAACGACTCGCAAATTGTCCCGACCGACGGGAATTTTGAAGCGTTTCTGAGCTCGTACCCTACGTACCAGGCTTCGATCGAGGGCTTCCTGGGGCTTAGTTCCGGCGAGTTGTCCAATATTGCCAAATCGGAAGGTCCTGAGCACACCGCGATCAACGTTCCGATCACGGTAACCATCCCGACCGGCGCGCACCCCGACGACACCTACGTCACGATTGCGGGTGCGCCTGCCGGTTCGGAATTCAATTACGGAGCCTACGACGCCAGCAACAACACCTGGCACATCGAGGCGACCGATCTCGGCGGCAACCTCGCGCTTACCACGCCGGTCGGCTATGTCGGCAGCTTTAACCTCACGGTGACTGCAACGAGCGTCGTCGACAGCAGCCATACCTCCGCGACGACCTTGCCCCAGACTCATGCCGTCACGATCGATCCGGTCGCCGGTCCCGAAATCGATACGACGCATTTCACTGTGTCGGAAAATCCGGACGGCACGACGTCCGTGCTTGGTTTGGCAATCACCGACGAGGATCCCGCGGCGCCATCGGAAGCATTTGCGCTCAGCGCCTCGACTCAGTTTGAGGGATCAAGCGTTTCTCCCGAAACGGGGGCCGGCAATCTAAGCGACATCAATACCTTCCTGGCGAGCGGAATCACCTACGATCCGGGAGAAGACAAGCCGGCGACGGATATGGTTACGTTCAAGGTCAACGACAGCTTCGGCGCCAGCGACACCGTGAACTTCATCTTCAGCGAGGGCGGCTCGGGACCGGTCTCGCTGGTCGGCACCGGCGGCAAGGATGTGCTGTTCGGCACGCATTCGAGCGACACGCTGAACGGCAATGGCGGGCAGGATCAGTTCGTGTTCTCGCAAACGTCCTCCCCGGATAATATTCAGCACACGGTGCTCGGCTTCGACACCACCCTCGACAAGATCGACGTGCGCCAGTTCGGCAACATCAATGCGTTCAGCGACCTCACCATCGCCCAGCAGAACGCCGACACGCTGGTCACGCTGGACGACCACGAGACGATCCTGCTGAAGAACGTCGTCGCCGGCAATCTGCACGCCAACGACTTCATCATCACGAACCATTCGGGCGGCGGGATTCTCTAAGGGCCTGCCGCGCCAAAAAAGCTGCGCCTGTTGCCGCCAAGGGCATGGTCATTTCCCGGGCTTCGATCCAAGATCGGGCCCGGCAATCGTGATCCAGGGCAGGAAGTCCGACCACAATGAAGCGCCTCAAGATCCTCCGGCGTTGGTTCGCGCGAAAATTCGGCTTTGCGCGGATGGTCTGCCTCGTGCTGCTGATCGGGTTTGCCGGCCTGCGCGTCTGGGATCCGCCGCCGGTCCAGGAGCTGCGGCTGCGCACCTTCGACATGTTCCAGCTGATCGACCCGCGCGACAAGAAGGGGGTCCGGCCGGTCACCATCATCGACATCGACGACAAGAGCCTTGCCAGGTTTGGCCAATGGCCGTGGCCGCGGACGCGGATCGCGGACATGATCATCAACCTCACCGGCAACGGCGCGGTCGCGATCGGCTTCGACGTCGTGTTCTCCGAGGCCGACAGGCTCAATCCGGATCTGGTCGCCGGCCAGATGCGCTATCTCGACGATGCCACCCGCACCAGGCTGCGCGAGCTGCCGAGCAACGACCAGATCCTCAGTGACGCCATCAGGCGCTCGCGCGTCGTGCTGGGCGAGACGGGACAGCCGGAGGTCGGCTCCGAGCTCGACAAGACGCTTCCCTTCACCGGCGTCGCGACGGTCGGCGAAGAGAACGCCGAGAAGTTCCTGTTCGAATTCCCCGGCCTCTTGCGCAACGTGCCGGTGATCGAGAAGGTCGCCGCCGGCCGCGGCCTGTTCACGATCCGGACCGAGCGCGACGGCCTGATCCGGCGGGTGCCGATGATCATGCGAGCGCAAGACAATATCATGCCCTCGCTCAGCCTCGAGATCCTGCGCGTCATCACCGGCACGCCGACGTTGCTGGTCAGGACCGACAAGACCGGCGTGCGGGCGATCCGGCTCAAGGGCGTCGAGATTCCGACCGACAAGAACGGTCAGCTCTGGGTGCACTACGCCCCACATGATCCCTCGATCTACGTCTCGGCCGCCGACGTGCTCGACAACACCGTGCCGGCGAGCAAGATCGCCGGCAAGCTGGTGCTGATCGGCACCTCCGCGGTCGGGCTCAACGACATCAAGACCACGCCGGTGTCCCGGGCCATGCCGGGCGTCGAGATCCACGCTCAGGTGCTCGAAAGCGTGCTGAGCGGCGCGGTGATCTCGCAGCCGAACTACGCGCTCGGCGTCGAATTGCTCGCCGCCCTCATCATCGGCCTTCTCGTCATCATCTTCACGCCGAATCTCGGACCGGTGCGCCTGGTGCTCGCGGGTGCGATGTTTGCCGCCGTGCTGGTTGGCACGTCCTGGTTCTTTTACGCGCAGTACCGCTACCTGATCGACTTCACCTATCCGCTGCTGTCGACCACCGCGATCTACCTGACCTTCATCTTCGCGAGCTTCGTGCGCGAGCAGCGGCAGCGCAAGGAGATCCGCGGCATCTTCGCGCAATACATGTCGCCGGTTCTGGTCGAGCAGATGGCGCAGTCGCCGGAGAAGGTCGTGCTCGGCGGCGAGGAACGCGAGATGACGATCATGTTCTCCGACGTGCGCGGCTTCACCACGATCTCGGAGAGTTACAAGCACGATCCGCAAGGGCTGATCGCGCTGATGAACCGCTTCCTGACGCCGCTCACCGACGTGATCATCGAAGAGAAGGGCTACGTCGACAAGTACATGGGCGACGCCATCATGGCGTTCTGGAACGCGCCGCTCGACGATGCCGAGCACGAGGTCAACGCCTGCGAGGCCGCGATCCAGATGCTGGAGAAGATCGACGTGGTCAACAAGGCGCGCGAGCAGGAGGCGGCCGACGGCGGCCATGTCTACATCCCGCTCAATGTCGGCATCGGTCTCAACACCGGCATCGGCGTGGTCGGCAACATGGGCTCCGACCTGAAGAAGAACTATTCGGTGCTCGGCGACAGCGTGAACCTTGCCTCGCGCCTGGAAGGCCAGACCAAGGAATACGGTTTTCCGATCATCGTCGGTTCGCGAACGGCGCTTGCCGCCAAGGACAAGTTCGCGATCCTCGAGCTCGACTTCATCATGGTCAAGGGCAAGAGCGAGCCCGAGGTGATCTATGCGATCGCCGGCCGCGAGGACGTGATGCATTCGGCCGCCTTCCAGCGCCTGCGCAACATCACCATCGAGATGCTGTCTTGCTACCGCAGCCGCGACTGGCAGGGCGCACTGGACGCGATCGAACGCGGCCGCAAGAGCGAGGACGCCGACACGCTGGAAAAGCTGTTCAAGCTTTACGAAGCGCGCATCAAGGATTTCCAGCTCGATCCACCGCCGGAGGGCTGGACCGGGGCGTTTGCGCTGCTGACGAAGTAGGGGGCGTGTGTGGTTTGTAGGGTGGGTTAGCCCTGCAGATGCGCAAAGCGCTTCTGCTCGGCGTAACCCACCAATTTTGGTTTCCGCAGTGACGGACAGTGGTGGGTTACGCCTTCGGCTAACCCACCCTACGGCAGCTGTGCTTGCTGCCTCACTCCACCCCGATCGTCGTCAGATCCTGGAACCAGTGCTGCGCCTGCACGAACTGCTTGATCTTGGGCGACAGCGCGTGCGGGTTGGTGTCGTGGACCACCCAGACCAGCGCAGCGTCGTCGACGATCAAAGCGTGCGCCTGCGCGATCAGCTCGTCCTGCTTGGCGGTATCAAAAGTCTGCTTGGCTTCGGTGATCAGCGCGTCGACCTTCGGGTTCTTGTAGCCGCCCCAGTTGACGCCGACCGGCGCCATCTGGTCGGAGGCGAAGAAGCGGACGATGGCGTAGAGCGGATCGGAGGTGACATAGGCGATGTTGTTGGCGGTGATGCCGGCGTTGATCTCGTCGGCCGCGCCCTTGCGCCAATGCGTATAGAGCGTCTCGAGCTCGACCACCTTGAAGTCGATGTCGATGCCGATCTCCTTGAAGCTCTGTTGCAGGAATTCATTCATCGGCAGCGACAGCATCTGGCCGGTGCCGCCCTGCGCGATGATGAAGGTGGTCTTCAGCGGTTTTTCCTTGGAGTAGCCGGCCTCTTCGACCAGCTTCTTCGCCGCCGCGAGATCGTATTTCAGCTCGAACGTCGGCTTGCCGAACCACGGGCTCGACGGGTCGACCTGGCCCTTGGCGGGCTTGGCGAGTCCGTTCATCAGGCCGACCACGCCTTCGCGATCGATCGCGAGGTTCAGCGCCTTGCGCAGGCGGATGTCGGTCCAGGGCGAGCCCGGCAGCACGCTGAGATGATAATTCCAGACATGCGGCGTGACGTTGTCGACGATCTTCATGCCGGCCGCTTTCAGCTGCGGCACGGCGTCCGGCGCCGGCGTCTCGATCAGATCGACCTGACCCGCGAGCAGCGCGTTGGTGCGCGTCAGCGCTTCCGGCATCGGCACCAGCACGAGCTTGTCGACCTTGGGAATGCGCTTCTTGTTCCAGTAGTCCGGGTTCTTGGTGAGCTCGGCGAGCTCGCGCGGCACCAGCTTGGTCAGCTTGAACGGGCCGGTGCCGGAGGGCTGGCTCGCAAACTTGTCCCAATCCTTGCCGAGCTTTTCATATTGCGCCGGGCTCGACACCAGGAACCACAGCATTTGATAGGGAAAGAACGAGTCCACCGTCTTGGTGGTGATCTCCACGGTGGAATCGTCGATCTTGGCGTAGCTCGCGACCGAGGGCAGGCGGGTCTTCACCTGCGCGCTCTGGCGCTTGTCGAATTGCGGCGCCTTGTCGTTCAGGACCTTGTCGAGATTCCAGATCACCGCATCGGCGTTGAACTCGCTGCCGTCGTGAAACTTCACACCCTTGCGCAAGCTGAAGCGCCACTTTGTCTTGTCGTTGTCATCGACCTTCCATTCGGTGGCGAGCCCGGGCACCAGCTTTCCCGGACGGTCAGCGACGTCCATCTCCCACGCGACCAGCGGATCGTAGATCGTGTACGCTGTGAACTGATAGGCGCCGGCGCCGCGATCGGGCTGGCCGGTCGTCAGCGGAATATCCGCCATGGAGATGCCGTAGCGCACCACCGTTTCGGCGCGCGCCGGGATTGCGAACGACGCCAGCGCAAGCACGGCGAGACAGGTCGATAGACGGATACGCATGGCCCAAAGCTCCAAGGAAAAGTCAAAGGCAAAACTCAAGGGAGAATTCGAGGCCAAACCTGCAATCTTGATGCCAGAATAGGCAGCGCGGCGCCTATGCGTACGCGCGATCACAAGGACTTGTCGTCGCAGGGGCAATTCGCGGAATAAGCGTCCCCATTGGCATAGCCATTGCATACGTTTGCATCAAAATTAGTCATCGAAAGCCGGAAAAGGACTGAAGTAATGCTTATCAAGACGACCACCCGCGCAGCACTGATCGCGGCGCTGGCCTTGACGACTGCGGCCGCGTGGCCGCACGCGGCCAGCGCGGAAACCGTGCTGCGTATCGGCATGACGGCTGGCGATATTCCGCGCACGCTCGGCCAGCCCGATCAGGGTTTTGAAGGCAACCGCTTCACCGGCCTGACCATGTATGACGCGCTCACCGGCTGGGACCTGTCCTCCGCCGACAAGCCGAGCGTCGTGATCCCCGGCCTTGCCACCGAATGGAAGGTCGACGATTCCGACAAGACCAAATGGACCTTCAAGTTGCGCCCCGGCGTCACCTTCCATGATGGTTCGCCGTTCAACGCCGATGCTGTGGTGTGGAACGTCGAGAAGGTGCTGAAGCAGGATGCGCCGCAATTCGACGCCAGCCAGGTCGGCGTCACGGCGTCGCGCATGCCGACGCTGGCGTCGGCGAAGAAGATCGACGACATGACGGTCGAGCTCACCACCAAGGAGCCCGACAGCTTCCTGCCGATCAACCTCACCAACCTCTTCATGGCGAGCCCGGCGAAGTGGCAGGCCTTCTACGACAAGGCCGAAGGCGCCGATGCCAAGGCGAAATCGCAGGCCGCCTGGGCTGCGTTCGCCAAGGACGCCTCGGGCACCGGCCCGTGGAAGATGGTGAGCTTCACGCCGCGCGAACGGCTCGAACTGGTGAAGAACGCGAATTATTGGAACAAGGCCCGCGTGCCCAAGATCGACAAGATGGTGCTCTTGCCGATGCCGGAGGCGAACGCCCGCACCGCGGCGCTGCTCTCCGGTCAGGTCGACTGGGTCGAGGCGCCGGCGCCGGATGCGCTGCCCGAGCTCAAGCAGCGCGGCTTCAAGCTCTACGCCAACGAGCAGCCGCATGTCTGGCCGTGGCAATTCTCGCGCATCGAAGGCTCACCCTGGAATGACATCCGTGTGCGCAAGGCCGCAAACCTCTGCATCGATCGCGAAGGCCTCAAGGACGGATTGCTCGGCGGCCTGATGGTGCCAGCGACCGGCACCTTCGAACCCGGCCACCCCTGGCGCGGCAAGCCGACCTTCGAGATCAAGTACGACAAGCCCGCCGCGCAGAAGCTGATGCAGGAGGCCGGCTTCGGTCCGAACAAGAAGCTGACGGTCAAGGTCCAGACCTCGACGTCCGGCTCCGGCCAGATGCTGCCGTTGCCGATGAATGAATATCTCCAGCAGGCGCTGGCCGAGTGCTATTTCGACGTGCAGCTCGACGTCATCGAATGGAACACGCTGTTCAGTGCCAATTGGCGCAAGGGCGCCAGCGATCCGTCGGCCCGCGGCTCCAACGCCATCAACGTCACCTATGCGGCGATGGACCCGTACTTCGCGCTGGTGCGCTTCCTGCAATCGAGCATGGCCCCTCCCGTCTCGAACAATTGGGGCTTCATCAACAACCCCAAGTTCGACGAGATGGTGAAGAAGGCACGGCAGACCTTCGATCCCGCCGCGCGCGACGCCGCGCTCGCCGAGCTGCACGCGGCCTCCGTCGATGACGCCGCCTTCCTCTACGTCGCCCACGACGTCGGCCCGCGCGCCATGAGCCCGAAGGTCATCGGCGTGATCCAGCCGAAGAGCTGGTTCATCGACTTCTCGCCGATCTCGATGACGCCGTAGCTCGCGCCACACGAACAGTGCACCCTCTCCCCTTGTGGGAGAGGGTGGCTTCGCGCAAGCGAAGCCGGGTGAGGGGTCTCTCTCCGCGAATGCGGACCTCTCGGCCGATGCAATATCATCCGCGGAAACAACCCCTCATCCGGCGCTTGCGCGCCACCTTCTCCCACAAGGGGAGAGGGAAGGAAGAAGAGCAGTGCTCGCCTATATCGCCAGACGCATCGTCTATGTCGTCCCGATCGTCATCAGCGTGGCGCTGGTGTGCTTTCTGCTCGTGCACATCACGCCGGGCGATCCGCTGGTCGCGGTGCTCCCCGCAGACGCCTCGCAGGAGCTCGCGGCGCAGCTCCGGGCCGCCTATGGTTTTGATCGCCCGCTGCCGGTGCAGTTCGGGCTTTGGCTGCTGCGCGCGCTGCATGGCGATCTCGGCAATTCCATCGCCACGGGGCGTCCCGTGCTGGCCGAAGTCTTGCGCGCGGTCGGCAACACCGTGACGCTCGCGATCGCGGCCGCGATCATCGGTTTCACGATGGGAATCCTGCTCGGCCTGATCGCCGGTTATTTCCGCGAGACCTGGATCGACAAGCTCGCGACCTCCTTTGCCATCGCCGGCGTCTCGGTGCCGCATTACTGGCTCGGCATGGTGCTCGTCATCGTCTTCTCGGTCGAATTGAACTGGCTGCCCGCGGTCGGCGCCGGGCCTAACGGCTCCAATTCCTGGGCCTGGGACTGGTCGCATATGAAATATCTGGTGCTGCCGGCGATCACGACATCGGTGATCCCGATGGGCATCGTCACCCGTACGGTGCGTGCGTTGACCGGCGACATCCTCTCGCAGGACTTTGTCGAAGCGCTGCGCGCCAAGGGCCTGCACGAGACCGGCGTGTTCCGCCACGTCATCAAGAACGCCGCGCCCACCGCGCTCGCGGTGATGGGGCTCCAGCTCGGTTACATGCTCGGCGGCTCGATCCTGATCGAGACCGTGTTCTCCTGGCCGGGTTCGGGCTTCCTGCTCAACTCGGCGATCTTCCAGCGTGATTTGCCGCTGTTGCAGGGCACGATCCTGGTGCTGGCGCTGTTCTTCGTCTTTCTCAATCTGCTGGTCGACATCGCGCAAGCCGCGATCGACCCGCGCATCAAGCGGGGCTAGCGGGATGAGGTGCCGCACATTCAGTGTCGTCCCGGCGAAGGCCGGGACCCATAACCCCAGGACGTGGTTGTGGGACGAGATGGTAACTACGGGTCTTCGCCAAACTATCTTTCGTGAGTATGGGTCCCGGCCTTCGCCGGGACGACGATGGAAATTGCGGCGATGAGCGAGCTTCCGCTGTCAGCGACCAGCGACGCCGCGCTCCAGGCCGCACCCGCCACCAAGGCGCGCGGCTATTGGGCGACCGTCGGCCGCCGCATCACGCGCGACAAGGTCAGCATGGCCTGCGCGCTGGTGCTGCTGCTGATCTTCGTCTCCGCGATCCTCGCGCCCTGGCTCGGCCTCGAGGATCCCTACAAGGGTTCGATGATCCGCCGCCTCCGCCACATCGGCACGGTCGGCTATCCGCTCGGCACCGACGAGCTCGGCCGCGACATGCTGGCGCGGCTGATCTACGGCGGCCGGCTGTCGCTGGTCATCGGCATTTTGCCTGTCATCCTCGCCTTCGGCATCGGCACCTCGCTCGGCCTCGTTGCGGGCTATGTCGGCGGCAAGCTCAACACCGCGATCATGCGTACGGTCGACGTGTTCTACGCGTTTCCTTCGGTGCTGCTCGCAATCGCGATCTCCGGCGCGCTCGGCGCCGGCATCCTCAATTCCATCGTGGCACTGACCATCGTGTTCGTGCCGCAGATCAGCCGCGTCGCCGAGAGCGTCACCACCGGCGTGCGCAACATGGATTTCGTCGAAGCCGCGCGCGCCTCCGGCGCCGGCCCCTTGACTATCATGCGCGTGCACATCCTCGGCAATGTGCTGGGCGCGATCTTCGTCTACGCCACCAGCCTGATCTCGGTCTCGATGATTTTGGCCGCCGGTCTCTCGTTCTTGGGCCTCGGTACAAAACCGCCCGAGCCGGAATGGGGCCTGATGCTGAACACGTTGCGCACCGCGATCTACGTCAATCCCTGGGTCGCCGCACTGCCCGGCGCGATGATTTTTGCGGTCTCGATCTGCTTCAACCTGCTCTCGGACGGCCTGCGCAGCGCCATGGACATCAGGAACTGAGATGAGAGCGACACAACTAGCCGCGGCGTCGGTGCCACACCTCTCCCCGATGGGGAGAGGTGGGAGACCGCGGCCATGACAACAAATCAATCCGTTGCCATGCTGGAGCCGATCGAAGACGTCGGCGGCGTCGCGCAGCCGCTGCTCCAGGTCAACGGCCTGACAAAGCACTTCCCCGTGCGTGGCGGATTGTTCGCCGCCAAACGCACCGTGCGTGCCGTCGATAACGTCTCCTTCTCCGTCGCCAAGGGCGAGACGGTCGGCATCGTCGGTGAATCCGGCTGCGGCAAGTCCACCACCGCGCGCCTGCTGATGCATCTGATGCCGCGCGATGACGGCGACATCATCTATGACGGCATGGCCGTCGGCCAGTCGCTGTCGCTGCGCGAGCTCCGCCGCGGCATGCAGATGGTGTTCCAGGACTCCTACGCCTCGCTCAATCCGCGCCTGACCATCGAGGAATCCATCGCCTTCGGCCCGAAAGTCCACGGCATGGCGGATGGCACAGCCCGCGCGCTGGCGCGCGAGCTGCTCGGCAAGGTGGGCTTGCGCCCGGAAAATTTTGCCAACCGTTATCCGCACGAGATTTCCGGCGGCCAGCGCCAGCGCGTCAACATCGCCCGCGCCTTGGCGCTGTCACCGCGGCTGGTAATCCTCGACGAAGCGGTCTCGGCGCTCGACAAGTCGGTCGAGGCGCAGGTGCTCAATCTCCTCGCCGACCTCAAGCGCGAGTTCGGGCTGACCTACCTCTTCATCAGTCACGACCTCAACGTCGTGCGTTACATCTCGGACCGCGTGCTGGTGATGTATCTCGGCGAGGTCGTCGAGCTCGGTCCGGTCGATCAGGTCTGGGATAGCCCTGCGCATCCCTATACGCGCGCGCTGCTGGCCGCGATGCCGTCGTCCGATCCCGACAAGCGCACCGAGCAGCCGCCGATCACCGGCGATCCGCCCAACCCGATCGATCCGCCGTCGGGCTGCCGCTTTCACACCCGTTGCCCGTTTGCGGAGCCGCTCTGCGCAAATGCGACACCAAAGCTCACCGCGCTCGATAGAATGGGCCACGAAGCCGCCTGCTACATGGCCATTCCGGGTTCGGGCCATAGCCGCGCGCCGAGAGGGGAAACTGCATGACAAGACCAACACCAAAAGAGATCAAGCCGATCGCGCAAGTCGCCGGCATCCCCGTGGACGACGAGATCGCGACGCGTATCGCCAATTCGATCGGGCCGGCCTTCGAGGGCTTTGAGGCGATCGCCGGCACGCTGCCATTCGATCTCGAACCGGCGTCCTACGTGGTCGCGCAGACCGCGAAGGTGTCGAAATGAGCACTGAGCCTGCCTTGATGACGCTCACCGAGGTCGCCCGTGCGATCGCGATGAAGCAGGTCTCCTCGCACGAGGTCACGCGCGCGCTGCTGCATCGGATCGCGCAGTGGCAGCCGCATCTCAACGCCTTCATGTCGATCGAGTCGGAAGCGGCGCTGAAGGCGGCCGACGCCGCCGACGCCGAGCTTGCCAAGGGTAAGGTCCGCGGTCCGCTGCACGGCGTGCCGCTGGCGCACAAGGACATGTATTACGATGCCGGCCATGTCGCGACCTGCGGCTCGGTGATCCGCCGCGATTTCGTGCCAACCACGACGTCCACCGCCTTGCAGCGGCTGAAGGACGCCGGCCAGATCCGGCTCGGCACGCTGCATCTGGCCGAATTCGCCTATGGCCCGACCGGCCACAACGCTCACTATGGTCCCGTGCGCAATCCCTGGAACGTCGCGCACATCACCGGCGGCTCGTCGTCGGGCTCAGGTTCGTCGGTCGCGGCGCGCCTGACCTATGCGGCGCTCGGCTCCGACACCGGCGGCTCGATCCGCATGCCCGCGCATTTCTGCGGCGTCACGGGCTTGAAGACCACCTGGAGCCGCGTCAGCCGCGCCGGCGCGATGCCGCTGTCGCAATCGCTCGACACGGTCGGCCCGCTCGCGCGTACCGCCGAAGACTGCGCGCTGCTGCTGGCGCTGATGGCCGGTCCCGACCCTGAGGATTCCACCGCAAGCCATGAGCCGCTGTCCGATTATGTCGGTGCGACCAAGGGCTCGCTGAAGGGCCTCAAGATCGGTGTGCCCGCGTCGTTCTATGTCGACGATCTCGACAGCGAAGTCGCGCGCGTGCTGGACGAGACCATCGCGGTGCTCAAGCGCGAGGGCGCCGATATCGTCAAGGCCGAGCTGCCGGACCAGCGGCAATTGTCCTCGGCAAGCCAGCTCGTGCTCGCGGCGGAAGCCGCCGCCTTTCACAAGCGCTGGATGATCGAGCGCCCCCAGGATTATGGCTCGCAGGTGTTGATGCGGCTTCAGAACGGCCTCGCCGTTCCCGCCATCACCTATCTCGAGGCGATGCGCTGGCGCGGCCCTGCGCTTGCCGCGCACAATGCGGCGACCGCGGGTGTCGATGCGATCATTGCTCCCGCGTCACCGGTGCCGGCGCCGTCGATCGAGGAGAGCGATGTCGGCGGCGGACCGAACGCGCCGGCGCTGTTGCAGCGGCTGACACTGTTCACCCGACCGGTGAACTTTTTGGGCCTGCCCTCGCTCACCGTGCCCTCCGGCTTCACCAAGAGCGGCCTGCCGATCGGCATGCAGCTGATCGGCCGCTCCTTTGATGAGGCGACCCTGCTCACCATCGGTGCCGCGTTCCAGCGCGTCACGGACTATCACGACCGGGTGCCAAAGCTGCCGTCATGACAAACCTCGTCGACATCTCAGGCCTCAGCATCCGCTTCACCGGCGAGCGCACGGTCTATGCCGTGAACGATCTCAATCTCTCGCTCGGCACGAGCGAGGTGCTGGGCCTGCTCGGCGAGTCCGGTTCGGGCAAGAGCGTGACCCTGCGCGCGCTGATGCGGCTGTTGCCGAAGAAGCGCACGCAGATTTCGGGCGCCGTCAACGTCATGGGCCGCGACGTGCTCGCGATGAACGACGAGGCGCTGTCGTCGTTCCGCGGCCAGACCGTGTCGATGATCTTTCAGGAGCCGGCGCTCGCGCTCGATCCGGTTTACACCATCGGCGCGCAGATCGCCGAAAGCGTGGTGCGCCACGAGGGCAAGAGCTTTGCGGAAGGGCGCGCACGCGCGCTTGAGATGCTCGAGGTCGTGCGCATCCCGTCTGCAAAACGGCGGCTGGATGCCTATCCGCACGAAATGTCCGGCGGCATGCGCCAGCGCGCGATGATTGCGCTGGCGCTCGCGTGCCGGCCGAAAATCCTGCTCGCGGACGAGCCGACCACCGCGCTCGATGCCACGGTGCAGATCCAGATTCTGTTGCTGCTGCGTGAGTTGCAGCGCGAGTTCGGCATGTCCGTCATCTTCGTCACCCACGACATCGGCGTCGCCATCGAAATCTGCGACCGCGTCGCGGTGATGTATGCCGGCCAGATCGTGGAGCAGGGGACTCTTCGCGACATCGTCCGCTCGCCCGTGCACCCCTATGCCAAGGGCCTGCTGGCCTCGACCATCCATGGCGCCAGGCGGGGCCAGCGGTTGGAAACCATCCCCGGCACCCCGCCGTCGCTGTCCGAAAAGCCCCGCAACTGCTCCTTTGCTCCCCGCTGCGCCGTGGCTCAGCCGGCTTGCGTCGCGCAACTGCCGCCAAATGTGGAGGTCGGCCCGGGTCGGGCAGCAAGGTGCGTGCTGGCGGAGGCGGTGGCCGCGTCGTAGGCCACTCTCGCTCCCAAACGCGAAAATCATCTGGCCCAAGACGGGGTTGTCGGGTTTCGCCGGGAACAACCGGCAGGCCGCCGTTCTACTGTGCATGGGGTTGTTTTCGACTTTTTTGTCGGCGTGCGCCGGCGGGCGAAGACCGGAACACCATTCAGACCCCATTCATCCCGGTTCCCGTTCCATGGGCCCGTTCACGGAGAGGGACTTCCACTTATGTATATTTCTGGCCAAAGCCTCATCATCATCCTGTTCGTCGGCCTGGTTGCCGGCTGGCTCGCCGGCAAGGTCGTGCGCGGAACCGGGTTCGGGATCATTGGCGACATCGTGATCGGCATCGCCGGCGCGTTTGTCGCGAGTTTCCTGTTCCCGAAGCTCGGCATCCATCTCGGCGTCGGGCTGGTCTCGGAGATCATCTATTCCGCCATCGGCGCCATCATCCTGCTCTTGGTGGTGCGGCTGGTGCGCGGCGGTGGCCGCTTCTAGCGGTGCCCGGGTTCGGTTGATCGGAACTCTTCGCCCCTCCCCGGCTGGGGAGGGGCGCTGTCGTCTGCTATAATAAGCCGCAAGGACTGTGAAATACCGGACTTGCGCATCCGGCCGTCCCGGGTAGATGTGGCGGGGCCTGGATTAATTCGACTGCGTTGGCCGGCCGAGGAACGCGATGTTAATTTGGGGCGAGTACGCCTCAATTTACCTTTGAATTCTGGGGTCTTACCCTCACCCGAAAGAGATCAGACTGATGGCAGCCGTTCCCGGCCTTCGCCGTTCAGAGCTCGGTGACGCGCTGCGGGCCTGCCGCACGGCATTCGTCGGCCTGGCCTTCATGAGCTGCATGATCAACCTGCTCTATCTGACCGGGTCGATCTTCATGCTGGAGGTCTACGACCGGGTGCTGCCGAGCCGCAGCATCCCGACACTGGTCGGCCTGATCGTCCTCGCCAGCGGCCTCTATATGGCGCAGGGCGTGCTCGATATGATCCGCAGCCGCATCCTGGGACGGATCGGCACCGCGCTCGACGAAGCCCTCAACAAGCGCGTGTTCGACACCATCGTGCGTCTGCCGCTCATGGTCGGCAACCGCAACGAGGGGCTCCAGCCGCTGCGCGACCTCGACAATGTCCGTTCCTTCCTCGGCAGCATGGGCCCGAGCGCGTTCTTCGACCTGCCCTGGCTGCCGCTCTATCTCGCCATCTGCTTCGCCTTCCACGTCATGATCGGCGTGACCGCGCTGGTCGGCGCCGTCATCCTGGTCGGGCTGACGCTGGTCACCGAATTCCTGTCCCGCCAGCCAGCGAAGGATGCGATGGGCCTTGCCGCCCAGCGCAACGATCTCGCCCAGTCCAGCCGCCGCAATGCGGAGGTGCTGGTTTCGATGGGCATGGCCGGCCGGCTGAACCAGCGCTGGAGCGAGGCCAACGAAAAATACCTTGCCGGCAATCAGCACGCGAGCGACGTCGCCGGCGGCCTCGGCGCGGTCGCGAAGGTGCTGCGCATGATGCTGCAATCGGCCGTGCTCGCGGTCGGCGCCTATCTCGTGATTCACCAGGAAGCCACCGCCGGCATCATCATCGCCGGCTCGATCCTGTCGGCGCGCGCGCTCGCGCCGGTCGATCTCGCGATCGCGCACTGGAAGTCCTTCGTTGCGGCCCGCCAGAGCTGGCATCGCCTCAGCAAGCTGCTGGAGCAGATGCCGGCGCAGACGATGCCGACCCAGTTGCAGGCGCCCACCAGCAAGCTCTCGGTCGAAGGCGTCGCCATGGTGCCGCCCGGCGACCAGCGCCTGATCGTGCAGGACATCACTTTTGTCCTCGAAGCCGGCAACGGCCTCGGCGTGATCGGCCCGAGCGGCTCCGGCAAATCGTCGCTCATTCGTGCGCTGGTCGGTGTGTGGCAGCCGGTCCGCGGCAAGGTGCGGCTCGACGGCGCGGCGCTCGACCAATGGTCGAGCGACGTGCTCGGCCGCTATATCGGCTATCTGCCGCAGGACGTCGAGCTGTTCGGCGGCACCATCGCGCAGAACATCAGCCGCTTCGATCCCGAGGCGACATCTGACGGCATCATCTCCGCGGCCAAGGAAGCCGGCGTGCATGAGATGATCATCAAGATGCGCGAGGGCTACAACACCCAGGTCGGTGAGCAGGGCACCTCGCTCTCCGCGGGTCAGGCGCAGCGCGTGGCGCTGGCGCGCGCACTCTACGGCAATCCATTCCTGATCGTGCTGGATGAGCCCAACTCTAATCTCGACACCGAGGGCGACGAGGCGCTGACCCGCGCCATCCGTGCCGCCCGCGAGCGCGGCGCCATCGTCATCGTGGTGGCGCACCGGCCGATCGGCGTCGAAGCGGTCGACCAGATCCTGGTGCTGCGCGACGGCCGCATGCAGGCCTTCGGGCCGAAGGAGCAGGTGCTCGCCCAGGTGCTCCAGCCTCGCGTGGCGCCGCCGGCGCCGATCAAGGTCGTCAGTGAAGGCGGAGTAGCCAAGGCATGAGCACGATGACGATCGGCGGAGGGGCGAAGAAGACCGTGCGGCAGTCGATCCGGTTTCACCTGATCCTCGGGCTCTCGATCGTGCTGTTCCTCGCCGTCGGCCTCGGCGGCTGGGCCTCGACGGTGCTGATCTCCGGCGCGCTGATCGCGCCGGGTCAGATCGTGGTCGAGTCCAACGTCAAGAAGGTGCAGCACCCGACCGGCGGCGTGGTCGGCGAGGTGCGCGCTCACGACGGCGATTTGGTCAAGGCCGGCGATATCGTGGTCCGGCTCGACGACACCGTCACCAAGGCCAACCTCGCCATCGTCACCAAGAATCTCGACGCGGCGCAGGCGCGCGCGGCGCGGCTCCAGGCCGAGCAGCGTGGTCTCGACAAGATCGAATTCCCGCAATCGCTGCGCGATCGCGGCGACGATCCCGACGTCAAGGCGCTGCTCTCCGCCGAAACCAAGCTGTTCGACGTCCGCGTCAACGGCCGTGCCGGTCAGAAGGCGCAGCTCCGCGAGCGTATCCAGCAGCTCAATGAGGAGATCGAGGGGCTCGTCGCGCAGGAGAAGGCCAAGGACAAGGAGATTTCGCTGGTGCAGCAGGAGCTCACCGGTGTGCGCGATCTCTACGACAAGCACCTGGTGCAGATCTCGCGCCTGACCACGCTCGAGCGCGACTCGGCCCGCCTCAACGGCGAGCGCGCGCAGTACATCGCCCAGCGCGCGCAGGGCAAGGGCAAGATCACCGAGACCGAGCTCCAGATCATCCAGGTCGACAAGGACATGGTCAGCGAGGTCTCCAAGGATCTGCGCGAGACCAACGACAAGATCGGCGAGATGATCGAGCGCAAGGTCGCGGCCGAAGACCAGCTCCGCCGCGTCGACATCCGTGCGCCGCAGGACGGCATGGTGCTGCAATCGACCGTGCACACGGTCGGCGGCGTCGTCACCGCCGGCGACGCGCTGATGCTGATCGTCCCGCAGGCCGACGATCTCCAGGTCGAGGCCAAGGTCAACCCGGTCGATATCGACAAGCTCCAGATCGGCCAGAAGACGCTGCTGCGTCTCTCCGCCTTCAATCAGCGCACCACGCCCGAGCTCAACGGTGTCGTCACCCGCGTCTCGCCCGACGTCACCACCGACCAGCGCACCGGCCAGAGCTATTACACCATCCGCGTCTCGATGCCGGCGGAAGAGGTCGCCCGGCTCGGCGATTCCAAGCTGATCCCCGGCATGCCTGCGGAAGCCTTCGTCCAGACCGGCGACCGCACCATGCTGTCCTACCTGATGAAGCCGTTGCACGACCAGTTCATGCGCGCTTTCCGGGAGAAGTGACGCGCGGTAGGGTGGGTTAGTTAGGCGAAGCCGTAACCCACCACTTCTCTATCCGCGGAAGCAGAAGTGGTGGGTTACGCTGCGCTAACCCACCCTACGCATCTTCATTCTTGCTATAGTTCGACTCAAGCTCCAGCAACACGGCGTCGAACCATGCTTAGCCCACCGCCCATCGCTACCAAATCTTTCACTGACGCATCAGCGGCCGTCGCCCGCCTCGAAGAGATCTACGACCGCAACACGAAGTTCCTGCGCGACCAGTTCGAGGCCTATCTCGGCGGCGACGCGCTCACGACGCGGGTGCGGGCCTATTACCCCTTCGTCCGCGTCACCACCGCGACGCATGCGCGGCTGGATTCGCGTCTCTCCTACGGCTTCGTCGCAGGCCCCGGCGTGCACGAGACCAGCGCGACGCGGCCGGATCTGTTCCGCGCCTATCTCACCGAGCAGATTGGATTGTTGATCCAGAACCACGGCGTGCCCGTCGAGATCGGCGAATCGGCCGAGCCGATCCCGATTCATTTCGCCTATCGGCGCGACATCAACATCGAGGCCGCCATCACCACCAGCGAGAATTCGCTCGCCACGCGATCGCTGCGCGATGCGTTCGATGTGCCAGATCTCGCTACCATGGACGATTCGATCGCCGACGGCACGTTCGAGCTTCAGCCCGGCGCGCCCGAGCCGTTGTCGCTGTTTCGGGCCGCCCGCGTCGATTATTCGCTGCGCCGGCTCTACCACTACACCGGTACAGACCCGGAGCACTTCCAGAACTTTGTGATTTTCACCAACTACCAGTTCTATGTCGATGCCTTCGCGCAGCTGTGCCAGCAGCGGCTTCAGTCCGGCGAGGCCGGGCTCGATGCGTTCGTCGCGCCCGGCAATGTGATCACGCGCAGCGGCGGAGCAACGACCGGGGACGCGCCCGCGCGCATGCCGCAGATGCCGGCTTTCCATCTGGTCGCGCCCGGCTATCGCGGCATCACCCTGATCAATATCGGCACTGGTCCGTCCAACGCGCGCAACGTCACCGACCATGTTGCGGTGCTGCGGCCGCATGCCTGGCTGATGCTCGGGCATTGTGCGGGGCTGCGCAATACGCAGCGGCTCGGCGATTACGTGCTGGCCCATGGCTATGTGCGCGAGGATCATGTGCTCGACCGCGAGCTGCCGCTGTGGGTGCCGATCCCGGCGCTGGCCGAGATGCAGGTCGCGCTCGAGGAGGCCGTCGAAGATGTCACGGGCCTCGAAGGTTTCGAGCTCAAGCGCCTGATGCGCACGGGCACTGTCGCGAGCGTTGACAACCGTAACTGGGAGATTTCGGGGCCAGAGGTCATCCGCCGCATGTCGCAATCGCGCGCGGTTGCGCTCGACATGGAATCGGCCGCGATCGCCGCCAACGGCTATCGCTTTCGCGTTCCCTACGGCACGCTACTCTGCGTCTCCGACAAGCCGCTGCACGGCGAAATCAAGCTCGCCGGCATGGCCAGCGAATTCTATCGCCGCCGCGTCGGCCAGCATCTCGAGATCGGGTTGAAGGCGCTGGAGCGGCTCAAGCAGCAGGAATCCGAGCGGCTGCACTCGCGCAAGCTACGGAGCTTTGCCGAGGTCGCGTTTCAGTAGGGCGAGGTCGATCTTCGCTGCTGACAATCGGAGAGATTTTCAGCATTGTCGGCGCGGGGGCCGACCGGACTGTTTTCAATGCCGCTGTTGCGCGACAGGATCATCGGCCATGACCTCGAACGTCTGGCCTTCCGCTTCACCATGATGCGCGAAGACGAGGTGGTGCAGTGCCAGATCAGCGACGCCGCGATGGACGAACTCGCCGGCATGCAGGGCACCGAGAGCAGCGCGCGCCAGGCGCAGTTTTTGTCGTTGCGCGAGACCATCGAGCGGATCGCGTCGGACGTCTACGACGAGGCTCCGCGGTTCAAGGGGTATGTAGTGCGGATTTTCGTGAGGCATTTGGGGCGGTAGGCCCCACCGTCGTCCTGGCTTCGCAGCACGACACCGGGATTGGAGCGCGGCTAGTCCGATAGCTTCCTCAGCAGCAATTTCAGCGCAGTCGCCGCAAACACCTGCATATTGCCAAACCGATCGTTGCTGCCCGTCTCCAGCGTCATCACTTCTGCTGCCGGCCCCGCGACAGCCATGCAGCTGTGGCCGGCCGCATCGCCGTAGCGGTTGCCGGTTGGGCCGGTGGCGCCCGTTTCCGACAGGCCCCCAGTCGGAGCTGAAGCGCGTTCGCATCTGCTCGGCCAGGAGTTTTGCATAGGGCTCGGAGGACGAACGGAAGCCTTTCATTCCTTCGTCCGAAATATCCATCAGCACGCGCCTGGCATCGCGGGTGTACACCACGGCGCCGCCGAGGAAATAGGCCGATGCGCCGGGCACGGCGAGCAGGCTCGCCGAGATCAGGCCGCCGGTCGAAGATTCCGCGACCGCAATGGTCTGTTTGCGTGCGATCAATTTCACCGCGATCTGTTCCGCAATGCCGACGAGCTCTTTCATCCCTAAACCCCCTCATTCCTTCAATCGAGCTCAGCCTTCCTAGCATATGACAGCGGCCTTGGCCGAGTTGCGGGCGACGGGCAGGCCTGCTTGAATGGCGGGCAGAACAAGACACGACGAGGAAACGTGAGAAGGGAGACGTCATGGCGTCCCTGATCGCCGGTGGGGTGGATTGCGACGTGCATCCGGCCGTGCCGCATCTGACCAGCCTGCTGCCGTATCTGAACGACTACTGGCGCGATCAGGTGACGACGCGCGGCATGGTCGATCTTGTCTCGCAATCCTATCCGAAGAACTCGCCGATCGTTGCGCGCCCCGATTGGCGTCCCGAGAATGGCAAGCCGGGCGAAAGCCTTGAGGACATGCAGCGCCATGTGCTCGATCCCTTCCAGCTCACGCATGCCGTCTGCAATCCGCTCTACGGCGTGCAGATGGTGTTTTCAGAAGATTTGCAGGCCGCCTTCTGCCGCGCATTGAACGAGTGGCTGGCGAAGGAATGGCTTGATCGCGATACGCGGCTACGCGGCTCGATCGTGATCCCGACCCAGAGCATCGAGAAGGCCGTCGCCGAAATCGAACGCTGCGCACGGGACAAGCGCTTCGTGCAGGTGCTGATGCTGGTGATGGGCGACACGCCGCTCGGAAAACGCGCGCTGTGGCCGATCTACCAGGCCGCGGAACGGCTGGAACTTCCCGTCGGCATCCACGCCGGTTCCGCCTATCACCATCCACCGACGGCTGTGGGCTGGGGTTCCTATCACATCGAGGACTATGTCGGTCAGGCCCAGGCCTTCCAGACCCAGCTCACCAGCCTGATCGTCGAGGGCGTGTTCGCCAAATATCCGCGGCTGAAGATGGTGATGCTGGAATCCGGCATCTCCTGGATCTCCCCCTATCTCTGGCGGCTGCACAAGTTCTGGCGCGGGGTGCGGATGGAGACGCCCTGGGTCGATCGCGCGCCGCTGGACATTGTGCGCAGCAACATCCGCTTCTCGTTACAGCCATTTGATGCGCCGCCGGAACCCGAGACATTAATTCGCCTGTTTGATCATATGCAGTCGGACGAATTGGTCCTATTCTCCACCGACTATCCGCACTGGCAGTTCGACGGCCAGGACGCGCTGCCCGAGGGTCTCACCCCCGATCTCGTGCGCAAGATCATGATCGACAATCCGCATGCGACCTATCCCCGCCTGATCTAGCCCGCTGCCAAAGGAGGCATGGCGATGAATATCCAGTTCCGCGAAGGCACCGAAGCCGCTTCCCACCTGACGACAAAGGCCGCGATCGCGGACTGCGACATCCATCCGGCGCGCGCCAGTCGCACCGAACTCTATCCCTATCTCGCCAAACGCTGGCAGCATCATCTCGATGTCTACGGCGTCCATGCCTATCAGGGCATGATGGAAGGCCCGCCCTATCCGAAGGCCCAGCCCAACGCCTCGCGCCGCGACGCCTATCCGCCGGAAGGTGGGCCGCAAGGCTCCTCTCTCTCCTTCATGCAGAAGCAGCTGCTCGATCCCAATAATGTGCAGCTGGGCGTGCTCAATCCGCTCAACACCGGTCAGGGCATCCGCAATCACGAGCTCTCGGCGGCGCTCTGCTCGGCGATCAACGACTGGCAGATCGACAAATGGACCTCCAAGGACAAGCGGCTGAAGGCGTCCATTGTCGTCGGCAATGAGGACGGGCTGGCGGCCGCCGCGGAAATCCGCGAGCGCGCCGGTGACAGGAACTTTGTCCAGGTGCTTTTGCTCAGCCGCAATGTCGAGCCGCTCGGCCAGCGCCGCTACTGGCCGATCTATCAGGCCGCGGAAGAGGCGGGCCTGCCGGTCGGCGTGCACGCCTTCGGCTTCGGCGGCAACCCGATCACGCCGTCGGGCTGGCCGTCCTATTACATCGAGGAGATGGTGGGGCATTCGCAGTGCCAGCAATCGGCGCTGGCGAGTCTCGTGCTGGAAGGCGTGTTCGAGCGCTTCCCGAAACTGAAGATGGTGATGATCGAAGCCGGTTTCGGCTGGGCGCCGTCGCTGGCCTGGCGGCTCGACAAGGTCTGGCAGCGGCTGCGCAGCGAAGTGCCGCATGTGAAACGGCCGCCATCGGAATATATCCGCGAACAGGTGTGGTGGACCACGCAGCCGATGGAGGATCCGGAGCGGCGCGAGGATCTGTTCGACCTCATCAAATGGATCGGCTGGGACCGGCTCTTGTTCGCGACCGACTATCCGCATTGGGACTATGACGAGCCGTCGCGCGTGCTGCCGGCAGGTGTCAGCGAGGCCAACCGCGAGGCGTTCTATCTCGGCAATGCGCGGGCGCTGTACGGGATCAGTTGATGGCGCGTCATGTGATCGCCCCGGTCGGTGAGCTTCCACCGGGCACCCGAAAATTTCTGGAGATCGACGGACGGCCGATCGCTGTCTTCAATATCAAGGGCGAATATTTCGGCCTGATGAACCGCTGCCCGCATCAGGGCGCGGCGCTGTGCGAGGGCCCGCTGATTGGCCTGGCGCAATCCAGCGATCCCGGCGAGATCGAGTACACGAAACTCGGCGAGATCATCCGCTGTCCCTGGCACGGCTGGGAGTTCGACATCCGCACCGGACAATCCTATTGCGATCCCCGCCGTTTCCGCGCGAAGGCCTACCCGACCCATGTCGAGCCGGGCGCGGCCGTGGTGAAGGGACCGTATGTCGCGGAGACTGTCACGGTAAAGGTCGAGAGCGATTACGTGGTGGTGGAGCTGTAGAGCCCACCGTACGCTCCCTCGCCCCCCTCACCCGGATCGCAAGAGCAATCCGACCTCTCCCCGCAAGCGGGGAGAGGTTAAAGAAGAGCCCCCGGAATGACAGCGAGCTAGTGCCCCGCCACCGGCTCCGCCGCCGTGTCGTAGGTCGGCACGGCCTTGCCGCCGCCGCGGTAGACGATCGAGGCTGCGATGATGCCGATGAAAGCTGCGAACATCAGCCAGAATCCGGGCGAGGCCTTGTCGCCGGTGTGTTCGATCAGCAAGGTCGAGGCGAACGGCGTGAAGGTGCCGAACAGCGCGGCCGCGAGCGCGAAGGCGAGCGAGAAGCAGGTGGTGCGGACATGCGCCGGCACGATCTCGACCAGGGCGCCGAGCATGGTGCCGCTGTACATGCCGAAATAGAACGAGAACATCATCTCGACCGCGAGCAGCTTGCCGAAGGTCGGCGCCGCCACCAGCCAGGATAGTGCCGGATAGGCGGTGACCAGCGCCAGGCTGGCGATGCCGATCAGCACCGGCTTGCGCCCGATCCGGTCGGACAGCGCGCCGCCGACCGGATTCCAGATGAAGTTCGTGACCGCAACCAGCAGCGTCACCAGCAGCGCATCCTGCGTCGACAGTTTCAGCACGGTCTTGCCGAAGGTCGGCGTGTAGACGGTGACGAAGTAGAATGTCGTCGTGGTCAGGATCGCGATCATCATGCCGAGGATGACGATACGCCAATTGGCGAGCGCGGAGGCGAACACCTCGCTCGCCGTCGGATGCTTCTTCATCGCAAGGAACGCCGGCGTCTCCTCCAGCGTGCGGCGAAGGAAGAAGATCAAGGGAATGATCAGGCAGCCGACGAAGAACGGAATGCGCCAGCCCCAGGCGGCGACGGTGTCGGCCGGCATCACCTCGGAGAGGATGAAGCCGAGGATCGAGGCCACGAAGATCGCGACCTGCTGGCTCGACGACTGGAACGAGGTGTAGAAGCCGCGATTGCCGGGCGTGGCGATTTCGGAGAGATAGACCGACACGCCGCCGAGCTCGACGCCGGCGGAGAAGCCTTGCAGCAGGCGGCCGATCAGCACGATGATCGGCGCCGCGATGCCGATGGTCGCGTAGCTCGGGCAGAACGCGATGACGACGGTGCCGATGGCCATGATGCCGAGGGTGACGATCAGGCCCTGGCGACGGCCGATGCGGTCGATATAGGCCCCGAGCACGATCGCGCCGACGGGGCGCATCAACGCGCCGAGCCAGAACACGCCGAAGGTGTTGAGCAGCGACGCGGTTTCATTGCTGGAAGGGAAGAACGCCTTGCCGATCGCGGCGGCGTAGAATCCGAACAGGAAGAAGTCGAACTGCTCGAGGAAATTGCCTGACGTTGCGCGCAGGATCGCGCCGATGCGCGACTTGATCTCGGGCGGATTGGTTGCTGGTCCAGCCATGAACATTACTCCCCTGAAGACGTGGCCGGACCGCAATTCACTTCACGGCAAGGCGACAGATTGTTGCTGTGACAATCTGACTACCCCTCTCGCGCGAGGCGCGGCGAGTCAACTCATTTTGCTGCGGAAGCTGATGATTTTTCAGGCTTTATTCTGCGTTGCAGCGACCAGCCATTGCCGGAACGCAGCGAGCTTCGGCGCCTCGCGGCGGCCTTGCGGCGAGACCAGATAGAACCCGGCATCGGCCGGCAGCGCGATCTTGAAGGGAACCACGAGCCGGCCCTTGGCGATGTCGTCCTGCACATAGGTGGTCCGCCCCATTGCCACCCCCATGCCGTCGATCGCCGCCTGGACGGTCATGAAGGTCATGTCGAAGGTGAGGCCGGGCTGTTGGGAAATGCCGGTCGGCAGACCTGCCGCTGTCAGCCAGAGCCGCCAGTCGTCGCCGCTGTTGGTGTGGAGGAGCACGTGTCCCTTCAGATCCGCAGGTGTGCGCAGCGGCTCGTCGCCGCGCAACAACGATGGGCTGCACACCGGAAACAGCTCGTCCGCCATCAGCCAGTCGGCGCGCAGGTCCCGCCACTGGCCGCGCCCGTAGCGAATCGCGGCATCGACATTGTCGCGCTGGAAGTCGACGAGACTGGTCGAAGTGGTGATACGGACGTCGATGCCGGGGTTCGCTTCCTGGAAATCGGTCAGCCGCGGCAGCAGCCATTTTGCGGCGAGCGAGGCGATGGTCGAGACCGTCAGCACCTTGTCGTCGTCCTTGCGCAAGAGTCGGTCGGTGGCGAGCCGGAGGTCGTTGAAGGCGGCGCGGACACCGGGGAGGTAGTCGCGCGCCTCCGCCGTCAACGCCAGCGCGCGGTTCTGCCGGATGAACAGGCGGATGCCCAGCTCTTCCTCGAGCCGGCGGATCTGATGGCTGATGGCGGTCTGGGTCACGTTCAGCTCGGCCGCGGCCAGCGTGAAGCTGAGATGGCGCGCGGCGGCCTCGAACGCCCGCAATCCGTTCAGGGAGGGCAATCTGGCAGTCATCTGGCAGCAGGATGCATGACGTTATTTCATGCGAAAGGGTACAAATTGTCGTTTGTCGAAACGCGCAGTCAAGCAGATATTGGCTTCCAACTTAGCTCTAGGAGCTGAAAATGTCTACTTTGACCCAGAATTCAATGACAAATCATCATGCGCCCAGCCTGGTCTACCAGATCGGCGAGACGCTCCACGTCTGGCAGGAGCGCTACCGGACCCGCCGCGAACTGTCCAACTGGACCGCGCGCGACCTCCACGACGTCGGCCTGTCCTGGAGCGATATCGCCGTTGAGGCTGAGAAACCCTTCTGGCGGGCCTGATTGGCCGCCAGGCCGGCGCCGCCTGATCACAGGGGCGCCGGCGGTCCCCTTTCTGCACGGCTGGTTTCCCAAGGCCCGTTCCTGAAGGCTCGTGTCATGAGCACCTATCGCCTGGAAGATTTGAAGCAATATTCGGATACGCTGCGCACCCGTCAGGGTGAGGCGCTGAACGTCCGCTTCGTCGAGCCGCGCGACACCGACGAGCTCCAGCATTATTTCCGCTCACTCTCGACCCGCTCCCGCTACAACCGTTTCTTCGGTGCGGTCAGCGAACTGCCGAAGGGCCTGCTGAACGAATTCCTCGATGTCGGCGCACGCGAGCGCTTTACCGTCGTCGCGACCATGATGGTCGACGGTTTCGAAACCATCGTCGCGGAGGCGCGCTATGCCTTCCACGAGGAGAATGCGACGCTGGAGTTCGGCCTCTCGATCGACGACCGCTGGCAGGGCCACGGCATCGGCACGGCGCTGCTCAGGAATCTCGAATGCCGCGCCGCCGCGCTCGGTGCCGAGCACATCTTCGGCGACACGCTGCGCTCCAACCAGACCATGATCTCGCTCGCGCGCAAATCCGGTTTCGCCTTCGTCAACAATCCGGACGACTGGAAGCTGGTGCGCTTCGACAAGGAGATCAACGTTGCGCCAAAAGACATTCCTTGCGCGAGCTGGCGCCTCGCTGCCCTTTCCCGTCGGGTCGTAAGCCCCTCAGCCACGGCCTGACACCACTCGAGGCCCGGCTCTGGCAATCCGGAGTCGGGCATTTTTTTGCCTTCACGCATCAATCGTGGTCGGTCGAGGTCGCGACCGTGCGCCACTCCGCCAGCTCTTTCGCCACGAAGGCGTTCTTCGTTTCGATCCGCTCCACCGTGTCGCTGCCGAGCGGCAGCCGCAGCGGCGGGGTCTTGGCGTCAACCAGCTTCAGGAAGGCCTGTGCCAGCTTGCGCGGATCGCCGCGCTGGCCGTGATTGAATTCGGCCGCAAGCGCGCGGGTCTTGCCGACGCTCTCGTGATAGTCGTCGATCTGTTGCGCCGTGCGCGACAGCGAGGTCTCGTCGAGGAAGTCGGTGCGGAAGAAGCCCGGCTCGACCACGGTCACCTTGATGCCCAGCGGCGCCACTTCGCCGGCCAGCGCCTCGCTGATGCCTTCGACCGCGAACTTGGTCGCGCCATAGACGCCCCAGCCGGGATAGCCGGTGTAACCGCCGACCGACGAGATGTTGATGACGTGGCCCGACCGCTGGCGGCGCATATGCGGCAGCACCGCGCGGGTGACGCCGAGCAGGCCGAACACGTTCGTGCCGAACAGCCTTTGCGTCTCCGCGCCGCCGGCTTCCTCGATCGCGCCCAACAGGCCATAGCCGGCATTGTTGACGAGGATGTCGATGCGTCCGAATTTCTTGACCGCCTGGCCCGCGGCCTCGTGCGCCTCAGTCTCGCTGGTGACATCGAGCCGGGTCGCCAGCAGCCGCTCGTGGCTGCCGAGACGCGCAGTGACGGTCGACGGGTCGCGCGCGGTCGCGACGACGGCGTCGCCGGCCTTCAGCGCTGCCTCGGCGATCAAGGCGCCAAATCCGCGGGATGCTCCTGTGATGAACCAGACACGCATGATGTTGCCCTTTCCTTTGTCGAAGCCCGGCCGATGTGCCGGAGCCGATGGGCAAGGTGTAGCGGCTCGCCATAGCTGAGATAATCCGCTATATATTCCAAGATCTATTGAGAAAAATTCATCAATGCGGATCGATCCGTCCGACCTCGCGACCTTCCTTGCGATCGCCCGCCACCGCAGCTTTCGCGCGGCGGCGACCGAACTCGGGGTCACGCCATCGGCGCTCTCCCATGCCCTGCGCAATGTCGAGGAGCGGCTGGGTTTACGGCTCGTCAACCGCACCACCCGCAGCGTGGCGCTGACCGAGGCCGGCGAACGCCTGTTTGCCCGTATCACGCCGGCCTTCCGCGACATCGACGATGCGCTCGAGGACCTCAACAATTTCCGCGGCAAGCCCGCCGGCACGCTGCGCTTCACCGCCGCGCGCCAGTCGGCCCAGCTCGTGCTGCTGCCGATCGTGACGCGCTTCCTGAGGGCGTATCCCGACGTCAGCGTCGAGCTCGTGATCAACGATGCCCTGATCGACATGGTTGCCGCCGGCTTCGATGCTGGCGTGCGCTTTGGCGAGACCATCGCCGCCGACATGATCGCCGTGCCGATCGGCCCGCGGCACCGTTTTGCGGTCGTCGCTTCACCCGCCTTCTTCAAGGCGTACAAGGTGCCGAACACCCCGCACGATTTGAAGGGCCTGCCCTGCATCCGCTACCGCTTTACATCAGGTGCGCTCTATCACTGGGAGTTTGAGCGCGGCGGCATCGAGGTCGAGATCGACGTCACCGGGGCGCTGACGATGAACGACCAGGATCTGATGGTCGATGCGGCCCTCGACGGAGCTGGGCTTGCCTATGTGTTCGAACAGCAGGTGGAAGCGCTGCTCGCCAAGCGGAAGCTAACCAGAGTGCTCGCCGACTGGTGTCCGGCCTATCCCGGCTTCTTCCTCTACTACCCAAGTCGCCGGCAACTGCCGGCGGCCTTGCGAGCGTTCGTGGATTTTGCGCGGGCGCCTACTTCCCCATGAATACCGCCTTGCGCTTCTCGATAAAGGCCTGCACGGCCTCCTTGTGATCGGCGGTCGTGGTCAGGCGGATCAGCCGTTCGGCTTCGTGGTCGCGGGCGGTCTCAAAATCAAATTGCAGGGCTTCGTCGAGATTGTCCTTCATGTAGCGCAGCGCAAGGCGCGGACCTTCGGCGAGTGACTTGGCGAGGGCAAAGGCTTCAGCCTGCAATTTATCATCGGCCACGACGCGGTTGACGAGGCCGATCGCTTCGGCGCGCGCGGCGTCGACCCGCTCGCCCGTGAACATCAATTCGCGCGCCCGCGATGTGCCGACCAGCCGCGTCAGCAGCCAGGCGATGCCGTAATCGCCGGAGAGTGCGACACGCGCATAGCCGGTGGTGACGAAGGCCGACTGCGCGGCGATGCGGATGTCGCAGGCCATGGCGATGGCGAGCCCGGCGCCGGCCGCGGCGCCCGGCAGCGCTGCGATGGTCGGCTTGCGCACCGCCACCAGCGCACCGGTGAGCCGCCGCTGCCGATCCTGGAGGTCGGCGACCTTGTCGTCGAAGGACATCTCTAACTTCTTCGGGTCGCGATGCGCACCCATGCCCTTGACGTTGCCGCCGGCGCAGAACGCCTCGCCCGCGCCGGTGATCAGCAGCGCACCGACGTCGGGGCTCTCGCCGCAGGTCCGGATCATCGTGCGCAGCGCCGGCGTCAGCGTATCCGACAGCGAATTGCGTGCCTCGGGTCGGTTCAGCGTGATCACCGCGACGCGGTCGCGGATGACGCAGAGGAGCTCGTTGGTGCCGGTATCGATGGTGAGTTCGGTGGTCATTGTTCCTCCCTTTCTTTCGTCATTGCGAGCGAAGCGAAGCAATCCAGAAATGCATCCGCAGAGACAGCCTGGATTGCTTCGTCGCAAGTGCTCCTCGCAAGGACGATCATTGGCCGTCTCGCCTCAAAACTTCTCCACCCACGGTCGCAGCTCCAGCTCCCAGCTCCAGGCGCTGCGCGGCTGCTGCAACACGTTCCAATAGCTTTCCGCGATCGCATCGGGGTCGAGCATCGAATCCGGCTTGTCGGCTGCTTCCGTGCGCGCTGCGCTGCGGATGCCGCCGTCGATGACGAAATGCGCGACATGGATGCCCTGCGGCGACAATTCGCGCGCCATGCTCTGGGCGAGGCCGCGCAGCGCAAACTTCCCCATCGCAAACGGCGCGGACTGGGCATAGCCCTTGACGCTGGCCGAGGCGCCCGTGAACAGGATTGCGCCGTGCTTGTTCGGCAGCATGCGCTTTGCGGCCTGCTGTGCCACCAGGAAACCGCCGTAAGCGCTGACCGCGATCGCCTGCGCCACCTCGGCCGGGACCAGCTCGACGAACGGTCCGCGCGAGCGGCCGGAGGCGTTGTAGACGACGAGGTCGGGTGTTCCGATCTCGCGCTCGACCAGGCCGAACAGCCGTTCGACCTCTTCCGGGTCCGTGGCATTGCAGGCATAAGCCTTGGCGCCGGTCTCGCTGCACAGCGCGCCCAGCTTCTCGATCTTTCGCGCGGCAAGCGCGACGCGGATGCCCTGGGCGGACAACAGCCGCGCCAGCGAGGCGCTCAGGCCTTCGCCGGCGCCGACGATCAGCGCGATCTTGTACTTTGGATGTTCCATGGTGCGATCTCTCGGGGACAAGGAGCCGCTGATCTATGTATCGCGCGGGAGAACAGCCAGCGCGCGCGCAGGGGAGCTCGATCACAATTCCGCAGAGCGAATTGCCCCGTCACGGCGATCACGCCTCCCTGACAATTTGCGGCTTTATCCGTCTCCGCGATGGGAGCATGATCGACATCATCCAAAGCGGCAAGCATTAAGAATTGCCACCGGACGGGAGCGAAGAGGACGATCATGCACAAGCCGGTCACAGGGCAGTCGAAACACGTCGCGGCCGAGCAATCCGGCCTGCTGGCGCCCGATACCACCGGCATGAACTTCTATCGCGCCGATCCGGCATTGACCGATCTGCTCCGCATCCACCTGCCGGACACGCTGTTCCGCCACATCGAGCCGCATCTCGACCGGCTCGGCGAACTCGCCGGCGGCCATCTCGACGAGTGCGCGCGTCTTGCCGACCGGCACATTCCGGTGTTGCACCAGCGCGACAAGTTCGGCCGCGACGTGCAGTGGATCGAGTATCATCCGGCCTATCGCGAATTGGAGAACGCCGCATTCGGCGAGTTCGGCATTCACGCGCTCTCGATCCGCAAGGGCATCATGGGCTGGCCGGACAAATATCCGGTGGTGGCAAAACACGCCTTCACCTTCCTGTTCAACCAGACCGAATTCGGCATGGGCTGCCCCATCAACGTCACCGACGGTTGCGCCAGGCTGCTTGCGAATTTCGGCAGCGAGGCGTTGAAGGCCAAATATCTCGACGGCCTGACCTCGACCGACATGAACAAGCTGACGCAGGGCGGCCAGTTCATGACCGAAAAAGAAGGCGGCTCCGACGTCGGCACGCTGACCACGCGCGCCGTGCAGGAGGGCGACCATTGGCGTCTCACCGGCGAAAAATGGTTCTGCTCGAATGCGGATGCGAAAGTCGTGATGTTGCTGGCGCGGCCGGAAGGGGCCGGCCCCGGCACGCGCGGCGTCGGCCTGTTCCTGATGCCGCGCTTTCTCGACGACGGATCACAGAACCACTACCGGATCGTGCGCCTCAAGGACAAGCTCGGCACGCGCTCGATGGCCTCGGGCGAGATCAAGCTCGAGGGCGCGATTGCGTATGCCGTCGGCAAGCTCGACCGCGGCTTTGTGCAGATGGCCGAGATGGTGAATTCATCGCGCCTTTCCAACGGCGTCAAATCCACCGCGCTGATGCGCCGCGCCTATCATGACGCCATGACGGTGGCGAAGAACCGCGTGGTGTTCGGCAACCGCATCATCGACCTGCCGCTCGGTCGCCGACAGATGCTGAAGATTATGCTGCCGGTCGAGCAGGCGCTGTCGATGAGTTTTCTCACGGCGGACGCGCTCGACCGCGCCGAGGCCGGCAGCCAGGATGCGGCTGCGCTGCTGCGCATCCTCACTCCAACGCTGAAATTCCGCGCCACGCG
The DNA here is from genome assembly GCF_015624505.1 of Bradyrhizobium commune. Taxonomy (NCBI): domain Bacteria; kingdom Pseudomonadati; phylum Pseudomonadota; class Alphaproteobacteria; order Hyphomicrobiales; family Nitrobacteraceae; genus Bradyrhizobium; species Bradyrhizobium commune. Next base: position 7,148,817 of record NZ_CP061379.1, on the reverse strand, counting down.
CGATGCACGAAAAGTCTGCGGCGATGCGCTCGAGATGCGCGGCGGCATCGGCTATATCGAGGAATTCGCCACGCCGCGCCTGCTGCGCGACGCGCATCTCGGCTCGGTCTGGGAAGGCACCGGCAACATCGTCGCGATCGATGCGCTGCGGCGCGCCGTCGGCCGCCATGGTGCCGAATCCGCGCTCGCGGCCGATCTGCATGCGCGGCTCGACGACAGCGCGTCGGTGCCGCAGGCCTGGCGCGACCGCTTGCGCGGTCTCACCGATCGCGCCGTCGGTTTCGCGCGCGAAGTTGCCGGCAAGTCCGAGAACGAGGCCGATGCACGCCGCGCCACCAGCCTGCTTTATCACGTCGCAAGCGCGGTCGCGCTCGCCTGGGAGGCGCATCGCATCCACGCCATGCGCGGCGATGCGCGAAGGCTGCTGCTGTCGCGGCTGGTGATCGATCACCGTGTGTCGCCGAACGATCCGTTCCGGCTGACGGAAAATGTCGCGCAGGCGAAGATCGCAGCACTTCTGCTCGGTGATCGCGATGCCGCCATGAGCGAGGTTGGCGAACTGGTTCTGGCAGCGTAGGCTGCACGCCACGCTCAAACCAAGAAAAGCGACAGGGAGAGCTCGATGAAGGCCGCCGTCCTCTATGAAGTCAACAAGCCGCTGGTCATCGAGGATGTCAGCCTGCCGAAGCCCGGCCCGCGTGAAGTCCTGATCCGCACTGCGGTTGCCGGCCTCTGCCACTCCGACCTGCATTTCATGGAAGGCCTCTATCCGCACCCGCTGCCTGCGGTGCTTGGCCATGAATCAGCGGGCATCGTCGAGCAGGTTGGCTCCGACGTGACTTACGTGAAGCCGGGCGATCACGTCGTCACCTGCCTCTCGGTGTTCTGCGGCACCTGCGACAATTGCACCACCGGCCGCACCGTGCTGTGCACCGACACCACGGTGAAGATGCTGCCGGGTGCCTCCAACCGGATGCAGTGGAACAGGCCGGAGAAGCTGAACCAGTTCCTCAATCTTTCGTCCTTTGCCGAGCAGATGCTGGTGCACGAGAACGCCATCGTCAAAATCCGCAAGGAGATGCCGCTCGATCTCGCCGCGCTGATCGGCTGCGGCGTCATCACCGGCTACGGCGCGGTGGTGAATACGGCAAAGGTGACGGCGGGTGAGACCGTGGCGGTGATCGGCTGCGGCGGCGTCGGCATGGCCGCGATCAACGGTGCGCAGATCGCCGGTGCCGGCCGCATCATCGCCATCGACACCAATCCGGCCAAGCTCCAGCTTGCGACCAAGCTCGGCGCAACCGACATCATCAACCCCGCCGACGGCGACGTGGTGAAGCAGGTGCGCGACCTCACCAATGGCGGTGTGCAGCATTCCTTCGAGGTGCTCGGCCGCAAGGAAACCGCCGAACAGGCCTTTGCCATGCTCACCTCGGGCGGCACCGCCACCATCGTCGGCATGATCCCGTTCGGCCAGAAGATCGAGCTGCACGGTTTTGACTTTTTGCGCGAGCGCCGGATCCAGGGCTCGTCGATGGGCTCCAACCATTTTCGCGTCGACATGCCGCGGCTGGTCGATTTCTACCTGCGCGGACGGCTGCACCTGGAGGACTGGATCTCGGCCAAGCTGAAGCTGTCCGAGATCAACGAAGGTTTTGCCAACATGAAGGCCGGCAAGACGCTGCGCAGCGTGATCGTGTTTGACAGTTGAGCAAGGGCGTTCTTCGTAGCCCGGATGGAGCGAAGCGCAATCCGGGATCTTTGTCGCTGATACGCTGTCCCGGATTTCGCTCCATCCTGGCTACAGGACCTCCCGTGCAATGACGAGGCGAGACTAATCGTCAAACATCTTCGGCGGCACAAACCCGCCGAATTCGCGTTCGATCAGCTCGGCGAGCCTGAGCGGCGTGCGATCCTCCAGGTATGGGCCGACGATCTGCACGCCGAGCGGCAGGCCGCTGTTCGACAGCCCGAGCGGAATGGCTGTCGCCGGCAGGCCTGGCAGGGTGGCGGCGCCCGGCCAGGCGAGCTGGTCGGAATAGGGATAGTCGTTGCCGTCGATGCTGATGCGCCGCGCGTCCTGATCCGGCAAATGATCGTGGGGAAAGGCTGGCGTCGGCATGATCGGGCAGATCACCGCATCGAACGTCCGAAACAGCTCGCGCCACTGCGCGCGCAAGGCGGCACGGGCGCCGGCATCGAGCACCCAGGCGCGATGGCTGGCGGTGATGCCGCGCAATTGTTCGGCGCCCAAGCTCAGGTCGTCGGGCGAGAGCTGGCCCGCGCGGGCCTGCGCACCTGCGAACTCTTCGGGCGGGGAGAACGCGCCGAGGAACGCCAAGAGCATGCGCACATAGAGCCGCGACGTCCGGGCCAAATCCGGCAGCAGCGCGCTCTCGCGCGCGACGCTCACGCCGGCCTTCGACAGATCGGCTGCAAGCTTTTCGATGGCGCCGCGAACGTCGTTATCAGTCGGCAGCAGCGGATGGCTGTCGATCACCAGCACGCGAAAATCTCGCAGCGCCTGATGGCGCGCGGTCGGCAGTTCGAGCCTGTAGGCGACGCCGGCGTCCAACGGATCGGGCCCGGCCATGACGTCGAGCAACAGCGTGAGATCGGCAGCCGTGCGCGCCATCGGGCCGATGACGGCGAGGTCGCCTTCGCGCGGCATGGCCGGAAATGGCGGCGGTGTCTCCCCGCGCGCCGCGCAGAGATTGATCGTCGGCTTGTGGGCAAAAATGCCGCAATGAAATGCCGGCACGCGCAGCGAGCCGCCGATGTCGGAGCCGATCGACAGCGGGCCATAGCCGGTAGCGAGGGCCGCCGAGGAGCCGCCCGACGAGCCGCCCGGCGTACGCCCGAGGTCGTAGGGATTATTGGTGACGCCGTAGATCTCGTTGTAGCTCTGCCAATCGCCGAGCCCGACCGGCACGTTGGTCTTGCCGAGGATAACGCCACCGGCCTGCTTGATGCGGCTCACGGCCACCGCATCCTCCGCCGGCTTGAAGTCCTTCTGCGGCACAAAGCCCCACGTCGTCGGCAGGCCCGCAATGTTGAAGGATTCCTTGATCGTCACGGGAACGCCGAGCAGCGGCTGGGTCTCGCCGCGCGCGATCGCGGCATCCGCATCGCGGGCGGTGCCGAGCGCGCGGTCGAAATCACGGACGCAGACGGCGTTGATCTTGCCGTCATGACGTTCAATGCGATTGATGGCGTCCTGGGTCAGTTCGACCGCGGAGACTTTTTTCGCGGTCAGGGCGGCCGATAACTCGACCGCGCTCTTGAAACTCCATTCCGATTTCGCCACGAGATGCTCCTGCGCTTCACTGGAGGGATGATGTGCAGTTTGATCCGATGCTGCAACCGTCGTTTGATCGCGGTTGATCTGTCCGGGGTATTACCCCGGCAACATTCGCTGCATCACGCGGTCGCGATAGACGAAGATATGCGCGAGCGCGGCTGCGATGTGAATGCCGATGGTGATGAGCAGCGCCCATTCCATCGCCTGGTGGAGGCCGTCGATGGCCCGGCCGGCGGCGGCGTTGCCGGACGCGAGCATCGGCATCGGTACGAGATAAAAAAATGAAACAGACCATCCGCGGAAGGACGCAAACAGCCAGCCCGTGATCGTCGTCGCCAGCACCAAAGCATAGAGCAGCCAGTGTACGGCCTCGGAGGACAAGCGCTGCCAGGTAGGCAGAGCGCTCTCAGGCGCGACTGGGTGGGTCAGACGCCAGAGCAGACGGAGAGCCGTCAGCGCCAGGATGATCATTCCAATCGACAGGTGAAACGTCATGCCGGCACCCGGGCTCATGCCCGGATGGATATCCGGCATGAACCAGCCGATCGGGTATTGCACGGCGAGCAGCGCGACGATGAGCCAGTGGAAGATCTTGGCGGGCGTGCCGTATTGAAGAGTGGTCATCAGGATCCTGGCGTTGAGCGCCTGCGCCGGTCAGGGCTGGAAGCTGCGTGTTGCGGCATGGGTGAAGGGATTGGTCGGCCCGCTGCTCGTGCGCGAGTTGCCATCCGCTTTCTGCCCGGGCACGGGAAAGGCATAACCGATGATGGTCTTGACGACGAGGCGGTCGGACGCCGGTGTCAGCCCGTAGCCGACGCCAAAATCCACGTCGAACGCGCCGGCCTTGAAGTCGGTGACGGCAAACAGCGTGTGCTGCTGCTCGGAAAGCTTGCTGAAATTCCCGATCTCGCCGAAATCGGCATAATATTCGAAGCCGGCAAACAAATCGTTGCCGAAGTTGCGGGCCAGCCGGGCGGCCGGCGCGAAATCGGCCTCGCCCTTGTTGCCGAACCCGATATCGACGATCGGATTCACGATGAACTCGTATTGCGAGTTGCGCACGCCGATGATGGGGCGGATCTCCAGGCCCCATCGGGTCTGCGCGAATTTTGGCATCTCGTAGCTCAGCTCGAAATTCACGCCATAGAAGAAATTGCGCTGCTCCGCATGCGGCGCGACGAACAGCGTGCGCAGCTTGAAGGCGTCGGAGAGGAATTGCCGGTCCTGCACCGAGAACGGCAGATAGAGCCCGAGCTCCCACCAGTCGGTCATGCCATAGGCGAATTCCGGCGTGCCGTTGAGACTGTGGTTGGACGGGATGCCGCCGGGGAAGGGCGGGTCCTTCTGTCCAAGCGCGACATAGTTGAGGTGCTGCTGGATCGTGAACTGGCCGATGTCGGCGATGCCGGCGTTGTAGACCTGGATCTCGTCGGTGGCGCGCGCGGCCTCGCCCGACGACAGCAGGATCAGGGCGCCGGCCAGGCACGCGGCGGTGTGCGGATGCTTCTCCATGGCCATCGCCTAAGCCGCCCCGATCAGGATCCCCACCGCCAGCACGATGGCGCCGCCGAGCACGATCTGGAACACGGCCTGGAGGAACGGCGTGTCCATGTAGCGTGCGCGGATGAAGGCGATCGCCCAGAGTTCGAAGAACACGACGATTCCGGCGATGGCGGTCGCGATCCAGAAGGCGTTGGGCCATGTATCAGGCACGAGATAGGGCATGGTATGGCCGAGTCCGCCAAGCGTCGTCATCGCGCCGCAGGTGATGCCGCGCAGCCAGGGCGAGCCGCGTCCGGTGAGCGATCCGTCGTCCGACAGCGCCTCCGCGAAGCCCATGCTGATGCCGGCGCCGATCGAGGCGGCGAGGCCGACTAGGAAGGTCTGCCAGTTCTGGTGGGTGGCGAAGGCCGCCGCGAATAGCGGCGCCAGCGTCGAGACCGAGCCGTCCATCAGGCCGGCGAGGCCCGGTTGCACATATTGCAGCACGAACATCCGCCGCCGCGTGCGGTCTTCCTCGGCGCGCACGTCGGGCTTCAAGATCTCGTCGGTGAGCGTGACCGCACGGTTCTCGTGGTGCTTCTCCTCTTCAGCGAGATCGCCGAGCAGGCGGCGCACGCCGACATCCTGGGCCTGCTCGGCGGCGCGCGTGTAGAAGCGCTCGGCCTCGAGCTCCATGGTCTCGACCTCCTTCCGGATCGTGTCGAGCGGCAGGTTCTTGGTCAGCCAGATCGGACGCCGGCGCAAAAAGCCTTTGACGTCCTCGCGCCGGATCGGCGGCAGATGCGGTCCGAAGCGTTCTTCATAGAGCTTGAGCAGGCGATGCCGGTGGCCGCGCTCCTCCTCCGCCATCTCCTCGAAAATCTTGGCCGTGTCCGGGTAGCGCTCCCGCAAATCCTCGGCGAAGGTCATGTAGATGCGGCTGTCCTCCTCCTCGGAGGAAATCGCGACCGCAAGCACCTCGCGCTCGGTCAGATCGGCAAAAGTCTTCACGACGCCCTGTCCCAATAGTTTAGAATAATTCTAAAGTGATATAGGCTGTAACTCGTTCAGGGTCAATTCACGCGAAAGCCCGAAATCTTGCGCTGCCACAGTGGTCGATGAGCACATGGAACCGCGCCCGGCGATGCAGGTTCGAATTCATAGTGTGGGGAGACGGGGTGAATGATGGACAAGGTCAAGTTTCGGCTGAACGATCCGCGGCTGGCGCCACGCCGCACCAAGCTCGAAATCCCCGGATGGGCCGGCAAGCGCGAGCCGCGCGCGAATGGTTCGCGTGAGCAGGTCTGGCATTGCGTGCCATTCTCGGAAGGCGCGCAATACGGCATCGAGCTGTTCTATCCCTATGATTTCGAGCTTCACGTGACGACCAGGGATGGTCGATTGATCCTGGAGGCCGATTGGGGAGAGCCGCCCGAAGGCGGCGCCGAATGGCCGCCGTTTCGCAAATTTGGCGACGTCTTCTACACCTATCAGATCCTGCTCGATCTCAAGGTCCGCAAAGGCATGGCGATTCGCACGGAGCCGCATCCGCGATTCTATACGGATCATACCGACACCGTGCCGATTGCCGTCCCTGCGCTGATCCGCAATTGGTGGCCGATGATGTTCTTCTGCGTCTTCAAGGCGCCGGCCGAGGGACGAACCCACATCTTCCGGCCCAACGAGCCCTTCGCGCAAATCATCGTCATTCCCGAGGAAGCCAATTTCGAGCTTGAGCCCATGGACGAGGAGGAAGCGGCGGAGCGTGAGCTTCAGGCTCGCCGGATCTACAGCAGTCGGCCCAAGCTGGCTGCCGGCACCGAGTGGACGTCGTCATCCGATACGGTGTTCGATGGCACTTACCGGCACCTGCATCGCGCAGCGAAGGAGAAAGCCCGTGATGACAAGGGCGGATGACCGCGCGGACTTGCCGTCCCTCAGTCCTTTGGCTTGATTTCCGCACCGGCCACGAGTGCGGTCACACGCGACGGGTGACCTTTCCTGTTTTTCCCGATTTCGACGCCACCAAAAACAAACAGGACCCGGAGGTCCTGTTCATCTCATTCCACCGTCCCGGCGACCTCAATAGTCGCGCCGATAGAAGCTGTGATGATGGTGGTGGTGATGATGATGATGGTGATAGTACCGCCGATATCGCGGCACCACCACAACAGGCGCGTCGTCATAATAGCGATAGCGAGGATAGAAGCTGTGATGGTGGTGGTGATGATGATGGTGGTGATAGTACTGAGCGACCTGAACGTTCTCGCCCGCCTTTGGCGGCGCCGTTTCGTCGATGGCTTGCAGCAGGGCACTGGCGTTCGCAATCGGCTTCAGCAGGTCGGCGTATGAATTCGCCTGCAAGACGTCGGCCGGCGCCGGCGCGGCTTCGACCGCGCCGAGGGTCCCGAGCGTGGCCACCGCTCCCAGCAGTCCGGCGATCTTCTTGTCCATCATCGTTCTCCATGGTCGCCGGACGCAGGTCCGGTATCCCGCAACGTCAGACATTGCCGACTGTTCCCTGAACCACGGATTAACGCCGTGTGACTGGATCGTGGCAACGCCTCAATGTGTCCGATCTACCGCAGTGCGGTGGAGAAATTGCAGCAACAGCCGGCTGACCTCGGCCGGCTGCTCCTGCTGCACCCAATGGCCCGCGCCATCGACGAGATGGCAGCCGAGCATGTTGGTGCACGCGCTCGCCTGCATGGCCTCGAACACGCCGGGGCGCTGATAGGTGCCCCAGTCCTGCTTGCCCGAGATGAAGCAGGAGGGCACGTCGATCGTGCGGCCCGCGAACAGCTGCAACTCGTTGTTGAAGGCGCCCGTCGTGCCGCAGCGATACCATTGCAAGCCCCCCTGGAATCCGGTGCGGCCATATTCGGCGCTGTAGAAGGCAAGGTCGCTGTCCGGCAGCCATCGATTGGCGGCGATGGCGGCCGGCGAGGGCATCTCCTTCGCGACCGTCTCCGCCATGGTCTCGCCGAGGTCCATCACGTAGTAGGTCGGCAGTTTTGCCAGCTCGCCCGCCGACCATGATTTCAGCGGGTACGGCTTGTTGCCGGTCCAGTCCGCGCTCTTGTGATGGTAGTAGGCGCGCAGGAAATCATGCACGCCTTGCGGCGCCTGATGCAGGTCCGCGTTCGCCGTGCGCGTCGCGTAGTACCATTGATAGTGGATGCGCGGGCGCGGCAGGGCCGCGAGCTCGCGATGCACCGGATCTTCGGCCGGAGCCTGCGCCGACGTATCGACGGTGTTGAACGGCAGTGGCGGCGGTCCGCCGAATGGCGCACTCATCATCGTCACCGAGCGGAACACGTCAGGCCGGACCAGCGCGCACCAGGATGCGACCGGGCTGCCGAAATCATGTCCGACCAGATCGACCTGCTTGTAGCCGAATGCCGAGACAAGCCCGAGCGCGTCGCGCACCAGATTGAACAGCCGGAACGGGGCGAGGTCGCCGTCGTAATCGGCAGTCCATCCCGTGGTGCGGCCGTAGCCGCGCTGGTCCGGCGCGACCACGTGGTAGCCGGCCGAGCCAAGCGCCGGCATGATCTTGCGCCAGGAGAAGGCCAGCTCGGGAAAACCGTGCAGCAGCAGGATGCAGGGGCGACCCTTGGTCTCGAAGCCGGCCTCGAGCACATGCATGCGCAAGCCGTTGATGCCGTCGACATAGCGCGAGCGGATGCCGGCGGGGAGAGGGATGTCGGGGAGCGTTGTCATTGCTGTCTCCGTCTAGGTGGAATCGTAGGGTGGGTTAGCCCCGCAGACGCGCGAAGCGCATCTGCACGGCGTAACCCACCACTTCTGTATCCGCGGAAACTGAATAGGTGGGTTACGCCTTCGGCTAACCCACCCTACGGCATCTCGCTACACCGCCGCGCAGACGAATCCATTGCCCTTGCGCTTGATCTTCCCCACCGACGGCGAGGGGAAATGCGCGGTGCAGCACAGCGTGTCGGTGTCGCAATAGCGCTCCAGGAAGCTGCGCCGCGTCTTCGCAGAGGCGATCGGATCGACGTCGAACTTCACCGACATTTCCGGATAGAGCGTCTGGATCGGCGAATGCATGAGGTCGCCGGAGAAGACGGCATCGTCCTTGCCGCGGCCGAAGGTGAAGGCGACGTGGCCCGGCGTGTGGCCCGGCGTCGGCAGGATGCGGACGTGGTCGCCGATCTGGTGATCGTTGGTCACGACCTCGTGGCGCTTGGCCTCGACCACCGGCAGCACGCTGTCGACGAAGGGCGGAACGGGAGCCTTCGCGTTCTGCTCGGTCCAGTAGTCGAATTCCTGCTCGGCGAACACGTAGCGCGCCTTGGGGAAGGTCGGTACCCAGCGGCCGTTCTCCAGCCGCGTATTCCAGCCGACGTGATCGACATGCAGATGCGTGCACATCACGAAGTCGATGTCGTCGGGCGAGAATCCGGCGGCGTTGAGCCCGCGCAAATAGGTGTCGTCGGTCTTCATGTTCCAGTTCGGACGCTGCGGCCGCGGCTTGTCGTTGCCAATGCAGCTGTCGACCAGAATGGTGTGATGCGGTGTCTTGATGACATAGGACTGGAAGCACAGGATGAGGACATCCTGATCGTCCAGCGCCTTCGCCTGCTTCATCCAGGCGCGGTTTTCCGTGAGCACCTCTGGCGTCAGTCCCGGTATCAGCTCCAGCGCAGGAAAGAACGAGATCTCCTGCTCGATGATGCGATGAATGGTGAGATCGCCGACCGAATATTTCAGGCTCATGAGAACTCCACTTTTTACGCAGCCGGTGGCACCGAAATCTTGACCGACGGCCGCTCCAGCATCTTCTGGTGAAAGGCGTCGAGCTTTGGATAGGCCTTGCGCCAGCCGCAATCGGCGAAGCGGAAGTCGGCATAGCCGAGCACGCAAACGAGGCCGATCTGCGAAATGTCGAACGGGCCGTTCAGCACATCGGGCATGTTCTCGAAGCGCGCCATGCCGGTCCAGGCCCGATTCCAGTGATCGTCCGACCAGGCCTGCCATTGCAGGCCCTGCGGCCGTACCATCTTCTCGTAGCGGCACAGCAGCATGGAATCGAGCATGCCGTTGATCAGCGAGTGATTGGTCTTGGCCTTCCAGCGCCGTGGACCGTAACCCGGGATCAGGTTGCCGCCGGCCATCTCGTTGAGATATTCGACGATGACGTAGGAGTCCAAAATCACGTCGCCGTCATTGGTGATCAGCACCGGCAGCTTCTTCAGCGGCGTGATGCGCGAATAATCCTCGTTGGCCGTGCCCGGCGCGACGGTCGCCGGCGTGAATTCGATCTTGTCGATCAGCCCGAGCTCGATCGCGGCGATGCGCACCTTGCGGGCGAAGGGCGAGGCTTGGGAGAAGGAGAGTTTCATGGGAAATAACCTCTATCCAGACAGACGGTCCTCATCCTGAGGAGCGCGCCCCTTGGCGCGCGTCTCGAAGGATGGACAACGGGAGGTGTTTTCTCGTCACCCGGCGCAGATGTCGGGTGAGCGTGCTTGTGGCACATCCTTCGAGACGCGCGCGTTGCGCGCTCCTCAGGATGAGGACCGGAGGCCTTACGCCGCCACGATCTCCTGGCGCTGCTCGCCGAGGCCTTCGATGCCGAGCGTGATGACGTCGCCGACGTTGAGGAAGGTCGGCGGCTTCATGCCAAGGCCGACGCCGGGCGGGGTGCCGGTGGTGATGATGTCGCCCGGCAACAGCGTCATGAACTGCGAGACATAGGAGATGCACTTGGCCATCGAGAAGATCATGGTCTTGGTCGAGCCGGTCTGGCGGCGCTGGCCGTTGACGTCGAGCCACATCGCCAGGTTCTGCACGTCCTTGATCTCGTCCTTGGTCGCGAGCCACGGTCCGACCGGGCCGAAGGTATCGTGCGACTTGCCCTTGGTCCACTGCCCCAGGCGCTCGGTCTGGAAGTTGCGCTCGGAGACGTCGTTGCAGACGCAATAGCCGGCGACGTAGTTCAGCGCGTCGGCTTCCGAGATGTATTTGGCGCGGGTGCCGATGATGGCGGCGATCTCGACCTCCCAGTCGAGCTTGGTCGAGCCGCGCGGCTTCTCGACCGCATCGTGCGGACCGGACAGCGAGGTGTTGGCCTTCATGAAGATGATCGGCTCGGTCGGGATCGCGGCGCCGGTTTCCTTGGCGTGGTCGCTGTAGTTGAGGCCGATCGCGACGAATTTCGAGATGCCGGTGACCGGCGCGCCGAACCGCGGCTTGCCGGAGACGGCCGGCAGCGAGGCGGGATCGAGGGCGGCGAGCTTCTTCAGACTATCCGGCGAATAGGCCTCGCCGGTGAGGTCCTTCACATGCGCCGACAGGTCGCGCAACTGGCCGGATTTGTCGATCAGGCCGGGCTTTTCCGCACCCTTTTCGCCATAACGAACAAGCTTCATTTTTCGTTTCTCCCTGGAGATGGACCGATCGGTTGAATAGCTTCATGGAACAGGGCGGCGGGAAATTCAACCGCTCACTGCCGGGCGTTTCCGCATTACACCCCCTCATCCTGAGGGTCCGCCGAAGGCGGGCGTCTCGAAGGATGGCCGCGGGCAACAGTGGGGCCTTCATGGTTCGAGACGCGCGAAGACGCGCTCCTCACCATAAGGGGTATCGTCACCCCAGCGCCACAAACTTGAACGCATCCCCCTCCCGCCGGATATGCCCGGCCGAGAAATGCCCGCCGATCACCAGCGTCGGCGTATCGGCAAAGCGGCCGAACAGCGCTGCCCGTGTTGCGGCCGATTGCGCCTGGTCGGAATCGGCGGTCGAGGACCAGTTGAGATGCGACATCTGGCAGGGATGGTGGGCGACGTCGCCGGTGAGCAGGCCCTGTTCGCCGTCGGACTGGATCAAGATGCTCATATGGCCTGGGCTGTGGCCCGGGGTCGGGATCATTCTGATCTCGTCACAGAGCCGGTGGTCGCTCGGGATCAATTCGGCGCGATCGGCATCGACGATCGGCTTCACGGAGTCGCCGAACACGGCCTGCTTGTCCGTCTCGGTCGAGTGATCGCGCCAATGCTCGTACTCGGTCCTGCCGAACACGTAGCGCGCCTTGGGAAAGGTCGGCACCCATTTGCCGCCGTCGAGCTTCGTATTCCAGCCGACATGATCGACGTGAAGATGCGTGCACAGCACGGTGTCGATGCTGTCGGGCGGAAATCCCGCTTCCGTCATCGTCTCCAGGAACGGCGTGGTGCGGTTATTCCAGGTCGGCACGTTGCGGCCCTGCTTGTCGTTGCCGAGGCCGGTGTCGACGACGATGCGCCGCGACGGCGTCTCCACCAATAGCGAATGGATCGACATTTTCAGCCGGCCTTCTTCAGTCGCGAAATGTGGGATCAGCCAGGGCAGCTTCCGGATTGCGTCGTTGCTGGCAAGCGGCAGGATGAAGCGGGTCGAGCCGACCGTCTCCAATTCCACGACTTTTGTGATTTTGACTCGGCCGACCTTCCAGTGCATCGGGCGTATCCCCATGTTCTCATTTTGGCGCCGAAACATGCGCACTTTCCGTTGCACGGCGCAATGGATCATCTGTCGTGATTTTACGTTATCGAAGGAACCCATCGAGATCCAAAGGTGAGCTGATGCCAGAGCTTGCGATTTCCGCCGACAAGGTCGCCTTCATCATCGAGAAGGCCCGCGAATTCGACGTCAAGGAAGCGGCGTCCGATCCTGACTCCGGCTCGAACCCGTCCGATGACGACGAGATCGACGTGCTCGAGGACACGACATCCGATCCGGTCGCAGCCGAGCTTGCCGGCTTCATCCGGGCGTTGAACGAGGACGAGCAGCTCGACCTCGTCACGCTGATGTGGATCGGCCGCGGCGACGGCGATGTGGACGAATGGGACGATCTGCGCGAGCGCGCCGTCGAGGTGCGCAGCGAGTACAAGGCGCCGCGGCGCGAGACCGTGCAATATCTCCTGGGCGAGCCGATGCTGGGCGATTTGCTCGCCGACGGCATGGATGAGCTCGGCATCGACTGGACCGACGAGCGGACCACGCCGGTGTCGTAGAGCTCAAGATTTTACACCAGGTCGTCATGGCCGGGCTCGTCCCGGCCATGACGCTGTCCTCACAACGTCCCTGGGAAGGCACCGCCGTCGAGCAGGATGTTCTGGCCGGTGATGAAGCCGGCCTTGGCGCCGCACAGGAAGGCGCAGGCATAGCCGAACTCGTCGGGCTGGCCGAAGCGGCCGGCCGGATTGAGCTTGGCGCGCTCCGCCAAAATCTGCTCGGGCGTGGTGCCGCGCTTGTCGGCTTCGGCCTTCGCGGTGCCGGTCAGGCGATCCGTCTCGAACGGACCCGGCAGCAGGCCGTTGATGGTGACATTGTTGATCACGGTCTTGCGCGACAGGCCGGCGATGAAGCCGGTGAGGCCGGCGCGTGCGCCGTTGGAGAGGCCGAGAATGTCGATCGGCGCCTTCACCGCGGCCGAGGTGATGTTGACGATGCGGCCGAACTTGCGCGCCATCATGCCGTCCACCGTCGACTTGATCAGCTCGATCGGCGTGAGCATGTTGGCGTCGATTGCCTTGATCCAGTCGTCGCGGGTCCAGTTGCGGAAATCGCCGGGCGGCGGGCCGCCGGCATTGTTGATCAGAATGTCCGGCTCGGGGCAGGCCTTGAGCACGGCTTCGCGCCCCGCAGGCGTCGTGATGTCGCCGACGATCTCGGTGACCTTGACGCCCGGATAGGCCTTTCGGATTTCGTCGGCCGTCTTCTTCAGCGCCTCGGCGCCGCGCGCGGTCAGCGTGACGTCAACGCCGGCTTCGGCCAGCGAGAAGGCGCAGGCGCGCCCCAAGCCCTTGCTGGATGCGCAGACGATGGCGCGGCGACCTTTGATCCCAAGATCCACAATTTCACTCCCGTAATGTCAGGCAGGTTTTGGACGGGCGGCACTCTAGCCAACCTCGGCGGCCCTGGTAAGGGACCGGCCCTCATCAAAATGCATGCGCGACCGCGCGACGATGCAAATGCAGACTAGATGCGCCGCTCCTGCTTGAGGCGGTCGATGGCGGCAGCCGCTTCCGGCGGCAGCGATTTGAAGCCCATCTGGCCGACCGCGGAGAACAGCGGCCGCAGGCGCGAGCCGGCCAGGAAGGGCGGCTGGCGGTTGGCCGGCACCACCTGGTCGAACACCAGCACCAGCGTGGTCGCGACTAGGCCGACCCTGATGGCGCCGAGCGCGGCACCGCCAAGGCGGTCACCGATGCCGGTCTCGCGGATCGTGTCATCCAGCACGAAGCGGCCGATATATCCGAGCAACATGCCGACCACCAGAAAGATGCCGAAGAACCAGATCCAGTTCTGGAAGAGCGGCGCATTCGGATCGCCGGCGATCTGTGGCGCGATCATCGGCATCAGCGACACCGCGATGGGGGCGGCGAGAAGATAAGCGAGGATGGTCATCGCGCTGCGCAGCAGGCCGGTCTTGAAACCGAAGCCGATTGCGATGGTGAGCGCGATATAAACCACAAGATCGAAGCTGTTCATGAGCGAACCCTGCCTTGGAACGAATGAACGCCGAACCGGTCGTTCCGGTTTCAGATCGCTAAAATCGTCTGTATTTGTTGCTCCGAGAGCTCAGGGACCGCGCGACTATCAGACCTATTCGAGGTGAGTAAAGAAACCATCCTCAGTCGTCGTCCCGGCGAAGGCCGGGACCCATACCGCGTGATCTACCGATGAAGCGCAGGTGACAGTACCGCGCAACTGCCAATCTTCGCCAAACTTCTCCCTGAGGCTATGGGTCCCGGCTTTCGCCGGGACGACACCGGAGAGAGTGATGCGTTAACTCACCCCGGATCATATCCGCGGCCTTTTCCCCGATCATGATCGTCGGCGCATTGGTGTTGCCGCCGATCAGCGTCGGCATGATCGAGGCGTCGACCACACGCAAGCCGTCCACGCCGCGTACCTTCAATGCCGGATCGACCACCGCCATCGCGTCCGTGCCCATCTTGCAGGTGCCGACGGGGTGATAGACGGTGTCGACGCGATTGCGCAGGATGGCGCGGATGTCGTCGTCCGTTCTCACCTCGGACGTGAACATGTCCTTCTTCTGCAACGCACGCAGCGCCGGCGCCTCCATCAGCCGTCGCGTGGTCTTGAAGCCCGCGACCATCGCCTCGAGATCCTCCGTCTCGCCCAAGAAGTTCGGATCAATCATGGGAGCGGCGAGCGGGTCGGCGCTTTTCAGCCAGACGCTGCCGCGGCTCTTCGGCCGCAGCAGGCAGACATGGCAGGAGAAGCCTGCCTCCTTGTGCTTCTTGCGGCCGTGGTCGTCGAGCATCGCGATGACGAAGTGGAGCTGGATGTCAGGCACGACGAGATCGGGCTGGGTCTTCAGGAAGCCGCCGCACTCGGCGAAATTGGTGGTCATCAGGCCGCGTCGCTCGCGTCGATACCGCTGGATCGCGCGGAGCAGGGACGGCAGCCGACCGAGCGACGCGTGAACGAAGTGCGGATAGTCGGAGGCGTAGACGAACACGAAATCCGGATGGTCCTGGAGATTGCGTCCGACGCCCGGCAGATGGTGCACGACGCCGATGCCGTGCGCGCCAAGCGCATCGCCGTCGCCGATGCCCGACAGCATCAGCAATTGCGGTGACTGGAACGCGCCGCCGGCAAGGATCACCTCGCGGCGGGCGCGCAGCTGCTTTGTCTGCCCGCCCTGCATATAGTCGATGCCGACCGCGCGCCCGCCTTCGAACAGGATCTTCGTGGCCTGTGCCCCCGTTTCGACGCGCAGATTCGCGCGCTTGTCCATGTGGGGCTCGAGATAGGCGCGCGCCGCGCTCCAGCGCTCGCCCTTGTGCTGCGTCACCTGGTAGCTGCCGAGCCCTTCATGGTCCTCTTCATTGAAATCCTCGCGGATGCGGAACTGCGCCTCGCGCGCGGCCTGGTGGAAGACGTCATGAATCGGATTGTCAGAACGCAGCCTGTTGACATGGAGCGGGCCGCCCTTGCCGTGGTACGCGCCGTCGAAATCGCTGTTGTTCTCCGAGCGCTTGAAATAGGGCAGCACGTCGGCGTAGGACCAGCCGGCATTGCCGAGCGAGGCCCAATGGTCGTAGTCGGCGCGATGGCCGCGGATATAGACCATGGCGTTGATCGCCGAGGAGCCGCCGAGGCCCTTGCCGCGCGGCTGGTAGCCGATGCGGCCGTTCAATCCCTGCTGCGGCACGGTATCGAAGGCCCAGTTGGCCGCCTTGTAGGGCAAGGCGAGCCCGAATGGCGTGGTGATCCGCCAATTGTCGTTGCGTCCGCCGGCATCGAGCAGCGCCACCGACGTCGCCGCATCCTCCGACAGCCGCCCCGCCACCGCGCAGCCGCCCGAGCCCGCGCCCACGACGATGAAGTCGAATGTGTCAGTCACTGATGTTTCCCCCGCGAAGATTCTTTGTTGGTCCCGTCATTGCGAGCGAAGCGAAGCAATCCAGAATCCCGCCGCGGCGACAGTCTGGATTGCTTCGCTCCGCAATGACGGGCGTTGAGACTTACGACATGAACCGCAACATCTTCTCCAGCCGCGCTATTCTGCCGCCATAGGGCGGATAGAGGTCGGCAAGCCGGTTGAACTTCGAGCGATAAAACACCGGCTTCAGCTTGCTGAACGTCTTAAACCCCCATTCGCCGTGATAGGCGCCGGTGCCGGATGCGCCGACGCCGCCCATCGGCTGATTGGTTTGTGCGAAATGAAACAGGCAGTCGTTGATGGTGACGCCGCCGGAGACGGTGCGCGCCAGCACCTCGTCGCGCGCGGCGCGGTCCTTGCCGAACCAGTAGAGCGCCAGCGGCCGGTCGCGCTTGTTGATGAAAGAGATCGCGTCAGTCGTGTCGCGCATGCCCAGCACCGGCAGCACGGGCCCAAAAATCTCCTCCTGCATCACCGCCATCGCTTCGGTCGCGCCGACCACCAGCGTCGGCGGAAATTTGCGATGTGCCTTCCAGTTGGGATCGTCCGCCTTCGCCGGCTGCAAAATCCTGGCGCCGCGGCTTGCGGCATCCGCCACGAGTCCTTCCAGCCGCGCGTAATGCCGGTCGGAAATGATCGAGGTGTAATCCCTGTTGGCGGGATCGGTGCCGAACATGCGCCGCATCTGCGCGCGCACCTTTTCGGCAAAGCCCTGCACGGAATGTTCCGGCACCAGCACGTAGTCGGGCGCGATGCAGGTCTGCCCGGCATTGAGCAGTTTTCCATAGGCGATGCGCTCGGCCGCCTCCTCGAGATCGGCGGAGGCGTCGATGATGGCCGGCGACTTGCCGCCGAGTTCCAGCGTGACCGGCGTCAGGTTGCGCCCCGCGGCCTCCGCGACCAGCCGCCCCACGCGCGTCGAGCCGGTAAAGACGAGATGATCGAACGGCAGGTGTGCGAAGGCTTTTGCGATCTCGTCCTCGACGCCGGTGACGAGCACCTCGGTGGCATCGAATTTTTCCGCAACCGTCTCCCTCAGCAGCGCGGAAAAGTGCGGCACAAGCTCGCTCGGCTTGATGATGATTCGGTTGCCGGCGGCGATCGCGCCGATCGCGGACGCGAGCGTCAGCTGGAGCGGATAATTCCAGGGCGCAATGATGCCGACGACACCGAGCGGCTGCGGGATCAACCGGTTGCGTGCGGGCAGGAATTGCAACGTGGTTGCCACACGCTGCTGCGCCATCCAGCTCTTCAGCTGCTTGGTCGCATGCCGGATCTCGGAGAACACCAGCATGGTCTCGGCAATGGTGGTCTCGACCGCCGAGCGGTGGCCGAAATCGGCCGAGATCGCCTGCCGGAAACGTTCTTCATTGTCGGCGACCACGGCCCGCAGGCGCGCCAGCCGGTCGAGCCGTTCGGCGCAGTCAGGCGCCGGCTCGGCCCGCGACCGCGCGAGCATGGCATGGAAGGCATTTTCGAGCGCTCGCAGCGGGCCGCCCGTCAGGGATTCGTCCAAGGCGAGATTCATGGCGGTCCTCCCTGGGCTGGCGTTTCGGCCCGTGTTTTGTTGCCGCAAGCTGGCCCTTTGTGGAACTTCTGGCAAGTGCGTGGCAAATCGGCCGGAATCCGCTGTCACAAAGTCGAAAAAAACGTACCCCCAGCCCTTTCCAAAGGCAGTCCGGGTTGGTACATACCGCCCGCACCCGATGGGCTTTGCCCGGGGTTGCCTTCCAAGGAAGCCTTTGGGACGGGAGAAGCAAGCCACGCGAACAGCGTCGGCCTCCATCAACCGTCCCCGGCGTTTTCACGAAGGCGCGCAACGGTTTAACGCGGGGTGGAGCAGCCCGGTAGCTCGTCAGGCTCATAACCTGAAGGTCATAGGTTCAAATCCTATCCCCGCAACCAAGCTTTGATAGTGATGTCAGTGAATTAGCCCGCCTCTGGCGGGCTTTTTCATGGATTGATGCACCGATCGTGACGCTCACGCCCTACGGTGTCCGGACGACCCTCGGTGCGTGACGGCTGTCTATAGCCAGAGACTTTTGGTGGCGCATCGTCTCGTTCCGGGGGCGCCACTGATTTCAATCGCTTACGTTCGGCGTGCCTTACGCCAAGGTCAGACGGGTGCGCGCTTTCGCAGCAGATGCGCACAGCCCATCAACACAACCGTCAGCGCGGTGGTCAGGGTTGAGACCGCCGCAATGGTCGGCTCGATCTGATAGAGCAAATCGTCCCACATGCGGCGCGGCAGCGTGACTGCGCCCGAGCCGGATATGAACAGCGCAACGACCAGCTCATCGAACGACGTGATGAAGGCGAACAGGGCACCGACCAGGATGCCCGGTTGGATCAGCGGCAGCGTGACCTGGAAAAACGTGCCGGCGGGTGTGGCGCCGAGGCTGAGCGCCGCCTGCTCCAGGCGGGGGTCGATACCCGCCAGGCTGGCGCTCACGCTGGTGACGACGAAGGGAACCGCAAGGCAAGTATGGGCCACGATCAGGCCCGCCGGCGTGCCGACCAGGCCATAGCGGGCGAAGGCGTAGTAGATTCCGATCGCCACGACAATCGCCGGCACGATCAACGGCGACAGGATCAGGGCAGAGGCCAGAACGCGCAGCGCTTTGGGCAGCCGGACCATGCCAAGTGCCGCCAGCGTGCCGAGCAACGTCGCCAGCACGACCACCGACGCCGCGACCCAGAGGCTGAGCCAGGTGGACCGCAGCCAATCGTCGCTGGCAAAATAGACGCTGTACCAGCGCAACCCGAAGGCCGGCGGCGGAAAGGTAAGGTAGGTCGCCGAGGAGAAGGAGACCACCATCACGACGACGATGGGCAAAGCGAGGAACACGAGGATCAAGCTTACGACCGTCGCCGGCAGCAGGCGGGCGACTGTCATCGTGCACTCGTTCGGAACGCGTTGCCGACGCCAGGCAGCCGATAGAAAGCCGCGATGATGGCGAGCGCCGTCGCCAGCAGCACGGCCGACAGGGTCGCCGCATAGGACCAGTTGAGCTGATCGACCTGTTGGGCGATCAGCATCGACAGCGTGATCTCGCGCGGGCCGCCGACCATGGCCGGCGTGATGTAGAAGCCGAGGGCCAGCACGAACACCAGCAGCACTCCGGCGCCGACGCCCGGCATCGAGAGCGGCAGGGTTATCTGCCGAAAGGTCGCCGATGGCGTGGCGCCAAGCCCGGACGCCGCGCGCGCCAACGACGGATCGATTTGCCGGAGCGCATTGGCGATCGGCAGAACCATGTAGGGCAGCAGGATGTGAATCATCGCTATCTGCGTCGCCAGCGGCGTATTGAGGATGCGCAAAGGCCGGTCGATCAGGCCCACCGTGAGCAGCGCCTCATTGATGAGGCCATGCCGGCCCATCAGCACCATCCAGGCGTAGCTCCGGACCAACACGCTGGTCCAGAACGGCAGCAGCACCAGGATCAGGATCACCGGCGCGTATCGCGGCGCGCGCACCAGCGAGAGGGCGACGGGATAGCCCAGCACCAGGGTCCCCACAGTGACGATCAATGAGGTGTAGAGCGTGTTCGAGAACACCTTCAGGAAGACTGTGTCGCCTGTCAGGGACGCATAATGCGACAGCGTCCAGACCGGATCGTCGACGCTGCGCATCAGCATCGATAGCACCGGTACGGCATAGAACACGAGCATAAAGAGCAGCAGCGGCGCCGCCAGCAGCAGTGGTACGGATGGCCGCATGCCGGCCTGCCGCGTGGCGGCCGGTCCGGCGAGACGGATTTCGATCGCCTCAGACAAGGATCGTATCCGCGACCGACCAGGCGATCTCCGCCCGCTCGCCGACCGCACGGCGCCGGATCGCCGCACTCGACGGCTCCTTCAGCACCATGGCGCTACCGCCGCCTGCCTGGAGTATGTAGCGGCAGCGTTCGCCGGCAAAGACCGCCTCGGTCACGGTAACGCTGAGACGGTTCTGCGACGCGGTCGAATTCCAGCCGCCGTCGGCGAAGCGGATACGCTCCGGACGCGTCGTGAGCATGACCTTGTCGCCGGTCGCGGGCCGACCGGGACACAGGGCGCGGATGATCGCCCCTTCGCAATCGGCCACGACGACATCGTCCTCGATGCCGCGTACGATGGCCGGCAGAAAATTCGACTCGCCGAGGAAGCCGGCGACGAAACGACTGCCGGGCCGGTCGTAGAGATCCTCGGGTCGTCCGACCTGCGCCACCAGCCCCGCGTTCATGACGGCGATGCGGTCCGACATGGTGAGGGCTTCCTCCTGGTCGTGCGTCACGTAGATAAAGGTGATGCCGAGATCGGCATGAAGGCGGCGCATCTCCAGCTGCAGGTTTTCGCGGAGCTGCTTGTCGAGCGCGCCCAGCGGCTCGTCCATCAGCAGAAGGCGCGGCTTGAACACGATGGCGCGCGCCAGCGCGACCCGCTGTTGCTGGCCACCGGAAAGTTGGCGCGGGTAGCGCTCGCCATGGCCCGGCAAGTGCACGAGTTCCAGCGCCTCCCCGACCAGCTTTGCGCGCTCGGCCTTGCCGAAGCCACGCTGCTTCAGCGGAAATCCGATATTGTCGGCGGCGGTGAGATGGGGAAACAGGGCGTAGTTCTGGAATACCATGCCGATGTTGCGGCGATAGGGCGGCATCGCCACGACCGACTTGCCGTCGATGGCGATGTCGCCGCTGGTCGGCGTCTCGAAGCCGGCGATCATCATCAAGGTCGTCGTCTTGCCTGACCCGCTCGGTCCCAGCAGCGTCAGGAACTCGCCCGAGCGGATGTCGAGCGAAACTCCGGCCACCGCGGTCATGCGATCGTAGCTCTTTTTCAGGTCGTTGAGCGATACCGACGCACCGCGGCCAGCCCCGTCCATCGCCATCAGCTCAGCAGCCATTTGTTGAAGCGGCTGACGACCGTGTCGCGATTGTCGATCCACCAATCGTAGTTGTAGTTCACGAGCTGCGATTTGATGGCGGGGGCGCTGGGCAGGACGGCCAGCCGTTCGGGCGGGATGTACGCGTTCGACTTGCCGTTGACCGAGCCGTACGGGATTCCGAAGGCGATGCGTGCCTGCGGGATGGCCATGGTCGAGTAGGCCGCGAACTTCATGGCATTGGTGGCGTTCTTGGCGCCCTTGGGGATACCCCAGGCGTCACGCTTCATCAGCCCCTGATTCCAACTTATGGCCGCCGGAACGCCTGCCGCCTGCAGCGCCGCCATGCGGCCGTTCCACACGGATGTCATGGTGACTTCGCGGTCAGTCAGGAGCTGAATCGGCACAGCACCGGTGTCCCACCATTTGACGACCGATTTCTTGATCGCATCGTAGCTTGCGAAAGCCTTCTCGATATCGAGGGGATAGAGCTTGTCGGCCGGCACGCCGGCCGCCATCAGGGTAAATTCCAGCTCGGGCCAGCCGCCGGCGCTGGTGCCCATCATGGCCCGGTCGCCGGGAAACTTCGTGGTGTTCCAGAAGTCCGCCCAGCTCGTGGGCGCGGCGTCCTTGTAGGCGTCGGTCCGATAGGCCATCACCTGCGCCCACACCAGCATTTCGAGGCCGTATTCGAAGCGGTACTCGGGGCCGACCCCATCGTCGACCAGGGAGTAGTCGATCTTCTCGAAGTAATCGCCGGACCTCTGGAGGTTCATGATCGAGCCGCGGCTGAGCTGGGCGATGTCCCATTCGACGTTGCCGGTTTCGACCATGGCCTTGATCTTGGTCGGGTTCGTGCCGGGAAACGCACGCACCTTGATGCCCGAGATCTTCTCGAACGGCTCGAAGTAGGCCTTTTGCTGGGTCTCCTGCATCGTGCCGCCGAAGGTGGCGATGCGAACCTCGCCGCTGCCCTTCAGGATGTCGGGAAACGTCGTCTGCTCCGGCCATGCCGCCTCGGCATGGCTCGCGCGGATGAACGGCGCCGCAAGGCCTGCGCCCAATAGGCCGACTGCGGTGCGGCGGCTGATGTCGGTCGGAGAACGATGATCGCGCATGACGGCTTGCTGCCTTCCTGCTCGGGTTGACTAGTACGCCAGAAGATTGTCGCGGAAATGCTTGTGCTCGTAGGCCGTGCGCATCAGGCCGCGATCCTGCAACGCCGGCACCAGCCCGTCCTCGATCTCGGCGAGCGTGCGCCGATTGACGTTGGGCATCGAGAACAGGAATCCGTCGCCGCCCACCTCCTGCATCACCTCGCCCATGCGTGCGGCGACGACGTCGGGCGTACCGCAGAGTTCGACCGACAGGTCGACCGCATTGAAGCTCGCCATTGTTTCCCGGATCGAGCGCCCGTTCGCCGTTTTGCGGAACTGCTCGAGGTTCTGCTGGTGGCCATTGGTGGTTACCTCGTCAGGCAGCGGCTTCTCGAGATCGAACTTGCCGAAGTCGATATTGGTCACCTTGCCGAAATGCGCGAGCCGCTCGTCGATACGTTCCATCGCGATGGCGCTCCGCTTCTTCTTGCGCTCCTCAGCCTCGTCCATGGTCTCGCCGAGGATCGGATTGATGAGATAGAGGACCTTGCAGTCGGAAGGCTTGCGGCCTTGCGCGACCATGTTCTTGTGCACGTCCTCGCGGTAGGCGCGCATGGCCTCGATGCCCTTGGCGTGGACCACAATCGTGTCGGCATGGGCGGCCGCGAATTTGCGCCCGCGCGCCGAGCCGCCGGCCTGGGCGATCACGGGCTGGCCCTGCGGCGGCGGTCCGGAGTTGAGCGGCCCGCGCGTGCTGAAATACTTGCCGCTGTAGTTGACCGCGTGGACCTTGGCGGGATCGACCAGCACGCCGCTCTTGCGGTCGGCGACGATCGCGCCTGGCTCCCACGAGCCCCACAGCCCGCGGCAGACCTCCATGTATTCGTCCGCCATGTCGTAGCGCAGATCGTGATCCGGCATGCCCTGCATGCCGAAGTTCATGGCCGCGAAGTCCGAGCTTCCAGTGACGGCATTCCATCCGATGCGTCCGCCCGACACCTGGTCGAGCGTCGCCACCAGGCGGGCGAGCAAATAGGGGTGATAGGCGTATGTTCCGAAAGTAGGTACGATGCCGATGCGCGATGTCACCTGCGTCATCAGCGCCGCCACCACCGACGGATCCTGACGCGGCACCGCGATGCCGTTCTTGAGGTAGATCTCGGTCGAGCCGCCGAAGCTCTCGCCGACATAGGATGAATCTTCGAGCAGGATGTAGTCAAAGCAGGCACGCTCGAGCGTGCGCGCCAGGTTCAGGAACAACTCGGGCTCCATCCAGGTCTGACCGATGTGCCCGGTCCATGCCTCGCCCCAAGCTTGCACGCTCGATCCCTGAAGGAACCAGGCGAGGTGAAACGGTTTGGTGGGCATTTGCGCTCCATTGCCGATCAGGCTGACCGGCCGCCCGATGAGCCAGGAAAAAGCAAAAACCGTGCCGACCGCCTATGCGGGTTCGAGGACGACGCTCCCACTGGCAGGATTCGTATCTGAGGGGTCGGAATCCCCGCCGCGCGCTCACAGATGGGGCTTCTGAAGCAGACCATCGCCCGCCGCGAGCGGCATCCTGCTCTCGGCCCGATTACGATCCCTTCAACCATCACTCAGTTGAGTGAATGTCGCCGAAGTCGCTATACCAACGTGATCGTTAGCGCCGTCGCGCCGTCCATGACATGAGCCATTCGATGACCGAGATCGACCTAGTCAACGTCTTCACCCACATGGGGCGTGGCGGCAACCCTTGCCCCATCGTCGTCGACGCCTCGAGCCTTCCCGCTGCGGGCATGCAATCGGTGGCCCGGCACTTCGGGCACGAATCGGGCTTCGTTCTGCCGGCGTCGGGACCGGACTCCGACTATGTCTTCCGGTTCTGGGTGCCGCGGCACGAGATGGAGATGTGCGGACACGCGACGATCGGCGCGCTTTGGGTCCTCGCGATGAAGGGGCGCCTGTCCGGTGAGCAGGTCCGCATCGAGACGCGCAGTGGAGCGGTGACAGGCTATGTCGATCGTGGCAGCTCGGGTGAGCCATCTGTCGAAATCAGCCAGCCGGCAGGCAAGGTCGTCGATCTCTCGCGCGCCGAAGAGGAAGATGTTCTGTCGACGCTCAAGCTGTCGCGCCGCGATCTGCTTGACCTGCCGATCCAGAACGCCGTCACGTCACGGGTGAAGACGCTCGTCCCGATCAAGGGTGTCCGCGAGCTCAACGAACTGGTGCCGGATTCGGCGCCGATCGAAGCGTGTTGTGGACGGATCGGGTCCACCGGCCTTTACCCCTACGCCGTCGACCATCAGGCCGAGCGGCGTTTCGAGGCGCGGCAGTTTCCGAAATCGTCAGGCTACCCCGAAGATGCCGCCACCGGCATCGCCGCAGCGGCGCTCGCGTTCGGACTGCTCAAGAACGAACTTGTCGAACGCAACAGCGAGCGGATCACCATCATGCAGGGGCGGGCGATGGGGGCCTTGTCGGAAATCGGGGTGCGCCTCGGCTTCGCCGGCAGCAGGCCGGTCGGCTGCCTTCTGGGAGGCTCTGTGGCGCGCGTGGAGACGCGTATGTTGCAGCTTCAGGACACGATGTTCGCGAGCAAGTCGTAACGTCGCCTGAGGCGGCCGCGGTCCCCTCAAAACCCCGTAATCGGCTTCCCGTCCGCCCCGACCAGCGTCGACGGCGCCTCGCCGAACACCAGCCCGTCCGGCTGAAACTTGATCGTCTTCCCGCCCACCACGAAGTCGGCAAAATTGCGCGGTGTCGCCGAGTGGACGCCGTTCGCCAGGAAATCTGCGATCTCGTAACAGGTGTCGGGCTTGCCGCTAGATCCTTCGCTCAAGAATGTCTGGAAATTCTGGCTCGTCACCTTGGCCTTCTTGCGCGCCGACCAGTTGGTGGTGCGGCGGTAGAGCTTTGGCAGGATCACCGGGCCCTTGTCGGTTGCGAGCACGTCCGTCTCGCCCTTCTTCGGCTCGCGCAGGTCGAAGTCGAAGGCGGGAATGGTCTTGGCGAGGTTCTTCCACACCGGCAGCTTCTTGGTTCGTGCGGTCTTGGTCAGCGCCAGGAAGGCCTTGATCTCGTCTTCGTTCATCGAGGAGTAGAACGTCGGATAGGCAAAACCTTGCTCGACCAGCCAGTGATTGATGTCGACCGTCTGGTTCGCGACCGTCACCTCGATATCGCCGACCAGCCGTCCATAGGTGTCGAACACCTCGTTCGGCGCATCGACATGGGTGAACACCCGGCAGGCCAGCGTGGCTTCGCCGGTCGCGCTGAGAAAATCATGCAGCGCCTTGGTCGATGTCGCGCCGAGGAACTGCCGGTAGGAATGCGTGACCTCGTGATAGGCCTGCCGCTTGGCGTCGGTCAGCCCCTTCTTCTCGGCGGGCGACAGCGGCGACGGCATATAGTGCAGCTCGGGTGCGTCGATGCCCTGGAGGCGAATGGTGAGCTTGCCGTTCTTGATCGGCGCCGTCGCGGTCCGGCCTTTGACCTTGGCATTGTCGAACACGTGGGTCGGCTGGAACGGCGCGGTGTCGTTCTTGCGGAAGCGGATCGCGTCGGGCGCGACGTTCACCACGACTTTCGTGGTGTCCGCATCCGAGCGGCCCTCCGGCCAGAACTGGCTGACATCGATCGTGCCTGCAACCTCCAGCAATCCAACCGGCATCGGCCGCTCCTCCCCATGAGCAACGCGGCCGCTTCGACAGGGCGACGCGCGCACGCAGTTGCGCGCAGCGGATCATCTTCGTGCGACAGGTCCATGACGGGAGGAGAACGACCGGCACGGCGCCGCACCATTGGCTTGGCGCGTCCACGCTCGCGATCGTACCATCATGCCGGTGTTTTGCCCGACAAGTCAAACGGGCTTGCGGTCGCGGTTCGGGCTTGACGGCTACTGTGCATGGGGTTGTTTTCGACGTTTTTGTTGGAGGGCTTTGGCGCGCTCGGCATCACGGGCTGCCGGCCACCGCCTGTGCGGCGCAGGAGGCGGCCGGGCGGGTTGATCGGCTCTTGTGATGACAAAGTCCCTTGCGCCGGCGCCACGGTCAGCTACCGTTGGCGCGCTAGCCCCAGGGCTAGGTGACGATTTGATTCAGATTTCTTAGCATCCGATTTTCTCGGCGCCGCGACGGGCGCGACGCCCAGCGGAAGAGGCGGGGGCCATGATCATACGGGACCAGGCAGCTCTGTTGGCTCCGGTCGAGCGCGATTTGCGGCTCGACCTCTTCCGCGGCATCGGGCTGTGGATGGTCTTCCTCGATCACATCCCGCACGACGTGGTGTCGTGGCTGACGCTACGCAATTACGGCTTCAGCGACGCGGCCGAGTTCTTCGTCTTCATCTCCGGCTATCTGATCGGCTGGATTTACGGGCCGATCGTGGCGGGCGGCTGGTTCCTCGCCGCGCTCAAGCGGCTGTGGCGGCGAGCGGTGGAAATGTATGTCGCCCACATCATGCTGTTCCTGCTGTTCACCGCGCAGATCGCGCGCACCGCGCGCCGCTTCGACAATCCGATGTACGAGAACGAGTTCAACGTCTTCAATTTCCTGGCGCATCCGGACGAGCTGATCGGACAGGCGATCCTGTTGAAATACAAGCCGGTCAATCTCGACGTGCTGCCGCTCTACATCACGCTGGTGTTCGCCGCGCCGTTCATGGTGTGGTGCCTGGTGCGCCGGCCGAACCTGACGCTTGCGGCATCCGTGGTGCTGTACGTGCTGTCGCGCTGGTTCGACTGGAACGTCGCCTCGTATCCGCCCGGCACGACCTGGTACTTCAATCCGTTCTGCTGGCAGCTGATGTTCGTGTTCGCCGCCTGGTGCGGCATCGGCGAGATCGAGAAGTTCGCGAACCTGGTGTGGTCGAAGGCGGCGATGGCGATCGCCGCGGCCTGGCTCATCTTCGCCTTCCTGATCGTGATGACCTGGCACGTCCACGCGCTCGAGGCCCTGATCCCGAAATGGATGATCAAGGCGATCTACCCGATCGACAAGACCGATCTCGACATGCTGCGCTTCACGCATTTCCTGGCGCTGGCGATCTGGACGACCCATTTCCTGCCGCGCCATTGGAAGGCGCTGCACACGGCATGGCTGCGTCCGATCATCCTGTGCGGCCAGCATTCGCTGCCGATCTTCTGCCTCGGCGTGTTCCTGTCGTTCTCCGCGCACTGGATCCTGACGCAATACACCAAGGGGGTCTGGGAGCAGCTCGCCGTCTCCTTCGTCGGCATCCTCATCATGATCGGCGCCGCCTGGCTGCTCGATCGCGCCGAGCAGGTTCCGAACCTGTTCGTGAAGGTGACCGACGTCGACGACGCCGAGCCGGCGACGGTGAGCGCTGCGGCGACGCCGGCCGTGACAGTCCTGCCGGCGAGCCACTGACATCATCGCGCAGCCCGCCCTTTCGTGGAGAGGCCCATGTCCAGACGTTTGTTGACGATCGCCGGCGTCCTCCTGCTGCTGGTCTGCGGCGCATCGGCAGAGGCGCCGTCTCCGGAGGCGATGGACGCGGCGCGCAAGCTCGTCGTCACCTTGAAGATCTCCGACCAATACCGCGCAACTCTCCCGCAGCTCCTGCTCAAGCTCCGGCCCGTGGTCGCGCAGGACAGGCCGGAGATCGAGCGCGACTACGATGCGATGACGGCGCCGGGCTCCGACATCTATGCGCCGTTCTTCACCTCGATGATCGACCAGATTGCCGCCCTCTACGCGACCGCCTTCACGACGGACGAGCTGCGCCAGATCGAGGCGTTCTACGCGCTGCCGGCCGGACAGAAGTTTCTGGAGAAGTCGGACGGGCTGGTGCAGGCGAGCGCGCAGATCGGCCAGGACGTCAGCCAGAAAGCCGCCGACGAGCTGAAGCGCCGCCTGATCGAGGCGCTGCGCCAGAAGGGGCACAAGATGTAAGTGCTCCTTCAGTGGATCGCGGCGTACATGATCTTCTCTTCGGTCGCCTCCAGCGCCGAAAACTCCTCGACGACCTTGCCCTGGCGCGAGACCAGGATCCGGTCGGAGAGCGCCATGATCTCGGGCAGGTAGGATGAGATGACGACGACCGCCTTGCCCTCGTCGGCGAGCCGGTTGATCAGCTCGTGGATCTCGACGATGGCGCCGACATCGACGCCGCGGGTCGGCTCGTCGAAGATGATCAGGTCGGGCTCCTGCACCAGCGATTTCGCGATCACGACCTTCTGCTGGTTGCCGCCGGAGAGCTCGACCACCTTGCCGTGGTCGCCGATGGCGCGAACCCTGAGCTTCTCGATCCAGCTCTTGCCGACGGCATCAGTTTCCCGCCGCGACAGCATCATCCGACCGCTGGGAAATTTCGACAGCAGGCCGAGATAGATGTTGCGCCCGATCGAGGCGGTCTCGAAGAAACCCTCGACTTTGCGGTCTTCGGTCACATAGGCAATGCCGGCCTTGACCGCCGGCGCCGGCACCCGGTAGCGCACCGGCTTGTCGTGCAGCAAGATCTCGCCGCCATGGAAGAAGTCGCGCTTCAGCACACCGGCGACGATCTTGAAGGTTTCGGTGCGGCCGGCGCCGACGAGGCCGAACACGCCGGTGATCTGCCCCGCGAACACCGACAGCGAATTGTTCTTCACCATCGGAGCCATCTTCAGGTTCTGCACCGTGAGCACGCGCGCGCCGGCCGGCCGCACGCTGCTCTTGCGCGCGCCGTAGAGCGTGTTGGAGAGGTCGCGCCCCACCATGGCCTGCACGATCGCGGCACGGTCGAATTTGGCGGCATCGTCGGTGACGACATGCTTGCCGTCGCGCAGCACCGTGATGCGGTCGGCCAGCAGCAGCGCCTCCTCGAGCGCATGCGAGATGAAGACGATCGAGACGCCACGCTTCTTGAGGTCGCGAACGAGATCGAAGAAATATTTCTTCTCCTCCGGCGTCAGCGACGCGGTCGGCTCGTCGAAGATGATGACCTTGGCGCGGTGCAGCACCGCGCGGGCGATCTCGACCATCTGCTTCTTGGCCGCGCCAAGTCCGCTGACGGTCGCGGTCGGTGTGACGTCGAAATTGAGCGATTGCAGAAACTGCTGCGCGGCGATGTAGATGCCGCGCAGGCGGTTGTAGAATTTCTCTTGCCCGAGGAACAGGTTCTGCGCCACCGTCATGGTCGGCACCAGGCTATTCTCCTGGAAAACCATGGCGATGCCGAGATTGCGCGCCTCCAGCGGCGTCTTCGGCGCGACGTCGGCGCCGTCGATCGTCATCGCGCCCGAGGTCAGCGTCACCACGCCCGCCATCACCTTGGTCAGGGTCGACTTGCCGGCGCCGTTCTCGCCGACCAGCGCATGGATCTCGCCGCGACGGAGCTCGAAATCGACGCCGTCGATGGCGGGGACGCCGGCATAGAGTTTTGTCGCCTTGCGCAGCGAGAGCACGACGTCGCTCATGGGCGAAACTCCTCGGCAAGTCCGCTCAGCGGCAGTCTCAGGACACGGCCCGGTCCCTTGGCGATCAGGATGAGATCGTCGCCCATCTCGATGGCCGCGACGATGCCGTGATTGATGCCGTCGACCCGGCTGTGTAGCGAATAGAGCGGCTGGCCGTCGGCATCGAGGCGGATGATGAGGCCATAGGAGCGCGGCGGCGCCCACGGCTTGATGACGCCCATGGTCTTGATGTGGGCGCCCTGCATCGGCTCCTTGAACGACAAGCCGGAGCGCAAGCGCGGCGCAACCCAATATTCCGGGGCGATCTCCGCCATCATGCGGCGCCGGTAGCCGGGCTCGCGCAGCACGAACTCAACGAGCTGGGTGCGCGCGGTGAAGGCGGTGAGCCAGTAGCCGCCGCCAGAAGCCTTGGATAGCCGCGACGGATAGACGGGGAGGTGAGCGAGCACCGCGCGCGGCGCTGCTCCAGGCGCTAAGAGCACGAGGCGATGACGCCAGCTCTCGCTGACCAGCGTGCCCTCGCCATGGGCGCAGGCGCCGAAGGCGTAACCGAGCCCCTGGGCCAATCGTGTGACGGTCTTGCCGGCGGGATCGAGCCGGTAGACGCGGCCGCTCCGGTTGAGCTCCAGCAGATCGCGCGCCCAGTCGTCGACGCCGCAATTGGCGGACCCATCTGTCGCGATCAGGGTGTTGTCTTCCGCCAGCGCGAGCGCGTTGATCGCATTGAACGCTGCATCGGCAAACGTCACGCTTGGCTGCACGGCCGTGGGACTCGGATAGAGCCGCACCTCGCGCCCGCCGAGCGCGACGGCAAGACCGCCGCCGGGAAGAACGCATAGCGCCGAGATCTGCCGCTCGAAGCTGCGCACGTCCGAGGCCGAACCGCCGTTCAGGGACAACAGCCTCCGCCCGTCGGCGAGAAAGAGGTTGTGGCCGTCGGTGGCGAGATCTTCCGGCGCCTCGCAGGTGAGCAAGGTCTCGGCAGCTTCGAGCTTCTGGTTCGGCTTCAGCGCGCCGTCGAAGGACGGCACGGTGATGGTGGCGTCGCCGCGTCCGAGAAAGCGGTTGGCGAACTCTCTGACGGCAGCGATCACGACAGCTTCCCCCATCGCTTGTCATACTGGACGAAGGTCGGATCGGCGTTGTCGAGCTTGTAGCGGCCGATCCGGTTGTTCAGGATGCCGCCGAGATAGAGATAGCCGCGATGCTCACGCATCGAGGTGATCATCGGGTGGTTCTCGCCGTGCAGGTCCCAGAACGATTCGACGATTCTGCCCTGCTCGTTGAACTTGACCACGCAGCCGGTGTTGATGTTGGGGAACAGCCATTCGTCGACCGGCACGCGCTTGGCCATGCGGCGCCGGAAGCCTGGCATCTTCCAGGCGAGGTCGAGTGAGGGGCTGCGCATGCCGACCAGCGCCAGCCAGTAATTGCCGTCGGAAGCGAGATTGATGTTGTCGGGGTAGCCCGGCAGATTGTCCATGACCACCTCGACCGCGCCCTTCTTCGGCCCCGCGAACCAATAGCGCTTGATCGAGCAGCCAAACGTCTCGGCGAACAGGATCGACTGGCCGTCGCTGGCGACGCAGATGCCGTTGGGGAATTTGAGGCCGCGCAGCTCGGTGCGTGTCGTCCCGGTCTTGGTGTCGTAGGAGATGATGCGGCCGTTGCCGCGCGCTTCCAGCCCGTCGATCGGCCATTCGTCCATCTCGTAGCGCACCGTCGCCTCGGAGAAGAAGATCAGGCCGTCGTCGGTGATGTCGAGATCGTCGGCGAGCCGCAGGCGGCTGTCGTCGTTGACCGAGCGCAGGCTGCGGTTGGTCTCGTCGGTCGCCTTCTCCACCGTGCCATCCGGCTTGATGCGATAGAGCCCCATGCCGCCGATGCAGGCGTAGAGATTGTCCTCCCGGTCGAACGCCATGCCGAGCGGCTGGCCGCCGATATGGGCGAACACCTCCATCTTCTGGTAGTCGGGCGCGAGAAAGCGCATGATGTCGCCGTGACGTGAGCCGGCATAGAGATTGTCGTGGCGATCGAGGATGACGTCCTCCGGCGCCTCGA
Organism: Bradyrhizobium commune; assembly: GCF_015624505.1. NCBI lineage: Bacteria > Pseudomonadati > Pseudomonadota > Alphaproteobacteria > Hyphomicrobiales > Nitrobacteraceae > Bradyrhizobium > Bradyrhizobium commune. The sequence goes on along the minus strand of NZ_CP061379.1, from coordinate 7,117,194 downwards.
TGCGGCCGAGGCCGATCGACTCGACGTGACGCAGCTTGTCGTTCTGCTCGAACGGCCCGCCTTGTCCGATCTCGGTCGGCGGCGGGGGCGGCAGCGCGTGGTAGGTCGGCGCGACATAGACCTTGCTGATGATGCGGGTCCGGTTCTTCTGCCAGCGGATGTCCACCATCGCGGCGACAAGCAGGATGCCAGCCAGCGCCATGCGGTTAACGCCACCGCGCGCATTCATGGTCGTGAGACCATTGGTGATCAGGAGCACGATCAGCACGCCGACGGCCGATTTGGCGACCGAGCCCTTGCCGCCACCAAGCGTGATGCCGCCGAGCACGGTCGCGGTCAGCACGATGACCTCGAGGCCAACGCCGATGTCGCCGCCGACGGTGCCGAGGCGGGACGCGAAGAACAGCGCGCCGATGCTGGTCAGCACACCGCTTGCGACATAACAGAGCGCAATGGTGCGGCGAACGGGAATGCCGGAATTGTAAGCCGAGCGGCGCGAGCCGCCGATCGCGGTAATGTGCCAGCCCGGACGCAGCCGGGTCATGAAGATATGACCAAAGACGGCGATGACGATGTAGGCAAGCGCCACGGTCGGAATGCCGAAGATGCTGCCGCCGCCGATGAAATCCCAGGACGGGATGTCGGGGAAGGCCGACGCGATCGCGTTGGAGTAGCGCTGGATCAGGAGATCATAGGCCGAGCGGTAGATGATCAGGGTGATCAACGTGGTGATGAAGGCGCGCAGCCGCAGATATCCGACCAGGATGCCGTTGACGGCACCAAGCAGCGCGCCGCAGAGCAGCGTGGCGACGACCACCGCCGGAACTGGCCAGCCCGCGACGTCGAGCAAATAGAGCGCGCAGAAATCCGTCAGTGCGAAGATCGAACCAACAGACAGATCGATGCCGCCGACGATGACGACCAGCGCCAGCCCGAGCGCGATGAAGCCGATCTCTCCGGCCTGGCGCGCGGTGTCGGCAAGGCTCGCCGGCGACAGGAAGTTGTCGATGGATCGGCTGAATGCGAAGCCAACGATGAGGAGCAGGATGACCGGGATGGCCGTCTCGGTCCATCGCTTGGACAGGATTTCGCCGAGCAGATGATCCGGCCAGTAGCGGTAACGCAGGCTTGTCAGGGTATCGCGCATCGGCATTCCAGCAGGGAGGGGAACTGTTGGGAGCGAGATCCCCGGGCTTTGATGTCCTGGGATCTCGCGCGTCAGCGTCGGACTATTTCTTCAGGTCGCTGAGATTCCAGCAGGCCGTGGCACTGTCGGCGTTCTCCTTGGTGATCGGAATCAGCGTGGTGTATTCCGAGCCCTTGACCGAGCCGGGCTTGGCGCCCGACGACAGCAGCCATTTGATCGTGCCTGCCATCTGCGCCGCCTGGGTCGGAACGTCGTAGCTCATGTTGAGGTCGAACGCGCCGGACTTCACCAGCTCGCAGGCGCCCTTGCGCTCGCCGCCGCCCGATGTGGCGAGGAACACTTTTCCGGTGAGGCCCGCTTCCTTGACCGCGGCAGCGGTGCCGATGTCCATGCCGTCCCAGAAGCCGACGATGCCGCAGAGATCGGGATTCTGCTTCAACACCGTCTGCGTGATCGCCTTGGCCTTGGCGGCGTCCCAATCGGCGGCCTGGCTCGACACCACCTTGATCTCGGGATGCTTGGCGAGCACGTTCTCGACGCCCTTGAGCGTGTATGCGCTCGCGGCGGCCGAGAGCGCACCCTGGATGATCGCGATCTTGTTCGACTTGCCCTCGCAGGCCTTGACCACCCCTTCGGTCTGGCGTTCACCGATCTCGACCCAGTTGGCGCCGACGAAGGCCGAGCTGCGATACGCGGAGCCCATGTTGATCTGGATGACGTAGATGCCTTCGTTCTCGGCGCGCTGCAGCAGCTTGGCGTAGGTCTGCACGTCCGGATTATGCACCACCATCACCGCCGGCTTCTCGGAGATCAGCGATGTGACGGCCTGCGCGCCGGCGTTGGTGTTCCAGTTGGCGTCGCGGATCACGAACTTGACGCCGAACGGCTCGAGCTCCTTCTTCAGCCCGGCATACCAGCCCTCGGTGAGGTCGAAGTTCATCGCTACCGGCACATAGGCCACGGTCTTGCCGGCGAGAGCCTCCTTGAACGGCTTCTGGAACGGCTCGTCCAGGCCCTGCTGGGCCAGAGCCGGTGCGGTCATTGCCGAGAGAGCCAGTGCGGCCAGAGCCGCCTTTGTCGGATTGCCAAGATGTTTCATTGCGTCCTCCTTGGTTATGGTTGTCGTTCTTGCCGCTCGTTCAGATATCGCCCTGTTGCGCCGTTTCTTCGTTGCGCGGATTCAGGAAGGAATCCGTGATGACGGCGAGCAGCAGGACCACGCCCTTGATGAGATTTTGGCCGGCGTAGGAGATGTCCATGATGGTCATGCCGTTGAGCATGGTGCCGATCAGGAGCGTGCCGATGATGACGTTCAGCACGCCGCCGCGTCCGCCTGATAGCCCGATGCCACCCAGCACGACGACGAGGATGACGTCGTAGATCAGCGTCGAGTTGAAGACGCGGGTCGGCATCGAATTGACCGACGCGGCCATCACCAGGCCGGCGAAGCAGCCGATCAGCGCGGCGACCACATATTGCAGCACGATGATCGGGCGCGACGGGATGCCGGTGACACGTGCGGCATAGGGATTGTCGCCGATCGCGTAGATATAGGCGCCCCAGCGGGTCTGGCGCAGCAGGACAGCGACCACGATGCAGGCGATCGCGAACATCACGATCGAGGTCGGGATGCCGAGAATGGTGCCCTGTCCGAGCCGCTCGAAGCCGTTCATGCCCGGGCTCCACTGCACGACGTCGAGCTGGAACAGCGCGGCCTGCCCCAGGCCGGCGAGCAATAGCCCAGTTGCGAGTGTCGCAAACAGCGAGGGGACCTCGGCATAAGCGATCAGCCAGCCATTGATGAGGCCGAAGGCGATCGTGAGCAGCACCGCGGTCAGCAGCGAGAACGGCAGCGAATGACCGTTCTGCACCATCTGAAGCACGAGCCCCGGGGGCACCGCGAGCGCCGCGATCAGCGAGATGTCGATGCCGCGGCCGATCACGACGATCGCCATGGCAAGCCCGAGGATGCCGAGCACAGCCACGTTTTGAAGCAGCGTCAGCATGTTGTCTGCCGTCAGAAAGCCGTTCAGGAAGATCGAGAACACCAGGAACAGCAGCGCGAAGACGGCGAAGACGATCTCTTGTTGATTGAACCGGAAACGCTGCATCGCCTGGTCTTTCCCGCGTTCTATGGGTGCGCCATCTGCTTTGGCCTCGCGCGCGCCCCGGCGGACGCGCGTCCGCTGATGCGGCTATCACCCGACACTGCGGCGCTCACGAAGTTGCCGACGCCGTCGATGTAGCCGTCGATCGAGGTACCGCGCTTGCGGTACTTGGCGCGCTTCACGTACCAGTCCTGGAGCAGCGGCTTGATCAGCGACGCCGTCAGCCTGACATGGTCGATCGCGAAGGCGCCGCTGGCGACGCCCTGCCGGAGGACGTCGGCGATGATCTTCTCGGTGGTGGCTTCCATGTCGATCGCGCGCTGGCGTTCTGCCGGCGGAAAGGATTTCGCCTCCATGAAGGCGAACACGAACCAGGGCTGCATCGCCTCGCTCATGCGGATGTGGGTCGCGATGATCCAGTCGAGGTGCCTGTGGGCATCATTCCTGACGTCGTCGGGCGGCGTCGTCAGCACCTCGGTCGCGGTTGCCGCGACCTCGCCAAGGATCATCGACAGCAGCCGGGGCTTGCTGTCGATATAGGTATAGAGGCCGCCCATGCTGAGGCCGGAGGCCTCCGCGAGCTGGCGCAGCGTCGTGGCGTGAAAACCCTGCTTGTTGGAGAGTGTGAGGGTGGCGTCGATGATGCGGGCGAGATTTGCGACGGCAAGACGCGGCTTCTGGACGCGGATGGAGTCGCGATGGCGCTCCAGAATGCGCGCGCACAGCGCTTCTGTCGAAAACGCGTTGGTCCAAGGTCGTCGGCGCGCGAGATTCACGCTGCCTCCCCAAATGTCGTCCCGGACCTTTTGCCGTTGTTATTGATCCAGGCGTGGGCTTTGCGCCCTTGTCCTCATTCCTAGCGCACAGAGTGGCCGTCGGAAAAGGGGGCCGACCGGAATTTTCTGAGAGAGCGCTCGCTCGTTTTTTCCGCGGGATGCAATGTCGTGGACCTGCCCCACGAAGCGTGGCAGGTCCGCGATGGAGGCAGAGCTCACTTCACGAGCGGGCAGCCGCCGTCCTTCAGCGGGCGGAAGGCCTGGTCGGCGGGAACCTCGGCGAGCAGCTTGTAATAATCCCACGGGCCCTTGGATTCCTCGGGCTTCTTGACCTGGAACAGGAACATGCTGTGCACCATGCGGCCGTCCTCACGCAGGATGCCATTGTCGGTGAAGGCATCCTTCACCGGCATCTCGCGCATCTTGGCCATCACGGTCTTGGTGTCCTTGGTGCCGGCAGCCTGCACCGCCTTCAGGTAGTGCAGCGTCGCGCTGTAGGTCGCGGCCTGGTTCATCGTCGGCATGCGCTTGACGCGCTCCAAGAAGCGCTTGCCGAAGGCACGGGTCTTGTCGTTGAGGTCCCAGTAATAGGCCTCGGTGATGATCAGGCCCTGTGCGAGCTTCAGCCCCAGGCTGTGCACGTCGGAGATGAACATCACGATCGCGGCCAGGTTCTGGCCGCCGGCGACGATGCCGAACTCGCCAGCCTGCTTGATCGCGTTGATGGTGTCGCCGCCGCCATTGGCAAGCCCGATGATCTTGGCCTTGGAGGCCTGGGCCTGAAGCAGGAAGGACGAGAAGTCAGCCGTGTTGAGCGGGTGCTTGACGCTGCCGAGCACCTTGCCGCCGGCGGCCCTCACGACGTCGCCGGTGTCGCGCTCGATGGAATGGCCGAACACGTAGTCGGCGGTGAGGAAGAACCAGCTGTCGCCGCCGTTCTTGACGATGGCGCTGCCCACCGTGTGGGCGTTGGAATAGGTGTCGTAGGTCCAGTGCGCGGTATAGGGCGAGCAGGATTTTCCGGTGATGTCGGAACTTGCGGCATCGGTGACGATCATTACCTTCTCGTACTGCTTCGACAGCTCCATCACCGCGAGCGCGGTGGCCGAGGTCGGCAGGTCGATGATCATGTCGACGCCCTCGGTCTCCCACCACTTTCGCGCGATGGTGGAGGCGACATCGGGCTTGTTGAGCGCGTCGGCCGAGACCATGTCGATCGGCCTGCCGAACATCTGTCCGCCAAAATCCTCGATCGCCATCTTGGTGGCTTCGACATTCCCCTGGCCGCCGATGTCGGAATAGACCGAGGAGAAATCGGAGAGCACGCCGATCTTGAGCGGGGTCTGCTGGGCGGACGATGGATAGACGAAAAGCGCAGATAGCAGCCCGGCCGCAAAGGCGGCGCGCGCGATCCGATACATGACATTTCCCCCGATATTATTGTTGGTGCACCATCCCAAGCTTGCCCCGGCGAAGGGACAATTCTTGCGTCATGGCGCCAGCGTGCGGCCAATTTGACGCGGTCGACAGTGCCGACTACGCTTCGCGCAAACATGAAAGGCGCGTCGATGCGAGGTCCGGATGGACGTTGAGGACAGGCGTTGCGCGGATTGCAAATTCCAGGGGGACGGAAATGTCGAGCGACATCGCAGCCACCATCTCGAAAGCCCGCGAGCACTCCATCGGCGATCTCCTGCGCCGCTCGGCGGGCCGCGAGCCGGCCAAGCTCGCGGTGAGCTGCGGCAATGTGAGCTGGACCTTCGCCGAGATGGACGCGATCTGTAACCGGCTTGGCCGCGGCCTGCTCGGCCTCGGCGTCAAGAAGGGCGATCGCCTCGCTGTGCTTTCGCGCAACTCGCACGCCTTTGCCGCGCTGCGTTTTGCGGTGGCGCGGATCGGCGCGGTGCTGGTGCCGATCAACTTCATGCTCAACCCGGACGAGATCAACTTCATCCTGAAAAGCTCCGGTGCCAAGCTGCTGGCAACTGGCCCGGATTTCGTCGAGCCGGCGCGCGCGGCCAGCGCCAAGGATTGCGCCGTCGAGAAGGTGATCTGGCTACCGGGCGAGGATCCCGCTACGGCGCCAGCGGGCCTCACTACGTTCGACGACCTGCTCGCCGCTGACAGTTCGTTCCTGGAGGCGTCCGTCGACAGCCGCGATCTCGCGCAAATCGTCTACACCAGCGGCACGGAATCGCTGCCCAAGGGGGCGATGCTGACGCATGAGGCCGTGATGTGGCAGTATGTCAGCTGCGTCATCGACGGCGGCATGAGCGCGCACGACAAATTCCTGCACGCGCTGCCGCTCTATCATTGCGCCCAGCTCGACGTGTTTCTCGGGCCTCAGATTTATCTCGGCGCCTCCGGCGTGATCACGGGCAAGCCGACCGCCGACAACATTCTGGCGCTGATCCAGGCGCACAAGATCACGTCGTTCTTTGCGCCGCCGACGATCTGGATCGCGATGCTGCGCTCGCCGAATTTCGACAAGACCGACCTGTCGACGCTCGAGAAGGGCTATTACGGCGCCTCGATCATGCCGGTGGAGGTTCTGCTCGAGCTCCAGCGCCGCCTGCCGAATGTCAAGTTCTGGAATTTCTACGGCCAGACCGAGATCGCGCCGCTCGCGACCGTACTGCGCCCGGAGGATCAGCTACGTAAGGCCGGCTCGGCCGGCAAGCCGGTGCTCAATGTCGAGACACGCGTGGTCAACACGGCGATGGAGAACGTGAAAGTCGGCGAAGTTGGCGAGATCGTGCACCGCTCGCCGCATCTGCTCTCCGGCTATTACAACGATCCCGTCAAGACCGCGGCGGCGTTTTCCGGCGGCTGGTTTCACTCCGGCGATCTCGCCACCGTCGATGCCGAAGGCCACATCACTGTCGTCGACCGCGTCAAGGACATGATCAAGACCGGCGGCGAGAATGTCGCGAGTCGCGAGGTCGAGGAGATGGTCTATCGCATCCCTGCGGTCTCCGAGGTTGCCGTCGTCGGCCTGCCCGATCCGCGCTGGATCGAAGCGGTCACCGCGATCGTCGTGGTCAAGACCGGCGAGAGGCTCGACGAGGAAGCCGTCATCAAGCACTGCGCCGGCCAGATGGCGCATTTCAAGGTGCCGAAGCGCGTCATCTTCGTCGACAGCCTGCCGAAGAATCCGAGCGGCAAGCTGCTCAAGCGCGAGCTGCGCCAGCGCTTCGTTGGCAGCGCGACGCTCGACAAGGCGGTCCAGAAAAGTTTTGGGGCGTGAGGCGGGTCGCCTCTCAATACTTCTTCACGTGCGCGCCGAATGCCAGCCACAGCGCCATTGACGCCAGGCCGAAGGCGCCGAGCAGCAGGAAGGTCGGGCCATAGCCGATCCATTGCGCGATCCAGCCGCCGAGCGCGGGACTGAGGCTTGCGCCGACGCCCTGCACGGTAATGACGGCCCCCTGGCCGAGATTGATGCGGCCGGTGCCGTCGAGCGAGCGCGCGACCATGCCGGGGACGGCGACCGTCTGAAGCCCGGTGCCGATGCCGTCGAGCACCTGCACGGGCACGACGCCCCACCAGCCGCCGAGGAAATACGCCAGTACGCCGCGGATTGGCAGGAACATGAAGGAGACCAGGATCACCGGCCAGTAGTTGCGTTTCCCAGCGACTTGCATGCCGACCAGGGACGTCACGATCATCACGCCCTGCGCAATCACGACAATGGTCGCGACGAAGCTTGGGCCATTGGCTTGGCCCGCGCTCACAGCGGCGAGGCCGTAGAGGGGTACGATTGCCGCGTTGCCGAGATGGAAGATGGCCAATGCTAGTGCCAGCACAAGCAGCGGCTTGTGCTTGAAGAGAACGGACAGACCTGCCGGCGGGTTTTTGCTCTCATCCTCGTTGCTGCCGCGAGCCTGGCGGTCATCAATGGCCTTGGCCGGAATCATCAATATGCAAGCGACGGCGACGGCGCCGAAGACGGCAGCCAAAACAAACACCCAGACGTAGCCGAATTTGTAGCCGAGATAGCCCGATAGCGCTGCGCCGACCATGTTGCCGGCGTGGTTGAAGGCCTGGTTGCGTCCGTTCAGCGCATTGAAGCCCTTTTGTTTGGCGATGCCGAGGCTGATACCTGTGACCGCCGGCACGATCGCGGCGCTCGCGAGCGATTGCGCGACTTGCGAGAATGTCACCGCCCAGAAATTTTGCGAGATCAGGATGATCGCAGAGGCAAGCACCACGCAGGCGCCGGGAATGACGACCCAGAGGCGCTTGTTGCGGCTGGAATCGATGAAGCCGCCGATCGGCGTCGTGACCAGCATGCCCGCGACATTGCCGATCGTCATTGCCGTCCCGATCAATCCGCTGGCCCAGCCGCGCTCCTGAAGGAATACGCCGACGAAGGGGCCGATGCCCGACTGCATGTCGGCCATAAAGAAATTGACCGCGTACAGGGGCCAGATGCGGGATGGGGCGGGGCGCGATGTCATCGAGACGCTGAACGTGTTCCGATCGAAAGTCTCGTGCGGCACGGAAATCGCCGGCCCATTGTGCCGGTGCTGATCAGTACGTAACATGCGCGCGTCGCGTTGGTTCCGTCCCGCGTGATCTGGAGCACCACCATGCCCCTCTGGACCTGCGAAACCTGCGGCGCGCAATTCCCGGACAGCGAAAAGCCACCCGCGTCCTGTCCGATCTGCGAGGACGAACGGCAGTTCGTTGGATGGAAAGGGCAAATCTCTCTTACTCGCGAGGCGTTGGCCGAAAAACATTGCCTGGTCTGGCGAGACGATCTGGGTCTTACCGGCATCGCACTTGAGCCGAGCTTTGCCATCGGTCAGCGTGCGTTATTGGTGCCGCTTGGCGACGGCTACGTCATGTGGGATTGCGTACCGCTGGCGACGCCGGAGGCGATCGCGCACATCCGGTCGCTCGGCGGGTTGAAGGCGATCGCGATCTCGCACCCGCATTATTATGGCGCGCTCGCCGACTGGAGCGATGCCTTCGGCGGCATCCCCGTCTATCTCCATGCGGACGATCGTGAATGGGTGACGCGTCCGCATCCCAAGATCGAACACTGGACGGGCGACAGGCTTCGCATCTCCGACGACCTCCTGCTGCTACGTACCGGCGGGCATTTCGCGGGAGCCACCATGCTGCACGACGCACGCGCGGCCGACGGCAAGGGTGCGCTCCTCACCGGCGACATCGCTCAGGTGACGATGGACCGCCGCTTTGTCAGCTTCATGTACTCCTATCCGAACTACATGCCGCTGAATGCCGCCGCGGTAAGGCGGATCTCGGCTGCGGTCGAGCCGCTCGCATTCGATCGCATCTACGGCGCCTGGTGGGGCCGTAACATCGCGACGGGGGCCAAGGCCGCGTTCAGCGCGTCGGTGGTGCGATATATCGCGGCCATTGCCTGAGCCGCGCGGCTGCCCAGACTCCGTTTGCTTTCACCTAATAACTGTACTATAGGTACATTTATTAGGTGCGACGCAACGATGCGTCTGCGGGCTCGGCACGATCAATGCATCGTCCAGATCGTGCCGCGTTCTGCGGCCGTTTAAGCGGGAACCGGGCGAATGCCAGAGCGTGACTACGAGACCTTCGAGGCCGGCAACGTCACGCTTCAATCCGGCACGGTCTTCCCTGCGCTCAAGCTCGCCTACAAGACCTACGGCATGCTGAACCCGGCCAAGGACAACGTCATCCTCTATCCGACCTCGTTCAGCGCGCAGCATTACGACACCGAATGGCTGATCCAGCCTGGTGGTGTGCTTGATCCCGAGCGTTACTTCGTCATTATCCCGAACCTGTTCGGCAACGGCCTGTCGTCATCGCCGTCGAATACCACCGTGCCGTTTCCGAGCATCACCTATCACGACGTCATCGCCGCCCAGCACCGGCTGCTCACCGAGCGGTTCGGCATTACAAAACTGGCAATGGTCTATGGCTGGTCGATGGGCGGCATGCAGGCCTTTCATTGGGCGGCGCTGCATCCCGACATGGTCGAGCGCGCCGCCGTGGTCTGCGGCAGCGCGCGTTGCGCGCCCTACAACCATGTCTTCCTTGAAGGCGTGAAGGCCGCGCTGACCGCCGATCCCGCCTTTCGCGATGGCCGCTTCGTCGAAAAGCCCGTCGCGGGCTTTCGCGCGATGGGGCGGGTCTATGCCGGCTGGGCGATGTCGCATGCATTCTATCGCGACGAGGTCTGGCGCGAGGCGGGATTCACCTCGCTCGAGGATTATCTCGTGCGGGCCTGGGACGCGACTTTTGCGCGGCGGGACGCCAATGACCTGCTGGCGCAGATCGCGATCTGGCAGAACGGCGACGTCAGCAGCTGCGCAGCCTTCGGCGGCGATTTCGACGGTGCGCTGGCGGCGATCAAGGCGCACATGTTGCTGATGCCTGGCGGCACCGATCGCTATTTCGACGTCCGCGACAATGAGGACGAGCTTGGCAAGCTCACCAACGCGACATCCGCCGTGCTGCGTCCCATTCCGTCGGTGCATGGCCATCGCGCCGGCAACCCCGTCAACAATCCGCGCGATTTCGCCTTCCTCAAGGCGGAGATCGCGGCCCTCCTCAGCAACTAGGCAGGTCCATCATGAGTGACGCAATCATCTCGGAACCCGGCCATCGCTTGAAGCCGCTGACCCCGGCGATGCTGCGCGAATTGTCGGTGCGCTCCAACCTCAGGGGCGCCACGCAAAGCCTCGGTCATTACGGCCTGGTCGTGCTGATCGGCGCGCTGGTCTGGAAGGTCTCATCGAGCTATGGCGTGCTCTGGGCCTTGCCGCTGATGGTGGTGCAGGGCTATTTCGTCGCCTTCCTGTTCATGGCGGTACACGAGACCGCGCACAAGACGGCCTTCAGGAGTCGCGGACTCAATCTCGCGGTCGGCTATCTCTCGGGCTTCATCATCGGCTTGCCGTACGAATATTACTGCCTGTTTCACTGGGATCATCACCGTTACACGCAGGATCTCGAGAAGGACCCGGAGCTGATTGTTGGTGTGAAGCCAAAATCCGGTACCCAGCTTGCGCTTGCCTATAGCGGCCTGCTCCAGGTCGCGGGCCGTCTCTGGCTGATGCTCGGCCACGCCGTGACGGGCAAGGTCGTTGTGCCCTGGATCCCCGAGAACAAGCGCGGCACTATCGCGACCGAAGCGCGCGCCTATGTCGTTCTCTATGCCCTGCTGCTCGCGCTTTCGCTGTGGTTTTCCTCTGCGCTGCTGCTCTGGGTCTGGATCGTGCCGGTGATCGTCGGGCAGTTCTTCCTGCGGCCCTATCTCTATGCCGAGCATACCGGCTGCGAGCGCACCCGCAGCGCCTTCGAGAACACCCGCACCACCTATACCGGCGCGCTGGTCAAATGGTTCACGTGGAACATGCCCTATCACGTCGAGCACCACGCCTATCCCTCGATCCCGTTTCACGCGCTGCCGAAGCTGAACGCAATCGTCGATGGCGAGATCGTCTATCGCGGCCGCGGCTATATCAGAACGACGCGCGAGACCTGGGCCTGGTTTCGCCGACAGCGGCAGGCCGGATAAGAAGGTGAGTATCAACGCGCAAAGCCCCGATCGCGCAGCGATCGGAGCTTTGTCGTGAGTTCACGATATCAGTAGATCCCGTAGGCGCAGACATTCACGACGCGGACGCGCAGGCCGTGGCGGGTCTGGACGACGCGCTCCTGGTAGCAGTTGTTGATGCCGGTGTTGACGTAGACGCCGCCAAAGCCCCAACCGGGGCCCCAGTAATGGTGGAAGCCGTGGGCCGACGCTGCGGTGGGCGCGAGAGCAGCAGCGCCGAGCGACCCGGCAGCGATCAGACCAAGAGCAAGCTTACGAAACATATTCTCATTCTCCAGTGTGGCGCGAGGCCGTTGTTGTGTCCCTGCCTCTCGGTCGAGCCCAAGCGTGATTGCGTTCACACAGCGACTGGAGAATCGTGTTTCAGGATTGTTTCGTAGGCGCCGGTGATTGACAGCCGTCAGGCCTTGCACGCCGCGCGCTTTGCATCGTGCGACGACGATGCGCGATAGCGTGCAGCCATCGCCTGCACCAGCTCCGCCATCTTCTCGCGGAGATCGGCGGGCTCCAGCACTTCGGCCTCGCTCCCGAGCCGCAGCAATTCGGCCGCCGCATGCCACGACGTCTTGCCAGTCGGGATTCTGGCGATGCGCCATCCGTCAGCGTCAGTGGTCTCTTCAATCTGCGTGCGTGTCCTGACATAAGGCTGGCTCAGCGCATCGAGCAGCTTGACGCCGAGCGGAGACAGCCGCACGACCGCGACGTTCGGATGCATCTCGGCCTCGAGACGCAGTGTCGCCGCCTGCCAATAGGCGGCGAGATCGAAATCGGCGGGGCGATCGAAGCGGTCGTCGAGCGCCGTGCAATCGAGCACGCGCGCGACGCGGTAGGTGCGCACGCTGCCATCGACTTGGCCCGCGAGATACCAGCTGCCGCCCTTGAGCACGAGTCCGAGCGGCGCGACTCGGCGCTGCTTCTCCGCGCGCCAGCTCTGGTAGCGGATTTTTATCAGCGTCCCGCGGAGGGCCGCGCCGGCAATCGTGCGCAGATGTTTGGGTTGTTCCGCTTCGCCGAACCAGCCCGGCGCATCCAGATGAAAACGCTCCTGCATCCGTCCGGCATCTTCGCGCAAGTTCTCGGGCAGTGCCGCCATCAATTTGTTCTGCGCGGCGATCATCGCGGCGTCCAGCCCGAGCGCAGCCGCAGGTCCTGGCAGGCCGGCGAGGAACAACGCTCCAGCTTCGCTCTGCGACAAGCCGTTGAGCCGCACGCGATAACCGTCGAGCAGGCGATAGCCGCCCTCGGCACCGCGGTCGGCATAGACCGGCACGCCGGAGGTCGCGAGCGCATCGATGTCGCGATAGATCGTGCGCACCGAGACCTCGCAGGCCTCCGCCAGTTCAGGTGCGGTGATCTGGCCCCTGGCCTGGAGGGTGGTGAGGATCGACAGCATCCGGCTCGCGCGCATGATCCCTTAAACCATACCTGACACAAGATGTCAGGTATGGTCGGCTATAGTTTTGCGCGACGCAAGCCGGCTAGATGGGAGATTCGCCATGACCGATCCGAACCGCATCACGCTGTATTACTCGCCGCAGAGCCGCGCCACCGGGGCGCGGATTCTGCTCGAGGAACTGGGGGCGCCCTATGATCTCCAAATCCTCAACATGAAGGCCGGCGAGCAGCGCGGGCCTGCTTACCTCGCCATCAATCCGCTCGGCAAGGTGCCGGCGATCCATCACCGAGGGGAGCTCGTGACCGAGCAGGTCGCGATTTTTATCTACCTTGCCGACCTGTTCCCGCAGGGCGGGCTCACGCCCGCGCTCAATGATCCCCTGCGCGGTCCCTATCTACGCTGGATCGCCTATTACGGCTCTTCGTTCGAGCCGGCCTTGATCGACAAGTTCATGCAGCGCGAGCCCGCCCCGATCACGCAATCGCCCTATGCCGATTACGACACCATGCTGGGCGCGCTCGAGGCGCAGCTCGCCAGGGGACCGTATCTGCTCGGTGAGCGCATGACGGCCGCCGATATCCTGTGGGGCGTCGCGTTCAGCTGGACGATGATGTTCGGCATCGTGCCGAAGAAGGACGTCTTTGTCCGCTACGCCGAGCGGATCACGTCGCGGCCTGCGTTTCAGCGCATCAGTGCCGCGGATGCCGAGATGGCGGCGCAGCATGCTGCGGTTGTTGGCGGCTGAGGGCGCGCCGCTCAAAACCGCGGCGGTCGCTTCTCCGCGAACGCCTTGATGCCTTCCTTGATCTCGTCGCCGCGCATGCTGTCGCGGTGGCGCCGGTCGGCGGCAGCCTCATCCAGTTCGCCCCGGGCGAATTCGTTGATGGCGCGCTTCATGCCGCGCATCGCGTTCGGCGCGTTGCCGGCGAGGATATTGGCGAGCTTGTCGACTTCCTCGTCGAGATATTCCACCGCCACCGTGGCGGTGAGGTAGCCGATCCGCAGCATCTCCGGCGCACTGATCTTCTGCGCGGTCAGGAACAGCTTCTTCGCATTGTCGACACCGAGCCGCGTCACATAGCGTTTGATGCCGCTCCGGTAATAGTGCAGTCCGAGCCGCGCCGCCGGCATGAACATCTCGGCGGTGTCGACGCCGATGCGGAAATCGCAGGCCAGCGCGAGATCGGTCGAACCGCCATAGACACCGCCATTGAGCCGGCAGATCGTCGGCACGCCGAGATCCTCCAGCCGGTTGACGACCACCTCGAACGCCGAACCCGCGCTCTGCTGCTCGTTGGCATCGACAGCGCGCTCCGCGACCGAGTTGAGGTCGTAGCCGGCCGAGAAGGCGCGTCCGGTCCCGGTGAGCACCAGCACGCGGATGGCGGGATCGGCCTCGATCCGGTCGAACAGCTTGAGGAGCTCGCCGAGATCTTCGGCCTGGAGCCGGTTCAGATGCTTGGGGCGGTTGAGGCGGATGGTGGCCCGCGCGCCGTCGATTTCGAGCACGGGCGGGGTTGCCGCCTCTGTTGCGTCCGACATTCCTGTCTCCATTTACTTGTTTTCGAGCGCGCGCCGTTTTGCCTCGGCGTCGATGGTCTCGGCGAGATCGGGGTGCCGTGCCATCAGCACGCGGAAGTCGACGAGGTCGAGCACCAGCAGCCGCGACACTTTCGTGGTCGAGACATTGGCGCCGCGCATGTTGTTGCCGAGCAGCGCCATCTCGCCGAAGAACGCACCCTCGCCGAGCTGCACCTTCTTGCCCGGCAGGTCGACCTCGACCTCGCCGGCGGCGATGAAATACATGCAGTCGCCCTGCTGCCCCTTCCGGATGATCGTGATGCGCGGGGGCAGCTCCATGGTCCGCAGCATGTGGGTGACGTCGGCGATCGCCGCCGGCCCTAGCGCTGCAAAGAACGGCACCTTGCTCACGGATTCCCAGGTCTTCAGGAAATTGTCGCGGCGTGTCTCGGCCGCAAATCCGGTCGCCAGGATGCCGGTCCACAGGCCGAATACGCCGAGGCCCGAAATCATCACCAGCGCCGCAACGATGCGGCCGAGCGGCGTCACCGGCACGACGTCGCCATAACCCGTGGTCGTCAGCGTGACCACTGCCCACCACAGCGCGGCGGGGACGCTGCCAAAGGTCTGCGGCTGCACGTCCCGCTCCAGGAAATATTCAGCGACGGATGCGAGCAAAACCACCATCAGGAAGATCACGAGCACGCTGATCAGCGGGCCCGATTCGAACACCAGCACGCGGCGGAGCTGCCGCAGACCTGGAATGCCCGGCACCACCTTCAGCACCCAGAGCACGCACAGCAGCCAGGCCGTCTTGGGCTCTGCGCCGAGGATCAGCGCGACCGGCACGGCCAGGGCCCCAACCGCATCGACCAACCCGGCCGAGGAGGACATGTAGAGTGCCAGCCGCCGTTGCCGCGTCATGTGGCGCAGCCGAACCAGCCATTCGAACACGAAATAGGCGAGACTGGCCCACAGCAGGAGATCGACCCAGCGGTGCGCCGTCTCATAGGCCGGGTTGAGCGTCAGCAGCACCATGCTGAGCACGCCGACGGTCACCGCCACGTAGGCCGCCTTGGTCATGTTGCGGCCGGCCGTGGCGGCCAAGAATTGGGCCAGAGCGGGAATCATCGGCTTGGGCATGCGGGACGGCGCTCGGTTCTGGGTCTAGCGGTCCCCGGGTGGGACTTCGGCGCCAAAGTGCCTGCCCGCACTGGGGCCGTCAACGACGGGGCACGGATACTCGGTGTGGCGGTTGAGGCAGTGACGGTCTAAGCCATCATCTGAAATGAGGTGGTTCGTCGTAACCGCGCCGGCCGCTCAAAAACAGCAGCATCATCAAGCCGATGCCGACAACCACTGAGAACGCCGCGCCCAGTGCCAGTGCGACGTAACTTTCCGTCGAGATCGGATCGCCCTCGGCCGTCATCGCCGAATAGGCGAAATAACCTACCGCAACCAGCATTCCCAGCAAGATGATGAGAAGGAGCATGCGCATGGCGCGTCCTCCGGTTTGGCCGGAAGAAACAACGGTTAGGTATGGGAAACGGTTCCCGGACGGGCACAGCGATTTGCTTAAGAGGCTGGCGCGCCCGGTTTCGCGGCACCAACCGATAGGTCAGGCACTCTGCGCTGTCTTCACCACCACCACATTGCTGTCCTCGGGCGGGGGGAGGGCGGCGGGGGCGGCGATCTTGTCGAACTCACCGGCATGGCGCTTGAGGTAGTCGCGGCGCATGCCGATCTCGTCGCGGACGAATTCATAGCCCAGCTTGAAGGTGTCGAGCCCGTCGGTACTGATCGTTCCGTCTCGCAAGCCTATGACCGCGCCGCGCAAAATGCTCTCAAGCTCGTCCTGAAGACATTCGATCTGATCCAGCGAATGGGCGTGCTCGATGCGCTCGCCGATACAGAGGATGGCGGTGGAGAGCTCGCTGGCCTTCTCCGGCGCGATCCGGGTGATCTTGGCGTAGATGGCTGCGAAGATCGAGCCGATGACGCTGAGCGCGGCGGCGCCCAGATACATCATGTCGCTGTACTTATCCATGAACGACTTGGTGTCGTCGTTGATGTAGTCGGCGGCTCCCTGATGCGCCATCACGAAGGCGTCCTTCTCGACTGAAGCCGGCTCGATGTGGGTGGCGAAGCCGCTGTCGAGCCCAAGCGCCGACTTGTTCTCGTAGACAATGCGCGCGATATCGCCGGCGGTCGTCGCCGACATCTTGGACTGGGCGACGAGGAGCCATTCGAGCCCGATCGTATCGAGATCGTCGTCGGGAATCTCGGGTGAGGCCGACAGCGTGCCGGCGGTCAGCGTCTCATCGGAAATGCCCGGGAATTTGCGCGCCAGCGCCTTGGCTTCGTCGATCGCGTTCAGCGTGAAGCCGCCACGTTTAGCCACCTGCTCATAGGCCTTGTCCCGCACCGCCTTCGAGGCGTGGACCACGGCGATCACCGCGCTGAAGCCGCTGGCCGGCGCAAGCAGCTTGTCTAGGGTTGCGCCCTGCGGCGCCATCTGGATCTTCGCGGCGTCCGGACCGTCGGGAATGTCGAGGATGCTGCGGACGAAGGCGAGCGAAGCGTCGCTCTCGGCGAGGACCGCGACCTTTTTTTTCTTCAGCTCGGCAAGCGACTTGATCTTCTTGTTGCCGGGACCGAGCAGGAGCACGAGATCGTGTTCGAGGATCGCGAGCGTCCGCGCCCGCGGCGGCACCTTGGCATCGGTGCGCAGGACGGCGAGATCGGCCTGTCTGCGGTCGAACTGGGCGAGAGCCTTGGCATTGTCTGCGTTGTTGACGACCTTGATGCGGAAGCGCGAGGCGTTGTTCTTCAGCACGGCGGCGAGCTTGGCCGCGAACAGCGCCTCGTCGCTGTTGGGGGCGCCGACGGCAAAGGTCAGCGTCTCCGAATTGTGCACCATGGCGCGGCCGGCCCAGACGGTGGCGAGCGACAATAGCAGGGTCAGCACGACGTACAGCAGAACCTGCTGCTGATTGGTCTTGATCACCTTGGGGCGCCGGGGCGGCGGGAGCTCGGTCGACGAGGTCGGGCCTTCAGCACTCATGTCAGCACTCTGGCCTTATTCCTAATGTTGCGGGCGACACCGTCATTTGCCGGTCGGCACGCGCTCGATAATACGTAAGCGCCTGAAAAAAGTAAGATATTCCTCTACCTGAAGATGATAGCGCTCCAGCGAAAGAATGCAAATTCCGCGCCGAAGGTAACCTTACCCAACCGAGCCACGGCAATGGGTCATCCTATCACCGTTTAGCCACACTTGGCGATTTTCCAATTCTCCCCGGCTGCATTCCGTCGCGGGAGATGTCATAAATCATCGGTCCCGACGATCTGGCGGGTCCAAGAAGAAGTTGCGCTGAACGCTCCATTTTTTCTTTCCGAGTCAACGAGGGCGTCGGCTTTGTCGTTTCCACCCCTGTCATCGGCGGTTCCGGTCGAAGCGCTCATTGGCTGGATGTTGCTGCTCACCTTCAAGCACATCATCGCCGATTTCGTCCTGCAGACGGCCTGGATGGCGCAAGGCAAGGACCAGAAGCACGGCTGGGCATTGCCGCTTCTGGTGCATTGCCTGATTCACTTTGCGGTTGTGCTGCCGCTGATCCTGATCGTTGCGCCACGATTTTGGTTTGTGGCCGTGATCGACTTCGTCATCCACATCACGATCGACAGGGCCAAGGGGCTGGTCTCGGCCAATTTCGGCGTCAACCAGGAGCACCCCTGGTTCTGGACCCTGATCGGTGTCGATCAGGCGCTGCATCATCTGACCGGCTTCGGCCTCTCCATCTTCATGGCGGCGAACTGACTGCCGGTTACCCATCGCCGGCGACTGATTCGCGGCACGCGCGCAAGACCCCCGGGTGACTACCGCCTGGGGTGGTTAACCTTTCATTAGAGAATTACGCGGCATCTTCCCGATACGAGGGAGAACTGCAATGTTTTCAAGCCGTGACGCTTTTGAAAGCGATTTCTGCCCGGTTCGGGACGAGCTCCTTGGCGAGATGTATCGCGCCAATGAAGGCGGCCTGCCAAGGCTGGTTGAGAGTGTTTCCCCTGACGTCCGCGCCAAGCTGGCGCTGTTCTGCTATCGCCGCAGCCATCTGCACTCGCTGGCGGTTGCGATTGCAGGCAGCTGTAGCGAACGCGACCTGTTCGAAAATGGTGGCCGCGTCGGCTCGACGCTGTACGCGCTGTCGCGCGAGGGCGCGGCCAAATCGTCGCCAGCGCTGTCGGGTGGCCGCAAGCCGATCACGCTGTCGACCAAGCCTCTGTCGGTGCTTGCGCCGCTGGAGGACGAGCTCGACGATGAGATCGGCGAAGCCGTCCCGGCCTAAATCGGCGCGATCACAGGCAGCCCGAACTTCCGCCGTGCCATCGCGCATTCGGCGTCGCCCGGCATGCAGGTGCGGCACACCTCCGGCCGCACCGCATAGATGCCGCACGCAGTCGCCTTTCCGATCTCTCCCTGCAGAGCCGAACAGCGATCGCCCTCGCAGCGCATGCCGGACTGCCGTTCGTTGATGAGCGCCTCCGGGATCACCGCAAGCTCATCATCGCTCTCGATCGAGAACCGCGGCCAGTTTTGCGAATAGCCGCAGCAGGCGCCGCAGCTCTGGCAGCAGCTCGACAGGTCAATCTCATTCATCGCTGTCACGTGTCCTTATCAGGTATCCTTGGGCGGGCCCCAGACCAGGCTCTGCCGCCATTTCGCGCGTAACACGTCGCGCCGCTCCGGATATCTTTCGTCGAGATAGGTCGCTTCCACCACACGATCGGTGCGGAAGCTGCGGAAGTCACTGCGCAGCTCGCACCAGGCCGCGAGCAATCGCACCGCTTCGAGATAGCCGATCGAGATCGGCCAGATCATCCGTTCGCTGGGCCGGCCCTGCTCGTCTCGATAACGCAGCATGATCTTCTTACCCTCATGGATCTGGGTACGCGTGCGTGCCATGTCGAGGCGATCCGGCTCCCTGTTCCAGCTCGGCCGCGCCCGGCTCGCTGGCTCCAGCACGAAGGGCCGCAGCCGCTCCGGCACCGTGTCGGCGATCTTGGCCATCAAGTCCTCGGCCGCGCGTGCCAGCGCGGAGTCGGCATGGCCCGCGACCCATTGTGCGCCGAGCACCGCCGCTTCGATCTCGTCCGGTGTCAGCATCAAAGGCGGCAGGTCAAAACCCTTTTCCAGGATGTAGCCCATGCCGGCTTCGCCGCGGATCGGCACGCGCTGCCCCATCAGCGTTGCGATGTCGCGATAGATGGTGCGCTTCGAGGTCTCGAGCTCGGCCGCGATCGCGTCCGCCGTCAGCGGCTTACGCGTGCGTCTCAGCACCTGGATGATCTGAAACAGCCGGTCGGCGCGTCTCATGTCGAATCTCTCATCGGGGGCGGGTCAGAAAACGGCGCGCGGATGCTGACAGGATGTTGGCAGCAGGGGCGTTCTATACCGGGACAACACATCGACTGAAGAGGATTTGTCCATGATCATTCCAACCCATTTCGGCCCGGCCGCGTCGCCGTGGCGGACACAGCTGTGGTCCAGCTGGGCGTTCGGCCGCCTCGTTTCGCTCGATCTCATGGCCGTCGACCTCCGTTTTGCACTCGCAAGCGTGGTGGCTCGCTCGTTGGTCCAGGTTGCGGACGCGTTGGTCCGCCACGTCATGGCCCGCGCCTGGCGAGGGGCCCGCTTCGCAGAAGATATCACGGCTGCTGCCACCATGGTGGCAGCAGCCGGCAGGTAGGTTCCGTCTACTCTTTCGGTCGTTCAGGAGAGCTTTCATGATCACGCTTTACGGCTTCGGCACCGGCTTCGGCCTGCCGGAAATCAGCCCCTTCGTCACCAAGACGGAGGTGCAGCTCAAGATGGCGGGGCTGCCCTATCGGAAGGAGCGTGCGATGCCGCCGGCCTCCCCGAAGGGGCAGTTGCCCTTCATCGACGATGGCGGCGAAGCGGTGGCCGATTCCACCTTCATCCGTGCCCATATCGAGCGCCGCTACGGCTTTGATTTCGACGCCGGGCTGTCATTGCACGAGCGCGCGCAGGCCTGGGCGTTCGAACGCATGATCGAGCATCACGTCTACTGGTCGCTGGTCGGCGCGCGCTGGGTCGATCCGGTCAACTTCGCCAAGGGCCCTTCGCATTTCTTCGACGGCGCGCCCGAGCACACCCGCGAGAAGCTGCGCGAGGACGCGCAATTCCGTGTCGCTGAAAATTACCTGCTGTCAGGTCTCGGGCGCCATGGGCCCGATGACGATATCGATCTCGCGGTGCGCTCGCTGTTCGCGCTCTCGGTGCAGCTCGGTGACAAATCCTATCTGATGGGCAACAAGCCCTGTGGCGTCGATGCGACTGCGTTCGGCGCGCTTGCCGGCATTCTGACGCCGTTCTTCGAATCCCGCCTGCGCGAGCGTGCGGAAGGATTTCCGAACCTCACCGCCTATGTCGACCGGATGATGGACACGTATTATCCGGAATTCGCCTGGACGCCGCTGCGGCAGGCCGCGTAGCTTTCAGCGCGTCCGCACGCTCGGCGCACCTCTCCCGCTTGCGGGAGAGCTCGGCGCGGAGCGCCGGGTGAGGGCTTCCTCCTCTGGGGGGACTTTGTCAGTAGGCCTCGGCAGACAATCCCAATGCGGAGACACCCTCACCCCGACTCTCTCCCGCAAGCGGGAGAGGGGGCATGGCAAGTCCTGCAGCTCACGCTCGAACGCAAAAACAAAAGAGCCGGCCCATCGGACCGGCTCTCGTCGTATCGTGACTGTCGGGAGCTTACTTCGCCAGCGTGTATTTGCCGTTCTTCACCGTGAGCAGGATGCGCGAGCGGTCGTCGAGGCCGTAGCGATCCTTTTCGGTGAAGTTGTAGACGCCCTGGCTCGCAGCGATTTCCCGCTCCGTCAGCAGCGCCTGGCGGATCGCTTCGCGGAATTCCGGCGTGCCGGGCTTAGCCGTCTTCAGCGCCACCGGGATGACGCGCTTCAGAATCTCGAAGGCGTCGTAGGAGTGACCGGCGAACTGGCTACGGCTGTTCGGGCCGTACTTGGCCTCATAGGCGGTGTTGAGCGCGAGGCCCGGCTTCTTGGTCGCGGCCTCGTCCGGCTGGTCCTCCGGGTCCATCACCGGGCCCGACGCCATCAGCACTCCTTCTGCTGCCTTGCCGGCGATGCGGATGAAATCCATGCTGGCGGCGCCATGGGTCTGGTAGATCAGGCCCTGATAGCCGCGCTCGCGCAGCTCGGTTTGCGGCAACGCGGCTGCGGTGCCGGAGGCGCCGATCAGGATCGCGTCGGGATTGGCGGCGACGAGCTTCAGCACCTGTCCGGTCACCGACGTGTCGGGCCGCGCAAAGCGCTCCTCGTCCGCCAGGGTCATGCCCATCGCCACGCCCTGGGCCTTGAAGTCGTTGAACCAGAGGTCGCCGTAGGAGTCGGAATAGCCGATATAGCCGACCGTCTTCACGTTATGCGCCTTCATGTGCTCGTAGAGCACCTTGCCCATGATCGGGATCGGCTGCGGCATTGCCACCGACCACTTCATGCGCTCGGGCGTGATGGGGAACGGCGCGAGGCCAAAATGCGGGATGCCGACTTCGTTGGCGACGTTGGAGACCGCGATCGTCGGCGGCGTCAGCGCCGAGCCCATGATGATGTCGGCCTTGGATTCGGTGACGAAGCGGCGGGCGTTGGTGGTCGCCGTGGTGGGATCGCCGCCGTCGTCGAGCACGATCACCTTCAGCGGCACGCCACCGATTTCCTTCGGCACGAATTCCAGCGCGTTGCGCTCGGGAATGCCGAGCGCGGCACCCGGGCCGGTCGTGGTGGTGGTGATGCCGATGGTGATTTCGGCGTTCTGGGCCAGCGCGGGCAGGGCCGGTAGGGCCAGCGTAGCCGCCGCGATCGCGGCGGTCAGGTAAAAGCGTTTCATTGATTCCTCCCTTGACGTGTTTCTTTGAAAGCAGAAATTGGACGGGAATTCAGCCCCGTCTTTTGGCGATGCGGCGATTTAGCTCCAGATCAAGCTCCGGTGAATTTCGCTACCATTTCCTGAGGAAACGGTGCCGATCTCAGCTTGTCGGGGTTAACGGGGTCGCGCGCGACCAGCACGCGGGTCTCATAACCCTCGATTGCCAGCGCCTCGCCCTTGTAGACGTTATGCTTCACCTCGAAGCTCGAGCGCTTGATGCTCTCGATCCTGGTTTCGATGGTGATCCAGTCGCCATAGGTCGAGGGGATGTAGAATTCGGCCCGCGTGTCGACCATGGGGATGCCCACCAGGCCGTACTTGCGGACCAGATCCTGCTTGGAGAAGCCGGCGACCTCGAACAGGGTCGACGTCGAATCGTCGAACATCGCGAAATAACGCGGATAGTAGACGATGTTGGCGGGGTCGCAGTCGCCCCACTGAATCTGGACCTCGCGCCGGTTCACGAACATGCGTCGCGCGCCCTTACTTGGGCGCCATGCGCAGCGAGCCGTCGAGGCGCACCACTTCGCCGTTCAGGTACGAATTCTCGACCATGTGCAGCGCAAGCGCGGCGAATTCGTCGGCGTTGCCAAGCCGGCGCGGGAACGGGATCGCGGCGGCGAGCGAGTCCTGGGCTTCTTGCGGCAAGTTGGCGAGCAGCGGCGTGAGGAACAGGCCGGGCGCGATCGTCAGCACGCGGACGCCGAATTGCGCGAGCTCGCGCGCGATCGGCAGCGTCATGCCGACGATGCCACCCTTGGAGGCCGAATAGGCCGACTGGCCGATTTGGCCGTCATAGGCGGCAACGGACGCCGTGTTGATGATGACGCCGCGCTCGCCGGTTGCCTGCGGCTCGAGCTTGGACATCTCGGTCGCGGCGAGGCGAAGCATGTTGAAGGTGCCGATCAGATTGACCTTGATCACCTTGTCGAAATCAGCAAGCGCCATCGGCCCGTCGCGGCCGACGACGCGTTTTGCCACGCCGATCCCGGCGCAATTGACCAGCACGCGAGCCGGGCCATGCGCCTTGGTCGCCTGCGCGATCGCAGCTTCAGCGGAGGCGGCATCGGAGACGTCGCAGGTCACGGCAACGCCCTTGATTTCAGCGGCAACGGTTTCCGCAAGCTTGGCATTGAGGTCGAACACCGCGACCTTGGCGCCCTGCGCCGCCAGCTTTCGCGCGGTTGCCGCGCCGAGTCCCGATGCACCGCCGGTGACGATGGCTGC
This sequence comes from Bradyrhizobium commune, assembly GCF_015624505.1. Taxonomy (NCBI): domain Bacteria; kingdom Pseudomonadati; phylum Pseudomonadota; class Alphaproteobacteria; order Hyphomicrobiales; family Nitrobacteraceae; genus Bradyrhizobium; species Bradyrhizobium commune. The sequence goes on along the minus strand of NZ_CP061379.1, from coordinate 7,093,483 downwards.
CTGATCCTTCAACAACATGGCGTTCTCCTTTGGCGATGATTTCTTAGCCGACCGATATCACACGGTCCGATGGATTGGCAGCGTAGAGCTCGTCGATCAGTGCGGTGCGATGCTCCAGCACCGCGCGCTGGTTGATGGAGCCCTTGTCGGTGACCTCGCCCTTGTCGATCGACAGCGGCGCATCCATCAGGATCGCGCGCGTGATCCGCGTCGAGGAGCCGGTCGCGGAGGCGAGGAAGCCGGTCAGGCGCTCGCGGAAGGCGTCACGCACCAGCCGGTCGCGGGCGGTGACGGTGAGATTGTCGGCGGGCAGTGTCGGGTTGACCAGCCGGCAGCCATCGAGATCGAGCAGCACCAGTGCGGAGATCTCGTCGCGATTGATGCCGGCGATGACGACGTCGCGCACCAGCGGCGCGCAGGCGGCGACGAAGCGGGCGCGCAGCGGGCCGACGCTGACCCAGGTGCCGCTCGCGAGCTTGAAGTCTTCAGTAACGCGGCCGTCGAAATCGAAGCCGGCGTTGAAGTCATCGGGATCTGAGGGCTTGAGCGCATCGCCCATCTTGTAAAATCCTTCCTCGTCGAAGGATTTCGCCGTGATCTCGGGCTGGCGCCAGTAGCCGGGCATCACGTTCGGTCCCTTGGCGCGAACTTCGAGCTTGCCATTGTTCGGCACGAGCTTGGCGTCGTTGCCCGAGACGGGAAGGCCGACATGGCCGGAGCGGCTGGTGCGCGGGTTGACCGACATGAAGAACGGCGCGGTCTCGGTGGCGCCGAGGCCGGTCAGCATCGGCACGCGGTAGCCTTTTTCCTTCACCGCAAGCTCGTCGAGGCTGTTCCAGACGAAGGGCGAGAGTGCCGCGCCGGAGAAGAACATCGCGTGCAGCCGATCGAAGAACTTTGCGCGCAGGCCTTGGTCGTCGCGCAAATACGGCAGCAGCGACTCGTAGCCCTTGGGCACATTGAAATAGACCGTCGGCGATATCTCCTGGAGATTGCGCACGGTCTCCTCGATGCCGCCGGGCATCGGCTTGCCGGCGTCGAGATACATCGAGCCGCCATTGTAGAGCGTCAGCCCGATATTGTGGTTGCCGCCAAAGGTGTGATTCCAGGGCAGCCAGTCGATGATCACCGGCGGCTCGTCCTTGAGAAAGGCGAGCGTCTCGCGCAGCATGACCTGGTTGGCGCAGATCATGCGCTGGGTATTGATGACGGCCTTGGGATTGCCGGTCGAGCCCGAGGTCAGCAGGAATTTTGCGATCGTGTCGGGGCCGATCTTGCCGTGCACCGCGTCGAGATCGCTGCGGATTGGCGTGGCCATGAGGTCGGCGAGCAGCGTGACATCGCGGCCCGGTACGCTGCCGTAGGATGCAGCAATCTCGGTGCCGAGCGAGACGTTGGCGGCGAGTGCATCCGCAAACTTGCCGGCGTCCTCGGCGAAGACGAGGCCGGGCGTCAAGAGCTTCATCAGATAAGAGAGCTTGCCGTAATCCTTCGACACCAGCGAATAGGCCGGCGACACCGGGCAGAACGGAATGCCGGCGTAGAATGCGCCGAACGCCAGCAATGCGTGGTCGATCGAATTGCCGGAGAGGATCACGACCGGTCGTTCCGCCGACAGGCCGCGCTGGATCAGCGCGGAGGCGATGTGCCGGCTCGCGGTGAGCAGCTCGGCATAGGTGATCTTGCGCCAACCGCGGCCGCCTTCACGCTCCGCCATGAAGACACGATCCGGCGTCGCCGTCGCCCAATGATGCAGGCGGTCGGTGATGCGGACGGGATAGTCGCCGAGCGGCTGTTTCGGCCGCAGGTAAATCGTGCCGTCGTCGCGACGCTCGATGTCGACGGCGGGATCGCCGAACGAGATCGGCCGCAGCGGAGAAGTGCTCGCGCCGCGCTCTGTGCTGGAAGAGGACGGCTGCGCGCTCATGACTTCGGCTTCACCTTGGCGGTCTTGTGCTCGAGGAATTCGCGGATCCTGCGTTTTGCCTCTTTGTCGCTCTGCGCCACCGTGGCCATCAGCGATTCCATCAGCAGGCCGGTCTGCGGATTGGCCTCCGCGATCATCGGCAGCGCCTGGAGCACGGCGAAATTGGTCAGCGGCGCGTTGGCGGCGATCTTGGTCGCGAGCTCCAGCGCCTTGGCGAGGCCGTTGCCGGCGTCCGTCACATATTGCGCAAAGCCATAGGAGGCGCCTTCGGTGGCGCTATAGACGCGGCCCGTGAGCATCATGTCCATCATCCGCGCCACGCCAATCAGCCTCGGCAGCCGCACCGAGCCGCCGCCGCCGACGAAGATGCCGCGCTGTCCCTCGGGCAGCGCGAAATAGGCTGTGGGCTCAGCGACGCGAATGTGGGCAGAGCAAGCCAGCTCCAGCCCACCGCCGATCACGGCGCCTTTCAGCGCGGCGATGACGGGCACGCGGCTGTACTGGATGCGGTCGAACACCCGGTGCCACATCTGGGAATGCAGCAGGCCGCCGGTGGCGTCGTGATCTTGCAGTTCGGAGAGGTCGAGACCGCTGGAGAAATGGTCGCCGACGCCGTGAATGACGACTGCGCCGATATCCTCGGGCAGGGACGCAAAGCATTCGCCGATTTCGAGGATGATGCCGTCGTTCAGCGCATTGCGCTTGGCCGGGCGGTTCAGACCCACGGTCAGAACCCGGTCCGCCCTCTCGATCCTCAACAGTCCAGAGGCGCCCGCGTCAGCGGTCTCGGCGTTTCCCTGTGTCATTTGCGTCCTTGTCAGAATAGTTATGTTGTATAACGAATTTGGGGGGAGTCAATATGGGCCTCGCTGGCCTTGTCTGGCCGCGGAGCGGGCAGAGTGCGCAGGAACGGCTTACGCCGCTTCCGTGATCATCCTCTTGGCGGCCTGTGCAAGCAGACCCGAACGCGTGTAGCCGTGAGCTTCGGCGTATTTATCGATCTGCTCCAGGACATCACCCGGCAAGGTGACATTGACGCGCACGATTTTTGGCTGGTCGTCCTTCACCGACACCAGAATGGCCACGCCGGAGCGGTTCTCTGGGTTCGACATGATTTCGTCGAGCGACGAAGGTTCTGGAATCGCTTCTCCGTCTTCCTCCATGCCTTCGAGATGAAACGCCAGCGCTTCCTCGGCCATGTCGCGCGCTTCGTCGAGCGTGGTCCCTGCGGTCACGACGCCCGGCAAATCGGGAAACGACACGCCAAAATCGCTGTCGGCATCCTTGCGGATCAGACCGATGTAATGACGCATGGCGCTCACCTCAGCTTCAGGCCGGATTGCCGTTCAATGCTTTTCAGCGTTCCCAGCGGGATGTCCCGCTTTGGATGAGGGACCGTGACGCGGCCCGTTTTGGTCAGGTGCTTGAATTGGACGTGGCTGCCTTTTTGAGCCACTTGGACCCAGCCATCCCTTTGAAGGGCCGAGATAATGTCTCGGCTATTCATGGTGTGTATTTATACACATTTGGCGACCTTGTCAATGAGAGCGTCACATCACCTGGTGCACCTCGATCACCACGCGGTCCGAGTGTCGCGCGGCTGAGCCGATGAAAATGTGCTCCATCAGCCAGCGGTAGCTCTCATGTCCCGTCTCGAATTTCGGCACGGTGCGGAAATAGATCAGCTTCGGGTCGACCGGTTCGCCGCGCTTGAGCTTTTGCAACAGCTCGACCGGGCCGAAGCGCAGGCCCTTGTTCTCGACATAGACGGTCGCGCCGTCATCGGTCTCGAAGGCGTACCTCGCTTCGAGATCAATCAGCTCGTTCGGGCGGATGGTCTGGAAGTCGGCGCCAAACGGCAGCACCTTGCCGGTGATCGCGCCCTTCACCTCGCCGCCGATGATCGGAATGATGCGGCGGACGCCGATGCCGGTCTCGCCGGCGGTGACGACGCCGCCGATGCGAGCGGTGATGGTGAAGACGTACTTGGTTTCGAGGGTGGGGGTGGTCATCGCTTCGCCTCTCAATGCGCCATCATGCGCGTCGGCAGCCAGGTCGCCAACAGCGGGAAGGCGATCAGGATGACAAGGCGCACGAGGTCAGTCGCGACGAACGGGATGACGCCCTTGAAAATGGTGGAGAATGAGACGTCCTTCACCACGCTCTTGATGACAAAGACGTTCATGCCGACCGGCGGATGGATCAGGCCGAGCTCGACCGTCATCACGATGATGACGCCGAACCAGATCGGATCGAAGCCGAGATGCGTGATCACGGGGAAGATGATCGGCACGGTCAGGATGATCATCGCCATCGCATCCATCAGGCAGCCGAGTACCAGATACATCACCATGATCAGCGCCAGGACGCCGTAGGCGCCGAGGCCAAGGCCGGTGAGGAATTCCGTCACCTTCTGCGGGGTCTGCGTCACCGTGAGGAAATAGCCGAAGATCAGTGCGCCGATCAGCACGGTGAACACGGCGGCTGCCGTGCGCGTCGCCTGGAGCAGCGAGGCCAAAATCTTCTCGCGGTCGAGCCGTCCCGTCACCACGCCGATGATGAAGGCGCCAGCGGCGCCGACGCCGCCGGCTTCCGTCGGCGTGAAGCGTGGCAGGTAGGGCAGGCCGTAAAGGCCGCCGATCACGAACACGAACAGCAGCACCGGTGCCCAGATCTCCTTGAGGCCGGCGAAGCGCTCGCGCCACGGCAGCACCTTGCCCTTGGGCAGGAAGTCGGGGCGGAGATAGCCGATCAGAAAGATCGTGATCATGTACATCGTCATCGCCAACAGGCCCGGAATGATGCCGGCGATGAAGAGCTTTCCGATGTCCTGCTCGGTGATGATGCCGTAGACCGCGAGCACGGTGGATGGCGGCAGCATCGCGCCCAGCGTGCCGCCGGCCGCGATCACGCCGGTGGCAAAGGATTGCGGATAGCCGAAGCGGCGCATCTCGGGATAGGCGACCGCGGAGAAGGTCGCGGCGGTCGCCACGGAAGAGCCGCAGATCGCGGCAAAGCCGCCGCAGGCGCCGACGGTCGCGATGCCGAGGCCGCCGCGCAGATGCCCGACAAAGCCGTTGGCGGCGCGGAACAGCTCGCGGCTCATGCCGGAATTGCTGACGAAGGAGCCCATCAGCAAGAACATCGGGATGACGCCGAACGTGTAGTCGGTCACCGTGCGCATCGAGGTCTGGCCGACCAGTTTGAGCGCCGGCGTGGCGCCGACCAGGTAGGAGAAGCCGGTGACGCCGACGAGGCCCATCGCCATGCCGACGGGCACGCGCAGCAGCATCAGCGCGAACAGGGAAACGAAGCCGAGGACGGCAACCGCATCGGTGCTCATGATTACTCCGTCGCCTTCAGCTTGGGGTCGTGCATCTCTTCGGGATGGAAGATCAGCCGGTAGGTGCGGATCGCGATCAGCAGCACGGCGGAGACGTCGCCGATCCAGGCGATCGCGAAGAACGGCCAGGTCGGCATGTGCATGTCGAAGGTCTGGACGTTGTCGTTGTAGGTGCCGCGCACCTTGTCGAACAACGTCCAGGTCTGCACGGTGACGACGAACAGCAGCACCAGCGTCGCGAACACGTCGATCCAGCGCTGATAGCGTGGCCCGACATTGCCCCAGACCAGATCGACCGTGATGTGGGTGCCGCGATAGGAGGTTGCGGCGATGCCCCAGAAAATGAGGATGCCGAGCAGCATGCGGCCGATGTCGAAGGAGTCCGGGATCGCGTAATTCAGCGTGTTGCGCAGCAGCACCGACAGGAAGATGTCGAGCGCGACGATACCGACGAAGGCGGCCGCGATCCATTCGATCGAGTCGATGATGCGGTCCATCCAGGCGCGCTTCATGGGTGGAGGGTCCTCAAGTTTGCAGGACAACGGCGGCGGGAGGATTCCCGCCGCCGCTTCTGTTTCGATGAGAGCTACTCCGCCAGCGCGTTGTACTTCTTCAGCGACGCCTTCAGCTCGCCAAGCGCAACCTCCGGATCGGCGCCGGCCTTCTTGGCGCCGTCGGCCCAGGTCTTGACCAGCGGCTCGGCGGCCTTCTTCCAGGCAGCAGTCTGGTCCGGCGTGAGCTTGTAGACCTCATGGCCCTCTTCCGCCTTCACCTTGTCGACGCCGGCATCCTCGAACTTGCCCCAGTGCTCGCCGACCACGCCCGCCATCTCGGTCGAGCAGTTCTTGTCGATCGCGGCCTTCTGCTTGTCGGACATTGCGTCGTATTTGTCCTTGTTCATGACGAACACGAAGGTCGTGGTGTAGAGCGGTGCCTCCATGTGGTACTTCGTCACCTTGTCGATGCCGAACAGCACCAGCGAGCCCCAGGGGAAGGTGACGCCGTCGGCGACGCCGCGCTCGATGATGTCGCGCACTTCCGGAGCGGACGACTGCACATTGGTGCCGCCGAGCGAGGTGACGAAATTCGCCATGGTGGCGTGCGCGGGACGGATCTTCAGCCCCTTCACGTCCTCCGGCATCACGATCTTCTTGGTGCGGGAGTGGAAGGAGGAGGGCGAGTGGACGAAGGCGAGGCAGTATTTGACGTCCTTCATCTCCTTCGCGGCATATTTGCGATACCAGGCGTCCAGGCCCTCCGAGCCGCCCTTGGCGTCGGAGATCAGGAACGGCAATTCGCCGGCGCCGATGATCGGGAAGCGGCCGGGCTGGTAGCCGGGATTGACATAGGTGACGTCGGCGATGCCGTCGCGCGCCATGTCGTAATGGTCGAACGCCTTGCCGAGCTGTTGGGCCGGGAACACCTTGCCCGTGATGGTGCCGCCGGAATCCCTGTTCACCGCGGCCACCCAGTCTTCCAAAGATTTCTGTAGCGGGTGCGACGCCGGCACCCAGTGCGAGACCTTCAGGTCGAAGGTCTTGTCCTGCGCGAACGCAGGCGTCACGCTTGCTGCCAGCAGCAAAGCCAGACAGGCTTTCCTCATCACGTGTCTCTCCCTCTTTGCGACGGCGGGCTTCGATGGCCCGGTCTCGTTAGTTAACATGTTATCTAATTGGCCGGCGGGTTCAAGCCGGAACTGGCGCGCACCTTGTCGCGTCATCTACGTCAGCCATGTTGCATGGATTTGTCGCAATGCGGCGATGAGCACTCCCCTTTTGCCCAACCGTTATGTGATATAATTATCGTGCGCGAGCGATCGCGACAAGCGAGCCGCGACACAAGCCTACAGGATCGGGAGGAGCAAGTATTGCGGACAAAAGTCGCAATCATCGGAGCGGGGCCGGCCGGATTGTTGCTTGGGCAACTGCTGCACGGCTACGGCATCGACAACATCATCCTGGAGCGGCAAAGCCCCGATTACGTGCTCGGCCGCATCCGTGCCGGCCTTCTGGAGGAAGGAACTGTTGCGCTGCTCGACCAGGTCGGCGCCGGCGCGCGTGCGCATGCCGAGGGCTTGGTGCATGAGGGCATCGAGCTCGCCTTTTCCGGCCGCCGTCATCGCATCGACATGAAGGCTGCGACCGGCAAGACGGTCACGATCTACGGCCAGACCGAGGTCACGCTTGACCTGATGAATGCGCGCAAGGCCGCCGGGCTCAGCACGGTTTACGAGGCCAAGGACGTGCAGCCGCATGATTTCGACGGCAGTCACCCGCGCGTAACCTGGGTGAAGGACGGCGTCGCCCACGCGCTCGATTGCGACTTCATCGCCGGCTGCGACGGATTTCACGGCATCAGCCGCGCCAGCATCCCGGCTTCGGCGATCGAGGAGTTCGAACGGGTCTATCCGTTCGGCTGGCTCGGCATCCTGTCCGAGACGCCGCCGGTCAGCCACGAGCTGATCTATTCCAACCACGCCCGGGGGTTTGCGCTCTGCACCATGCGCTCGATGAAGCGCAGCCGGCACTACGTCCAATGCTCGCTCGACGACCATGTCGACCAGTGGCCGGACGACCGGTTCTGGGACGAGCTGAAGCGCCGGCTCGACCAGGAAGCGGCCGACAGCCTCGTCACCGGACCTTCGATCGAGAAGAGCATCGCGCCGCTGCGCAGCTTCGTCGCCGAACCGATGCGCTTCGGCAAGATGTTCCTGTGCGGCGACGCCGCCCACATCGTGCCGCCGACCGGCGCCAAGGGGCTGAACCTCGCCGCCAGCGATGCGCATTATCTGTCGAGCGCGCTCCGTGAATTCTACGACGAGAAATCGAACGCCGGCATCGATGCCTATTCGGCGAAGGCCTTGGCGCGGGTCTGGAAGGCCGTGCGCTTCTCCTGGTGGATGACCTCGATGCTGCACAAATTCCCCGACACCGGCACCATCGGCGCGCGGATCCAGCTCGCCGAGCTCGACTACGTCACGCAATCGCAGGCCGCGATGACCTCGCTGTCGGAGAATTATGTGGGGTTGCCGTTCTAGGACACGTGGCCGCGCCGCGGACTCCGTCATTGCGAGCGAAGTGTTCAGCCCGGGGACATAGCTTACACCTGTTCGGGGACATGGTTGACACTTTTGGATCATCCTAAATCGATCGCCGCGATCTGGTGCGCGGCGAAGAAGATGCCGAACCTGCCGTCGGTATTGAGTGGACGGATCGCAAGCCGTTCGCCGCGGAAGGCCTGCGGAACCTTCCACAATTTGCCTTTGAAGCTGACATAGGCCTTGGTGGTGGAGACGGAACGGACGACCTCGTGCTCGTCGTATTCCACCGCGGGCAATCTGTCCGGCATTTCCCGCGAACTGGGTTGGTACCGGCTTGCCGGAACGTTGTAGTTCAAAGCCTCATGCGGCCGATCGAGATTGTAGACGGCTCGCCATTGGTCGAATGCGCGCTGCACCTCGGCAAGGTCGCGGTAGCGCCTGAAGGCAAATACCTCGGCCTTCAGCGTGCGATGGAAGCGTTCGTTCTTTCCTCGGCTCTGCGGATGATACGGCCGGCTGTGGATCACCCGGACGCCAAGCTTCAAAAGCCAGACCGTCAGCCCGGTCCAAGGGTCTTCAAGGGTGAAGCCCCAGGGGCCGCCATTGTCGACGAACATCGCATCGGGGAGGCCGTACCGGCGGAATGTCTCCCTCAGATGCCCTTGCACGGTCGAACCTCGCTCGTTGTCACAAGCAGCCAGGCACAACGAGAACCGCGAGTGATCGTCCAGCATCGTCAGCGGGTGGCAGGATACGCCGTCCTCGAGGGGGCTGTGTCCCTTGAAGTCCATCTGCCAGAGCTGATTGGGTGCCTCCTTCTCGAAGCGGATGTAGGGCTGTCCAGGTCTCCCCGCAGGTTCGCTCACGCGATCGTAGCGACGCAGGATCTCGTGCGTCGTCGATATCGCCGGCACGGCTTGCCGGTCGCGCTTTAGACGATGCAAAATCTTGCGCGCCCCCCAGGCCGGGTGGACATCGCGCAAGGCCACAATCTGCTGCTCGATCGCAGCCTCAGTACGATCCGGGCTGTGATGCGGCCGGCGCGAGCGATCGGCCAGCGTCGTATCCCCTGCATCATAGCGCTCGATCCACTTGTAACCAGTCTGGGCACTAATCCCGAACTGCCGGCACAGCTTCCGCCGGTTCACTCCTTCCTGCTTAGCAAGCATCACAAACTCGCGCCGCTGGTCCATGACAGACACCTCTCGCCACGGCATGGCTCGCCCCCTTGTTCGACGAATCCAGCCGATTTTGATGTGTCAACCATGTCCCCGAACAGGTGTAAGCTATGTCCCCGGGCTGAACAGAAGCGAAGCAATCCAGAAATGCCTCGGAGGAGACAGTCTGGATTGCTTCGTCGCAAGAGCTCCTCGCAATGACGGGAGTACCCGTTTCAAACACCCGCGCAAATTCCGTTTAAAACTTTGTAGGCAGTGAAACCGTCATCCACATCGCGTTCAATGCTGGCAACGCCACCTGCAACGCGAGATCGCCATGACCTCTCCCGACATTCCCGCCGGCTTCGAGCCGCATTTCCGCAAAGCCCCGCTCACCGATCCCTGGGAGCCGCTCTATTCCAAAAAGACCGACAAGGCCGTGATCATAGGCCTGCGCCTGGCGAAACCGCACACCAACAGCCGAGGCCTGATCCATGGCGGCCTGATCACCGCACTCGCCGACAACGCCATGGGCTATAGCTGCGCGTTGACGACGAACTGGACGACCTCGTTCGTGACGATCTCGCTCTCGATCGATTTCGTTGGCTCCGCCGAAACCGGTCAGTGGCTCGCGGTCGAGAGCGACGTGATCAAGACCGGCAGCACCATTTGTTTCGCGCAGAGCCTGATCAAGGCCGACGACGCCGTGATCGCGCGGGCGAGCGGGACGTTCCGGGTGGTGCCGAAGAAGGGGTGAGATCTAGAGCGTTTTCGAGCGAAGTGGATACCGGCTCGCGTCAAGAAAACGCGTCAAAACAAGGAACTAGAGCCCCGTTTCGATTCCATCGGAACGGGAAAGGCTCTAGCCAAACCTCCACTCCGCCGTCTCCACCACGAGATCGATGAATGCCCGCACCTTGGCCGAGAGCAGGCGCGAGGTCGGATAGACGATGTGGATCGGCAGCGCCGGCTGCTCGTATTTTGCCAGCACGATTTTCAGCCGCCCGCGCTTCAGTCCCTCCGCGGCCTGATAGGCCAGCACCCGCGTGACGCCGCCGCCGGCTTCGGCATATTGCAGGGCTGCATCCGCGCTGTTGCTGGTGAAGCGCGGGTTCGGCGTCACCTCGATCTCTTGGCCGTCCCGCAGGAAGCGCCACGCTATCGAGGGGCCGAACAGGATGGTCTGGTGCTCCAGCAGCGCTTCCGGCGTCTTCGGCTCGCCGTGGCGTTTCAGATAGCCCGGCGTCGCCACCACGATCCGCCGCATCTCGCCGACCTGGCGCGCGACCAGCGAGGAATCGGCGAGATGGCCGATCCGCACCGCGGCATCGACGGCGTCCTCGACGAGATTGACGAGATGGTCCGACAGCCTGAGTTCGCAGGCGACCTCGGGATAGCGCTTGAGGTAGTCGGTCATCACCGGTCCGACATGAAGCCGGCCAAAGCCCACCGGCGCCGATACCACCAGCCGTCCGCTCGGCCGGTTGCGCTCCTCCCGCGCCGAGCCGTCGGCCTCCTCGACGTCGGCGAGGATCCGGCGAGCGCGCTCGAGATAGCGCGTGCCGACATCGGTCAAGGTCACTTGCCGGGTGGTCCGCTGCAACAGCCGCGCGCCGAGATGCTCCTCCAGCGCCGCGATCAGCCGCGTTACCGCCGAAGGCGACAGCCGCAGTTTTCGTGCCGCCGGCGCAAAGCCACGCAGGTCGGCGACAGTGACGAAGACGTGCATGGCTTCAAGGCGGTCCATTGAATTATTGCATATATCGCAATGATTAAGTGTCAAGCGAGCAGATTGTTTTATTCTCCGGCTGGTCCATTTTGACCTGTGAAGGGCGCAGAAATGCGCTGGAATTTCAGGAGACGGTCCGATGACTGTAGCAGCGCGTGTTTATGCCAGCGATGTGGCCTTCACCCCGGCCGTCAAGTCGATTCAGACCCGCAAGGGTTCGCGCGAGGCGTATGCCCGCGCCGAGCAGCATGGCTGGCGGACCGAAGTCGACGAGAAGCTGGCCGCCTTCCTTGCCGACGCCAGCAGCTTCTATTTCGCTACCGCTTCGGCGGATGGCCAGCCCTATATCCAGCATCGCGGCGGGCCCAAAGGTTTTCTCAAGGTGCTGGACAAGCAGACGCTTGCCTTTGCCGACTATGCCGGCAACCAGCAATATCTGACGCAAGGAAATCTCTCGGAGAATCCCAAGGCCTACATCTTCATCATGGATTACGCCCATCGCCGTCGGGTGAAGATCTGGGGCGAGGCGCGGGTGGTCGAGGAGGACGATGCGCTGACGGCCTCACTGATGCCGAAAGGTTATCGTGCCCGGCCCGAGCAGGTGATCGTGTTCAAGATCGCCGCCTGGGATACCAACTGCCCGCAGCACATCCCGCAGAAGTTCGACGCCGCGGACGTGGCGGCGGCGCTGGCGGCGAGGGATCAGCGCATTGCGGAGCTGGAGGCGGAGGTTGCGGCGCTGAAGGGGCAGACGACGAGCGCAGGCAGCTAATCGTCGACGTCGTCCTGGGTGCGGCCGAACAGGTGCACGATGCCGGGCGTTGCGATCGTCACGAACACGAAGCGCGAGAGGTGATGCGCGCCGACGAAGATCGGGTCGATGTGCAGCGTGAGCGCCAGCGCCAGCATGGCGTCCATTGCGCCCGGCGCAAACGCGACGACGACGTCTGAGAACTTCACCTGCGTGGTGAGCGCGACGATGCCGACGAAGATGGCGGAGACGGCGATGGCCACCGCGAACGAGCCCAGCGCCGCGTTGATGTGACCGGCCAGCGTCTTGATCCGCATCCGGGCAAACCGGCTGCCGATCAGCGCGCCGATCCCGACCAGCGCCACGCCGCGTACCCAGTTCGGCAGGCCGCCATCGACCCAGCCTGCGCCGTGCAGCACGCTCGAGGCGATCATCGCGCCGAACATCCAGCTCGCCGGAAACTTGATCAGCCGCAGCACGAGCGATGCCGCGAGCGACGCGGCGACCAGCTCCAGAAGATCGAGCGGTGAAGCGATGGTCGTCGTCAGCGACGGCGCGACCGAGGGCGCGACGCCCGCCACCGCCAGCACCAACGGCAGCGCCGCGGTGAGGATGATGACGCGCATGGTCTGCACCACCGCGATGCCCGGCAGGTCGGCGCCGCGTTCGACCGCCAGGATCGTGATCTGCGATAGCGCGCCGGGGCTGCCGGCCAGAAACGCCGAGGTGCGGTCCCAGCCATGGACGCGCTGGAGGTAATAGCTCGAGCCGAAGGTCGAGCAGAACGTGGCCAGTGCCAATAGCCCGATGGTCAGCGGATAGGCACTGACCTGCTGGATCAGATGCCGCGAGACGACTGAGCCTAAGGAAATGCCGAGCAGCACCAGCACGGTCTGGGTCAGGAGCGGCGGCACTGACAGCTTGCGCCCGGCGATGGCGGCGATGCCGACCGCGATCATCGATCCCGAGATCAAGCCGCCCGGAAGGCCCGCGGCCAGGAATGCGAGGCCGCCGGCGGCGCCGATGACGAGCGTCTCCGCCGTGCTCAAGAGCTTGGCGCGGCTCGGCCATTCGAACGGCAAGGAGGCGGTGATTTGCTTCACGCCACCTTATTGCAAATCGGCGGGAGGCGCACAATTGCGGCTACGTCATGCCTCAATGCGCGCGCCTCCCGCCGAAAGCGAGGCAAAGGCGAGGGGAGAAATGTGACGGATTTACTTCTTGTCGGCGGCGGCCGGCGCAGCCATCCCGCCCTTGGCGGTCTTGATGCAGTCGGAGCGGAATTTCTTGCGCTCCTTGCCGTGCAGTCCCTTGGCGTCCGCCTGCTTGGAGCATTCGAGCGATTCGGCCGAGTGCTCCTTCGGCGCCTTCTTGTCGGTGGTGGCAGCAGCATCGGTCTTGGTGTCGGTCTTGGCGGCCGGTGCAGCGGTCTGCGCGAAGGCGGTGCCGGTTGCGAACAGGGAGGCGATCGCGACGACGGCGAGGCGGGAGGCGAGGGTCATGGTGTTGCACTCTTCTTGCGAGAATTGCGGAGGGTCGCGAACGTCGGCCCGCGTTGCTGAACGCGACATGAATAACCTGAACGGTGCGATCACTATATTTTGGCCCTCAGTGCCATCGCTTCCTTGTCGGACGTCCCCGGCACGCTAGGATAGCAGTCCTCGTTTTGCTTCCCTGAGGGAGACCAAGGATGACCATTCAAGCCAAATTGTTGTGTGCGATTGCGGTGTCGGGCGTTGCCGCGCTGGTGGCGAGCGCGCCGGCCCAGGCGCTGACCTCGCAGGAGTGCAGCGCGAAATATCAGGCCGCCAAGAAGGACGGCTCGCTCGGCACCATGAAGTGGAATGACTTCCGCAAGGCCCAGTGCGGTGCGGACGCAACGCCCGCAGCTGCGCCGACCGCGGCCGCTCCGGCCGCGCCCCCGCCTGCCGCCGCGCCGACTGCGACTGCGAAGAAGGAGGCCGCGCCCGCCGCTGCTCCGGCGCCGACGATGCCGATGGGCAACGCCGTCTACCCGAACGCGGTCGATCCGAAATACGCCAAGGAGAGCGCTGGCAAGGCGCGCATGCACACCTGCGTCGACCAGTACAATGCCAACAAGACCTCCAACGGCAACGGTGGCATGAAGTGGATCGAGAAGGGCGGCGGCTATTACAGCGAATGCAACAAGAAGCTGAAGGGCGCTGCCTGAGGCTTCAGGACGACGCAGAGGCCGGAGCCAAGCTCCGGCCTCTTGTTTCAGGTCAACAACTTCTCGGCCGATTTCGCGACGAGCTGTGATCGCTTGCGCGGGCCGCGCTCGACGAACAACAAGCTCTGGCCGAAGATGAAGCAGTAGAACAGGAAGGCCTGCGCATCGGCTTCCTCGGCTGCAAGGCCGGTGGCGCGATAAAGTTCGGCGACGTGTTTGAGCCGCGCCGCATCGACGCTCGCGACCGCCGCCGCGGCGCTCCCGTCGGAACGCGCCCACTGCCGGATCGCGAGCTCGATCGCCATGCCCTCCGGATTGAGCCGCTCGGAATAGAGCTGGATCACCGCCCGCAGCCGCTCGCGGGGCGCCTCGCCGTCGAGGCTCGTCTGCTGCGCGATCGACGCCGCGCGTCCCTCGCGCCAGCGTTCCAGCATGGCGTCGAGCAGCGCGGCCCGGTCGGCGAAGCGGCGGTAGAAGCCGCCCTTGGTGACGCCCAGGTTCTTGGCGAGCACCTCGACCCGCACCCCCTCGACCCCCGATCTGGCGAGTTCGGCAAACCCTGCCTCGACCCAGACATCGCCCTTGCCGTCGCTCATGAAGGAAGCCTCACCGGTTCTTGATACGGTACCGTATTGCTAACGCGGAACGAGCTTGATACGCTACCGTATCAACGATCAAAGGGCAGGGAATAGCGATGGAGCAGGAGGCGACCTATCGCGGCACCGTCTATCCGTGGCAGTGCGATCATGTCGGCCACATGAACATCATGTGGTATGTCGGAAAATTCGACGAAGCCAACTGGAATCTGTTTGCCCGGCTCGGGTTGACGCCGAGCTATCTGCGCTCATCCGGCCGCGGCATGGCGGCGGTGCAGCAGAACATCACCTACGAGCGCGAGCTGCTCGCCGGCGACATCGTCGAGATCCGCAGCCGCCTGCTGGAGCTCCGCGAAAAGTCGATCCGCTTCCGACACGACATGACCAATGCCGAGACCGGCGAGGTTGCCGCGTTCTGCGAGATCACGGGCGTGCACATGGACCGGGGCCTGCGCAAGTCTACGCCGTTCGCCGATACGATCCGCGACACCGCCATGCGCCATCTCATCGAACCGGCCGAGGTCTGAGCCATGGCCGTGTTCGAGCCGAAAAATTCGGGCTATCGCGCGGCGGCCATTGCCATGTTCGATGGCCAGCCGGCGATGCGCACGCTCGGCATCGTGATCGTCCGCCTCGCGCCGGGCGAGGTCGAGCTGGCAATGCTGCATTCTCCGGCCTTCACGCAACAGAACGGTTTTGTCCATGCCGGAATCATCACCGCGGGGCTCGACAACGCCTGCGGCGTCGCCGCCTTCACGCTGATGCCATCCGAGGCCGATATCCTCACCGTCGAGTTCAAGACCACGCTGCTCGCGCCCGCTCGCGGCGGGCGTTTTGTGTTCAAGGCCGAGGTGGTCAAACCCGGTCGGACACTGACTTTCTGCGAGGCCAGGGCGTTTGCCGAGCATGAGGGCAAGACCACGCTGATCGCGACGATGACCGGGACGCTGATGGCAATGCTGCCGCGGGCTGCGGCCCACGCGACGCGCGGCGATTGACAAGCTCTGTGGCGCATCCCTTGATGCGACCGTCATGCTTGCGAGTCTCAGCCTCATTCTGCTCTGCCAATTGATCGGCGAGGTCGTGGTGCGCGGTCTCGGCCTGCCGTTGCCGGGGCCGGTGCTCGGCCTGCTCTTGCTGCTGCTCCTGTTACTTGCCCGTGATCGGTTTGCGCTGCTCGCGCGCGGGCCGCTGCGAAACGACGGCGTCGAGACAGCAAGCAAGGGGCTGCTCGCGCATCTCTCGCTGCTGTTCGTCCCTGCCGGCGTCGGCGTCGTGCAAAAACTCGATCTGCTCGCTTCCCACGGCATCGCGATCATCCTGGTGCTCGCGCTCTCGGTGATCGTGACCTTGCTTGTGACCGTGCTGGTCTTCCGCCTGGTCAGCCGCCTGTTGCGGCAGCAGGAGGTGCCATGAGCGATAATCCGTTCTCGCTCTGGGTCTATCTCTCGCAGTCGCCGCTGCTCTGGCTGACGGTGACGCTGCTCGTCTATGCGACCACGGATGCGGTCTCGCTGACGACGCGGCGGCATCCGCTCGCCAATCCAGTGTTGCATGCGATGTGGATCATCGGCGCATTCCTGCTTATGACAGGAACGTCCTACACCACCTATTTCGCCGGCGCGCAGTTCGTGCATTTCCTGCTCGGGCCCGCCACAGTCGCGCTCGCCGTGCCGCTCTATGAGAATCGCAAGCGCGTCGTCGCCTCCATCGTGCCGATGCTGGTGGCGCTGGTTGCAGGCTCGGTCACGGCGGTGGTGTCGGTCGTTCTGCTCGCCGAGTTCGCCGGCCTGCCGCGCGACGTGGTGACGTCGCTGGCGCCGAAATCGGTCACGGCGGGGGTCGCCATGGGCATCAGCGAATCCCTGCATGCCGATCCTTCGCTGACCGCGGTCTCGGTCATCCTCACCGGCATCATGGGCGCGATCATCGTGACACCGCTGATGAACCGCACCGGCATCACCGATTTCCGGGCCCGCGGCTTTGCCGCCGGCCTCGCTGCCCACGGTATCGGCACGGCCCGGGCGTTCCAGGTCAACGAGATCGCCGGCGTGTTCTCCGGCATCGCCATGAGCCTGAACGCTTTGGTCACCTCGTTCCTGGTACCGATCGCGGTGACGCTGCTGGTGCGATGACATCGCGGCCGCGACCCTCTATATGACCGGTAACAACTCCCGGTCCCGAGCCGTATTTGCGGCGATGGGACCGAAACGGGACAAGATATGACAGGATTCAGGAAGAAGGGTTTCGGCCCGACGCGGCGCGCGGCGTTGACGCTGATCGGGGCCGGTGCGCTGGCGGCGGGTGGCATGACCTTGGCGCGCGCCGCCGCCGCCGACGACGAGGTGCTGACCGAAGCCAAGGTGCTGCGCGATCCCGACGTGCCCGTCGCCGGCAATCCCGACGGCAACATCAGCATCATCGAATGGTCCGACTACAATTGCCCCTATTGCCGCAAGCTCGAGCCCGAGCTGCGCCAGGTTATCAAGGATGACGGCAAGGTGAGGCTGGTGCTGAAGGACTGGCCGATCCTTGGGCCGGTCTCGGTCACGGCGGCGCGAATCGCGCTCGCGGCCAAATATCAAGACAAATACCATCAGGCCCATGACGCCATGATGGGCGTCAGCTCGCGCCTGACCGAGCCGCGCATCAACGAGCTGCTTGCGGCCGCCGGCGTCGACATGGACCGGTTGAAGCAGGATCTGTCGGGGCGCGCCAAGGACATCGACGCCATCCTCAAGCGCAACAACGACCAGGCTGAAGCCTTCGGTTTCCGCGGCACGCCGTCCTTCATCGTCGGCAAGTATCGCGTGCCGGGCGTCTTGAGCATGGCCGAGTTCGAGCAGGTCATCGCCGATGCCCGCAAGGCGAAGATGAACTGACGAACCGCGGCGCTGAACGCCGGCAAAGCAAAGGCGCCGCCGCGAATCGCGACGGCGCCTTGTTCAGGTTTGGTCGATCGCGTTACTTCGACGAGATCCGGACCCAATCCTTGTGCGCGCGATCGCGCAACAGGTCCCAATCGGCCTTCGCGACATCCCAGTTCACGATGGTGCGATTGGCGGTCGCGACCTCGCCGTTGGCAACGGACGACGTCTGCATGGAGTCATAGACATACACGCCGCAGCCGAGCAGCAACGCGCCCAAGATCATTCCAAAAAAAGTCTGCATGGCGAACCTCCGGTGACGGGCGGATAACGTCGGCCCGGAGTGATGGTTCCGCGACAGTGCGGCGCGGGTAAGGACGGTTCGTTCATGCTCCATTCAGCCATGGCAATGGATTTCGGAATAATCGCATTATGCCGCTGTTTTGCCCGACGGGTCAAATGGCTTTAAGGGAGCGCACGTCGCGCTGATCTGACACGCACGGTCTACTGTGCATGGGGTTGTTTTCGACATTTCGCTACCGCGCGCCTAACTTCCATTCAGCCACGCCACCAGCTCCGCGTTGATCTCGCGCGGATAGGTGTGGCTGAGATCGTCGATCTCGCGATAGGTCACGTCGGCGCCCGCCGCGGAAAGCGCGGCCTGCGTCTGCCGCGCGGTCTGCACCGGAAACATCCAGTCGAGCTTGCCGTGGGTGATGAAGATCGGCAGGCCTTGCATCCGCGTGGCGTCGGCCATCTCCGCCATCAGCGGATGGAACGTTGCGGAGACTGGCGCAAGATGCGTGAAGGGCGAGGCGCCGTCGAGCCCGCTGACATAGCAGAAGGTGCCGCCATCGCTCATGCCGGTCAGCAGCAGGCGCGAGGTGTCGACGGTCCAGCGGCTGCACACGGTTTCGAAGATGCGCATCAGATTGGGCGTGTCGGTGTCGTCGCCCATCAGCGCCCAGGTCTGCCCGGTCGCGGTCGGTGCCACCAGGATTGCGCCGAGGCTGCGGGCGTCGCGCAGCCAGCTCCACAGGAAGCCGCGACCGTTTCCGCTGCCGCCATGCAGTGCCATCACCAGCGGCATGGCGCGATCCGGTGTGTAATATTCGGGCACATAGACCGAGAAGCCGCCGCGGCTGCCCGGCTCGTTGTGATCGTGGAAGATTCCGGTGTGCTCGCTTGCGCCGGCTTCCAGCCGTGCAAGCAAATCGCCATTCTCGCGATTGGCGGCGTTGAGGAAGAAGCTGCTCACCGGCGGAAACTGCAGCGACAGCGGATACAGCGCCTCCATTGCGCGGGGCATGTGGCGCAGCGTGCGGAACACGGCGACGAGATCGCCATTGCCGCGCTCGACCTCGCGCAGCCCGGCGAAGGCGGCGAGCGTCTCGTTGCAGGCCGTATCCAGCCGGCTACGCAAGCCGGCAAATTGTTCGGGCCACTCGCCGATCGCGGCGCGCGCGGCTTGCAACGCCTCGTCCGGCGCACCGATCGCAGACATCACCGAGCCAAAGGCCGGCGGATGCAGACGCCGAGCGAAGAAGCCGAGTGCCTCCAGCGCATTGAGCAAGTGCGGCAGCACGGCCACGATGTCGTCGACGACGGCCTCGGTCATTGCTGCTTCCTCAAATGTTGGGATCAGTGCAGCTTCGGCGCCTTCAAGAGCTTGAAGCGGTCGGTCGACGTGACCGTGACGTCGAAGGTGACGCCCTCATGATGCACGGTCAGCGGCACGTCGACGCCGGCGGCGCCGAGTGCCCACATCTTCTTGTAGAAGGCCGTCTGGCTTGTGACCTTGTCGCCATCCACCGCGAGGATGACATCGCCGGTCTTGAGCTCGGCGCGCGCGGCCGGGCCGTTGGCGGAGATCCCGATCACCACGACGCGGTTGTCGATCTCGGTCGAATAGAGCCCGAGCCAGGGCCGTGCCGGTTTGTTGACCCGGCCGAACTTGCGCAGATCGTCAAGGATCGGCTTCAACAGGTCGATTGGCACGATCATGTTGACGTGCTCGGCCTTGCCGTCGCGCTCACGCTCCAGCTGAAGCGAGCCGATGCCGATCAACTCGCCACGCTCGTTGATCAGTCCGGTGCCGCCCCAGTTCGGATGGGCGGGATAGGTGAACACGGCCTCGTCGAGCAGATACTCCCAATAGCCGGCGAATTCCTGCTTGGCCACGATCTGGCTCGCGACCGATCGCGTCCGGCCGCCGGCGCCGCCGACCACGACGCGGTCACCGATCCTGGCCTCCGCCGACGAGCCGAGCGGCAACGGCTCGATGTCGAGCCGGCCGAGCGCCTGCACCAGGCCGAACCCGCTGACGGCATCGAAGCCGAGCACATGTCCTTCCACCACGCGCCCGTCGCCGAGATGCAGCCACACCGACTCGGCCTCGGTGACGAGATAGCCGATGGTGAGCACCAGCCCGTCGTCGATCACGACGCCGTTGCCGGCACGTTCGGTGCCCAGCGTCTCGGCGCTGAAAGCGTCCGGCGGGATGATGGCATGAAGGCCAACAACGGAGGCGAGCGCGCGGTCGAGATCGAAACCGTAATCGCTCGCCCGCGGCTGGTTGGCCGGCGGCACTCTCCATTCGGTCAGAGCGGGCATGGAGGTCTCCTGATCTGCGAGCGTGATCCCTTCGTCGCGAAAACAGGACGCGCGAAGCGTTGGTAATTTAAGCCCGGGGCGGCCGTCTTGAAAGCCTTGACCGCCAACTATTCCAGACACCGTCGGAGCAATTCACCGATCATGACGAGGAACTGTCCGTGCTCGTCGCGGCGGCAGTTCGTCCGATCAGGGCCTGGTCGCGGCTTACCGCATGGCTGATGTCCGGCGATCCGCTGGTCGTGCGCGCCTTAAGCTGCTAACGATTGCCGCTTCGTTAGACCAAGAGATCACGGACCGAAGCAATGGACAACCGCAGCGACATCTGGCGTGGCATCGACACGATCAAGGGACGTTTCATCGACCTCAGCGACAAGGTCTGGGGCATGCCCGAAGTCTGCTACACCGAGGCGCGGTCCGCCGCCGAGCATCTCGCTGAATTGCGCCACCAGGGTTTCCGCATCACCGAGAAGGTCGCGGGCATCCCGACCGCGGTGATGGGCGAGTGGGGCGAAGGCGGACCGGTCATCGCCTTCATGGGCGAATATGACGCATTGCCGGGCCTCAGCCAGGAGGCCGGCGTCGCCGAGCACCGTCCGGTCGAGACCGGCGGCCACGGCCATGGCTGCGGTCACAATCTGCTCGGCTCGGCCGCGTTGCTTGCCGCGACCGCGGTGAAGGACTGGCTTGCCGAGAACAAGGTGCCGGGCCGCGTGCGCTATTATGGCTGCCCGGCCGAAGAAGGCGGCGCGGCGAAAGCCTTCATGGTGCGCTCCGGCGCGTTCGAGGACGCCGACATCGCCATCACCTGGCATCCGCACAGTTTCTGGGAAGTCGCGGTGACGCCGTCGCTTGCCAACACCCGTGCCGACTTCATCTTCACCGGCCGCACCTCGCATGCGGCGGCTTCGCCCCATCTCGGCCGCTCCGCGCTCGACGCGGTCGAGCTGATGAATGTCGGCGTGAACTACATGCGCGAGCACATGCCGAGCGACGCGCGCGTGCACTACGCGCTACTCGACACCGGCGGCATCGCACCCAACGTGGTGCAGGCCCATGCCCGCGTGCGCTATTCGATCCGCGCCCGTGACCTTCCCGGCATGAACGAGCTGGCCGGGCGCGTCAGCAAGATCGCCGAGGGCGCGGCGCTGATGACCGAGACCAAGGTCGAGATGAAGATCATCTCCGCGGTCTCCAACATCCTGCCGAACACACCGCTCGAGCAGGCGCTGCACCGGGTCATGGAAGAACTCGGACCGCCGCATTTCGACGATGCGGACAAGGGTTTTGCCAACCAGATCCGCGGCACGCTGACCGACAAGGACATCGCCTCGGTCTATTACGCGATCGGCATGGAGCCGACCGATCGGCCGCTGGCCGACTTCCTGGTGCCGCTGGATGCCAAGCGCAACCCGCTGGTCGGTTCGACCGACGTCGGTGATGTGAGCTGGGTGGTCCCGACGGTGCAGGTTCACGCACCGACGGTCGCGATCGGCACGCCATTCCACACCTGGCAGGTGGTGGCGCAGGGCAAGAGCTCGCATGCCCACAAGGCCATGGTGCAGGCGGCCAAGGCGATGGCGGGCCTGGGCATCAAGGCGCTGATCGAACCGGAACTCATCAAGGCTGCGAAGGCCGACCTCAAGAAGCGGACGGCCAAGACACCTTATGTCTGCCCGCTGCCGGACCACGTCTCGCCGCCGCTCAACATGTCCGTGATGTAGAATTCGTCTCGATACTTCGTCTGATCCGGCGAACAAATTTTCCGCAGTGCAACGTCGTTTCCGGCGCATTTTGGCGCCGGATTGCCGAACGCTTGGGCTGCCGGAACACGTTTTGCCCAACAGACAGCCAGAAGACCGTTTGCATACACACGGTCGCAGTTGACGCGCGGCCTATTCGGTGTGCCATCTAGTGCCAGCCAAAACCCGGCAGCCGCCGCGCGGCCGCCTGCATCCATACGGGAACCAGACGGGGGACAACCATGCTGGATAAAGAACTGCGTTCCATGATCGGCGACGTGAAGGACGGGCGGATGGATCGCCGCGCCTTCATCCTGCGTCTGGCCGCCGTCGGCCTCACCGCCCCGCTGGCCAACCAGATCCTCGCCATTGGCGGCGTCGCGATGGCGCAGAGCCCGACCCCCTATCCCCCGACCAAGCGTGGCGGCGGCGGCCCGCTCAAGCTGTTGTGGTGGCAAGGGCCGACTCTGCTCAATCCGCATTTTGCGACCGGCACCAAGGACCAGGACGGCTCGCGCGTGTTCTACGAGCCGCTCGCAAGCTGGGACGCCAACGGCAATCTCAATCCGATCCTCGCCGCCGAAATCCCGTCGACCGCAAATGGCGGCCTCGCCGCCGACGGCAAGTCGGTCACATGGAAGATCAAGCCCGGCGTCAAATGGCATGACGGCAAGCCGCTGACCGCCGACGATCTCGTGTTCACCTGGGCCTACGCCAGCGATCCTGCCACGGCAGCCGTCTCCATCAGCACCTACGCCGATATGACTGTCGAGAAGGTGGACGACCTCACCGTCCGTATCCTGTTCAAGAACCCGACGCCGTTCTGGGCCAATGCGTTCGTCGGCGCCTACGGATGCATCATCCCGAAGCATCTGTTTGCCGACTTCAAGGGATCGAAATCCCGCGAGGCCCCGGCCAATCTGGCCCCGGTCGGCACCGGCCCCTACAAATTCGTCGAGTTCAAGCCGGGCGATCTGGTCCGCGGCGCGCTCAATCCCGACTACCACATGCCCAACCGTCCGTATTTCGACACCATCGATATGAAGGGCGGCGGCGATGCGGTCTCCGCGGCGCGCGCCGTGATCCAGACCGGCGAGTTCGACTTTGCCTGGAACATGCAGGTCGAGGATGACGTGCTGCTACGTCTGGAGAAGGGCGGCAAGGGCAAGACCGTTTACGCCGTGGGCGGCGACATCGAGTTCATCGCGATCAACTTCACCGACCCGAATACTGAGGTCGACGGCGAGCGGTCCTCGATAAAGACCAAGCATCCGATCCTGTCGGATCCGAAGGTTCGCAAGGCACTTGCCCTGCTGGTGGACCGCGATTCCGTCAAGAAGGCGATCTACGGTCGCGCCGGACGCACCACGGCCAACTACCTCAACGGTCCCGAGAAGTTCGTCTCCAAGAACACCGCGTGGGAGTTCGACATTGAGAAGGCATCGAAGATGCTGGACGAAGCCGGCTGGAAGGTCGGCGCGGACGGTATCCGCGAGAAGGACGGCAAGAAGTTCAAGCTTCTGTACCAGACCTCGACCAACGGTCCGCGCCAGAAGACCCAGGCCATCGTCAAGCAGGCCTGCCAGAAGGCCGGCATCGACGTCGAGCTGAAATCGGTCGTTGCCTCGGTCTTCTTCTCATCGGACGTCGCCAACCCGGACACCTACCCCAAGTTTTACGCCGACATCGAGATGTTCCAGATCCCGATGACGCAGCCGGACCCGGCGCTGCATATGCGCCGCTACATCTCGGGCAATGTGGCGACCAAGGAGAACAAGTGGCAGGGCCAGAATTTCCCACGCTACGTCAACAAGGACTATGACGACGCCATTGCCGCGGCCGAGACCGAGATCGACCCGGTCAAGCGGGCCTCGCTCTATATCAAGTGCAATGACCTGTTGTGGCAGGACACCGTGTTCATTCCGGTGATGCATCGCCTTACGGTGGATGCCTGTGCCAACACGCTGCAGCCGGTCATCTCGGGCTGGGCCAACCGGACCGACAACATTCAGGACTGGTATCGGGAGGCATGATCGCGCGGGCATAGACGGGATTCTTCCCCATGAGCCAGTATGTCCTGCGTCGCCTCCTGATCGCCATTCCGAGCCTGCTCGGCATCTCGGCGGTGCTGTTCTTCGTGCTGGCGCTCGCGCCCGGTGATCCCTTTTCGGAGCTCGCGACCAATCCGAACGTGCCAGCCGAAGTGCAGGCTGCACTTCGGGCCAGGTTCGGCCTCGATGATCCGATCTATCTTCGCTACCTGCACTGGCTGTCGGCCATGGCGCATGGCGATTGGGGTTTCTCTTTCGTTAGCCGCATGGATGTCGACAAGCTCATCCTCCAGCGCCTGCCGGCCACGCTCTACGTGATCGGCTCGGCGCAGATCCTGGCGCTGCTGATCGCGATCCCCGTCGGCGTCTATGCGGCGACGAAGCCATATTCGCTGTTCGACCAGATCGCAAACACGCTCGCCTTCGTCGGCTTCTCGCTGCCGACCTTCTTCACCGGCATCCTGTTCATCCTGATCTTCTCGGTCACGCTGGACTGGCTGCCCTTCGTCTATTCCACGGACGTCAAGGGGACCGGCATCCACTGGGTGCTAGGGATGATCCGGCAGGCGATCATGCCGGTCGCGGTGCTCGGCCTGTTCCAGGCCGCCTCCATGACGCGTTTCGTGCGCTCGGCCATGCTCGACGTGATCCGGCTCGACTATGTCACCACAGCGCGCGCCAAGGGCCTTGGACAAGCTACGGTCATCGTCAAGCACGTCATGCGCAACGCCATGATCCCGGTCGTCACGCTGATTGCGTTGCAGATGCCGGCGGTGTTCGGCGGCGCCATCGTCACCGAGCAGATCTTTCGCATTCCCGGCATCGGCTCGCTGTTGATCTCCTCCATTCTCTCCAATGACACCCCGGTCGTGATGGCTGTGACCTTTGTGTTCGCCTGTCTGGTGGTGCTCTTCAATCTCATCGCGGATGTGCTGTATGGCTGGCTTGACCCTCGCATCTCCCTCCGCTGAGCGGCGCGTCTATTCGCCCTGGCGCGAGACGTGGCGGCGCTACAGCCGCCACAAGCTCGCCGTCGTGAGCGCCTTCCTGCTCCTCATTCTGATCCTGGCGGTGGTCGTCGGTCCCTTCATCTGGCGCGTCAAGATCAACGACATCGATATCGTGGCTGGTCTCCAGGGGCCCTCGCTCGCGCATCCCTTCGGCACCGACGATCTCGGCCAGGATATCCTGGCGCGGATGATCTATGGCGGGCGGATCTCGCTTGCGGTCGGGCTCGCCGCGATGCTGGTCTCGGTCGTCATCGGCACGCTGATCGGTGCGCTCGCCGGCATGTCGCGCGGCGCGCTCGGGCACGGCTTGATGTGGCTTACTGATTTGTTCTTGTCGCTGCCGCAACTGCCGCTGCTGTTGCTGCTGATCTATCTTTTCCGCGAAGGGTTGAAATCGATGTTCGGCCCCGAGGGCGGCATCTTCATCCTGATCGTGCTCGTGATCGGCGGCCTGCGCTGGATGCCGGTCGCCCGCCTCGTCCGCGCGCAGTTCCTGTCGATCCGCGAAAAGGAGTTCGTCGAGGCTGCGCGCGCGCTTGGCGCCAGTCCGGTGCGGCAGGTGGTGAAGCACATTCTGCCCAATGCGCTCGGTCCGGTGATCATCGCCGGCACCATCGACGTCGCCGCCGCCATCATCGCGGAATCGACGTTGTCCTTCCTCGGCCTCGGCTTTCCGCCGGACACCCCGACCTGGGGGCGGCTATTGTACGACGCCAAGGACTTCCTCGACATCGGCCCGCACTGGGCTCTGTTTCCGGGCGGCGCGATCTTCATCGCGGTGGTCGCCATCAACTTCATCGGCGACGGTCTGCGTGACGCGCTCGATGCGCGACGGGTGATCTGATGGCGCCGCTGCTCGAGATCAAGGGCCTTAAAACCCACTTCTCCACCGACGACGGCATCTTGCAGGCCGTCGACGGCGTCGACATCTCCATCAACCGCGGCGAGACGCTCTGCGTCGTCGGCGAGTCCGGCTGCGGCAAGACCGTCACCGCGATGTCGATCCTGAAGCTGATCGCGATGCCGCCGGGCCGCATCGCCGCTGGCGAGATCATCTTCGAGGGCCGCGATCTGGTGCCGCTGACGAGCCAGCAGCTCGACGAGATCAGAGCCAAGGAGATCGGCTTCATCTTCCAGGAGCCGATGACCTCGCTCAATCCGGTGCTCACCGTCGGCGAGCAGATCGCCGAGAGCCTGCGCCGGCACGAGGCCGTGACCAGGAAGCAGGCGGTCGAGCGTACCATCGAGATGCTGAAGCTGGTGCAGATCCCCAACGCCGAAGGCCGCGTGCACAACTATCCGCACCAGTTCTCCGGCGGCATGCGCCAGCGCGTGATGATCGCGATGGCACTCGCCTGCAAGCCCAAGCTGATCATCGCCGACGAGCCCACCACCGCGCTCGACGTCACCATCCAGGCGCAGATCCTCGACCTGCTCCAGGACATGAAGGAGCGCTTCGGCATGGCGGTGATGCTGATCACCCATGCCATGGGCGTCGTCGCCGAGACCGCGCAGCGCGTCGTCGTGATGTATGCCGGCAAGGTGGTGGAGGAAGCGCTGGTCGACGATCTCTTCGCCGATCCCGGCCATCCCTATACGCAAGGGTTGATCCGCTCGATCCCCCGCATCGATCTCGACAGCGAGCACAAGACGCGGCTCGAGGCGATCGGCGGCTCGGTGCCGATCCTGATCAATCCGCCGGTCGGCTGCCGCTTCGCGCCGCGCTGCCGTCATGCCATGAGCGTCTGCACCGAGAAGGAGCCGCTGTTGCGCGAGATCGCGCCCGGCCACCGCATGGCATGTCACTTGGGAGATTCGCTTCTGGGAGACGTGGCAGGAGGACTGGCATGAGCGAACCCCTGCTGCGCGTCTCCAACCTGAAGAAGCATTTTCCGGTGCTCGGCGGCCTGCTGTCACGCCAGGTCGGCAGTGTCTATGCGGTCGATGGGGTGTCGTTCTCGGTCAATCGCGGCGAGACGCTCGGTCTCGTCGGTGAATCCGGCTGCGGCAAGTCGACGACCGGACGCTGCGTGCTGCGCCTGATCGAGCCGACCGACGGCGAAGTCATCTTCGACGGCCAGGACGTCCGCCAGCTCGGCGGCACCGACCTGCGCGCGATGCGGCGGAACATGCAGCTCGTGTTCCAGGATCCGTTCGCCTCGCTCAATCCGCGCATGACGGTCGGATCGATCCTCGGCGAAGCCTTCACCATCCACAATCTGGCGCTGTCCGCCAAGGAGCGCGAAGAGCGTGTCGCAAGCCTGCTCGTGAAAGTCGGCCTCAAGGCCGAGCACATGCGCCGCTATCCGCACGAATTCTCCGGCGGCCAGCGCCAGCGCATCGTGATCGCACGCGCGCTTGCGGTCGAGCCGAAGCTGATCGTCTGCGACGAGCCGGTGTCCGCGCTCGACGTCTCGATTCAGGCGCAGGTCATCAACCTCCTGGAGGATCTCCAGGCCGAGCTGAACCTCACCTATCTGTTCGTCGCGCACGACCTCTCGGTGGTCGAGCACATCTCGGATCGCGTCGCGGTGATGTATCTCGGCCGTATCGTCGAGCTCGCGAAAGCCAACGACCTCTATCGCAACCCGCAGCATCCTTACACCAAGGCGCTGCTGTCCGCGGTGCCGGTGCCGGATCCCAAGCTCAAGCGCAACCGCATCCGGCTCAAGGGCGACGTGCCGAGCCCGATGAAGCCGCCGTCAGGCTGCCACTTCCACACCCGCTGCCCGATCGCCCAGCCGCGCTGCGCGGAATCCGCGCCGGAGCTGAAGGAGGGGACAGGCGGGCATTTCGTGGCGTGTCATTTGGCGTAACGCTGACCTTGTAGGGTGGGCAAAGCGTGAGCGTGCCAACCATTCCAGGCGAGGGCCTAATGGTGGGCACGGGGCAACGCGCCTTTGCCCACCCTACGTAATCGTGCCTGGGAGATGCGGCCTATCCCTCCAGCGTGAACCCGACGCGCAGCGTTACCTGATAGTGGCGCACGGTGCCGTTCTCAATGTGGCCGCGCGTCTGCACGACCTCGAACCATTTCATGTCGCGAATGGTTTTGGCAGCACGGCTGACTGCATTCTTGATCGCGTCCTCGATCGATGCCTCGGACGATCCGACCAGTTCCAGGATCTTGTAGACGTGATCCTTCTCGGCTGTGGGCATGGCGAGCTCCCTCGGTTCTGCTGCGCCACGCGCCGTCGCGTGGCCTTTCAACTGAACGGGCAGCCTGCCTTTCCGGTTCCGTCGGCCGCCATGGCCCGCATGCGGGCTATTCGAGCGCGCGTGCCGGCGCGCCGAGTTCGACTGAGGGGGCCGGCAGCGCGTTGCGCCACATCGTCTGCAGCAGCATCGTCAGCAGGACCATCAGCGCGGCGCCGGCGATCGCCGGCTTGAAGCGCTCGTCGAAGCCGGAGGCGAGGCTCGTCGATTGCAGCAAGCCGTAAGCGCCGGCCAGCATCAACAGGGTGTACATGATGCTGCGCTCGCGCGGGGAGGCCACCTTGGGGAGATCGGGTAGGAGCAGCGCCAGACCTACGCCCGTGATGGGCAGGTCGTAATCATAGGCATAGGGGCTGATCATCACCGAGACCACCGCGGCGACGCCGAGCGTGAACGAGGGAGGCATCCCGCGAACGACACCAAGTACGACGGTCGCGAGCGCAAGGCCGGCAATCGTGACCTGGCCCCAGAACGCACCGCCGGCCGGGACGCCGAAATTGTACAGCGCCGCATAGCCCGAGATCATGCGAAACAGCGGATACAAGCCCTGCTCGAGAAAGCCCGCCGACTCCTTGATCGCGCCCAACCACGCGAGCCAGATCTGCGGTCCGAAGGCGAGGGTGCACGCAAGCGAGCTTACCAACACGACCCCTGCGGCGACGGCGATCGTCACCCATTGACGGGTCACTAGCAGATAGAGGCCGATGGCAACGGCAAGGTGCGGTTTGATGACCATGGCGCCGAGCGCGAGCCCCGCGAGCACCTGGCGCCTGTCGGCATGGGCGCAGACGAGCCCGATCAGTGCACCGGTGAGGAATCCATTTTGCCCGCAGCCGATCGTGATCGCGATCGCCGGAAACAGGATGACGAGCACCTGTGCAAAATGCTCTCCCGCGAGCTTGCGCAGTGTCATCAGATAGGCCGCGAGCGTCGCGCCGGTGAACAATGCGTAAGCCGCCCAGGTCGGCAGGAAAGCAAGCGGGGCGAGCAGCAGATCGAACTGGGGCGGGTAGGTCCATGGCATGAAGCCGGTGGCGCCGCCCGACTGGCTCGCCTGCATCTTCATGAACACCGCGAACCGGTAGGTCAGGTCGAGATCGCCGAGCCAGACCCGTTGGGCGACGAGGTGAAAGGCCGCGAAATCCGGCACCTGCTGGTCGTGCCAGAAACCCCAGCGGACAAACCAGTAGATCTTCAGCGCAAAGATTGCCGCCAGTGCCGCAACGATAGCGCGCACATAGAGCGCGCGCTTCGACGGCTGCGATCGAACGGACTCCAGCGTTTCGGCGAACATGAGGATGAAGGGACCTTGCCTGCCACGGAACTTTGCGATCGAGCTTGCCGCCTCCGGCTTAACGGACGGTAACGAACCGTTCATCTTTGCCCTGAATCGTTATGAAGCGGAACTGGAAGCCCAGGCGCCCGACGTCATTAACGAAATGCTGACGTAACGGATCGGCCACAACCCGGCGGAAATGCGCGATTAAACTCTTGATTGTAACGGATGCGATGGACGAGGGTCGGGAACTGTCAGGGCTCGGCTTCGACCGTGGGGAGAGCTTCGTGACGACTGCCGTGAATCATTGCGATCGCCCGGACCACACAGGCCGGCTGGCGTCCGCGGATTCCGGCGTAGGTCTGTGGACTCGTCCCTCGACCATCGCCGTGCTGCTTTGGTCGGTGTTGTTTGCGGCTGAGCTCGTCGCGATGGTCGCGCAGTGCGACTTCAAGCTCGTCTTCGCGCTGGACGACGCCTATATCCATCTCGCGGTTGCCGACCAGATTCTCTCCGGCGGATACGGCGTCAACCCCGGCGAATATTCGTCGCCAAGCTCCTCGATCATCTGGCCCTATGTTCTCGCGCTGACCCAGGCCTTGCATCTCGGTGCATTCGGCCCGCTGCTGATCAATGCCGCGGCCGCTTGCGCGACGGTATTTGCGCTCCTGCGCGCGCTGGAGGCCAATGGGCTGTTCGACGACGTGAATGATCGTCCGTTCAGCTATCTGATTGCGCTGCTGCTCATTTTCAACGTCAGCGCCGTCGCGCTGCCGATGACCGGCATGGAGCACAGCGCTCACGTGTGGGCGTCCGTCGTGACTTTTCTCGGTCTCGCCGGCGCGGCGCGCGGATCGAAGCCGACGCCGCTGCACTTCTTCGCCCTGGTGCTACTTCCGCTGATCCGCTTCGAAGGCGCTGCCTTTGCCTCTGCGGCCATTGCTGGTTTCGCGCTGCTTGGCCATCGGCGCTTTGCCGCCGGCGCCGCTCTCGTCATTATCATCGGTCTGTCTCTCTATGTCGCATTGATGACGTCGCGCGGTCTTCCGCTGCTGCCGAGCTCGGTCTTGCTGAAGGGTTACCTCGCAAATCTCGATGACTCCACGAGCAATCTGCCGGCGGTCGTCAAGAACCTGCTGCGAAGCATCACCAGCTCCTACGGTTTGCGGCTCATTCTGCTCGGTCTTGCCGTTGCCGGCTGCGCGTCCTGGCTGCGCACCGACCGCAAGGCGGTGATCGTCTGCCTGACTGTTCTCGCAGCTATCGGCGCCCATCTGATGTTCGGCCAGTATGGCTGGTTCAACCGCTATGAGGTCTACATCATGGCGCTCGCAGCGGCCGCCTTGCTTTGGAGCGCCGCGCACGCCAGGCCGCATTTGCCAGCGTTGCGATGGTCGCTTACGAAGATCGCGCTGGTGCTTGGGCTAGGCATTGCGGCGATGCCTTATGTGACGACTGCGATGGTCACGCCGATCGCTGCCAGCGACATCTACGAGCAGCAATATCAGCTCGCCCGCTTTGCCAAATCGTTCTACCGGCATCCGGTTGGGGTCAACGATCTCGGCATGGTCGCCTACCGCAATCCCGACTACACGCTGGATCTCTGGGGCCTTGGCTCCGAACCGGTGCGAAAGGCAAGGACCGCGGGGCGGTACGGACCCGCGGAGATGGAAGCGCTTGCGAACGATCACGGCGTCGGCCTGGTGATGATCTACGACGTCTGGTTCCCGAAAGGCGTGCCGTCGAGCTGGACCAAGGTCGCCGTGTTGCGAACGAGAACTGTGACCTTGTCGCAACGGGACGTCGCCTTCTACCGCACGCCATTGGCCGATGCGGCCGAGTTGAACTCGGCGCTCGAGGCGTTCAAGGCGACAATTCCGCCGCGAGACCGGCTGGACATCGTCGCGCCGTAGCGTCGGCTCTTGCCCGCACGAAGAGGGGCGAGTTATCCTCGGCCTCCTTCCTTGCATGCACGATGTGCGATGATGATCGAGTGTTGGACGAGAAGCGCGTTAGCCGCAATCGGATTGCTCGTGGCATCAGTGCCGGGCGTCGCGCAGGACGATTTCGATGACGCACCTGTCAGCTTGTCGCTGCAAGTGACGACCGATCCGTCCACGATCGAATGCCGCAAGCTCGAGACGGTCAATCCCGCCTCGCTGATGTTCCTGCCGCTGCGGCGGACTTTCAACGAGGATTTTGACGAGCATCCGCTGTCGAGCGGGCGCTGGATCCCGCATTATTCGGGCGGCGCGGCGTGGCCGGAGGCGCGCTATTGGGGCGGCGACGGCTCCGACTTCAAGCGCAAGACCAGCGCCAATGGCGAGCAGCAGATCTATGTCGATCCGCGCTATGCCGGCCGCGCCACGACGCCGCTCGGGCTCGACCCGTTCAAGGTCAAGGACGGCGTGTTGTCGATCGTCGCAAGTCGCACCCCGCCGGACCTGAAACCCGTGCTGTTCAACAATGAATACATCTCGGGCATCCTGACCACGCAGGGTACTTTTTCGCAAAAGCACGGATATTTCGAGATCCGCGCCAAGATCCCGGTCGGCCATTCGGTGTGGCCGGCGTTCTGGATGCTGGCGGATGACGGCGGCTGGCCCCCGGAGGTCGACGTGCTGGAAGGCCGCGGCGAGCGGCCCGGCGACATGGTGATGACGACGCATTGGCGAATTCCATCGACCCAGAAGATCCAGTCCTGCGGCTTCGATTTCGCGGTCGGCGACGCCTCGAGCGCATTCCACAATTACGGTGTGCTGTGGGAGGAGGACCGGCTGGTCTATTTCATCGACCGCAGGCCGGTCTCCGACATCAAGGTCCCGATCGGCTTCGACGATCCCATGTACATGATCGTCAATCTCGCGATCGGATCGAAATTCTTTGTCGGCGTCGACCCTGTCGATGCGGAGACGCCGCAGACCGTCGCGTTCGAGATCGACCGGATCTCCGCCTATCAGATCGATATGGAACAAGCACAGAGGTGACGATGCCGGCTTCCTTCTCGCGCCGTTCCTTTGCGAAGCTCACGGGCCTTGCTGCGCTCGGCCTCACCACGCGCGCCGGCGCCGCCGAGAGCGATGCGTCTGCGCCAGCGCGATTCCCCAAGGATTTTCTGTGGGGCACGGCGACGTCGTCCTACCAGATCGAGGGCGCCGTCGACGAAGACGGCCGCGGCAAGTCGATCTGGGATATTTTCAGCCACACGCCGGGCAAGATCGAGGACGGCTCGACAGGCGATCGCGCCAATGAGCACTATCACCGCTACAAGGACGACGTCGCGCTGATCAAGACGCTCGGCGTCAAGGCGTATCGTTTTTCCATTGCATGGCCGCGGGTGTTTCCGGAGGGAACGGGGCAGCCCAATCCCAAAGGGCTCGATTTCTACAATCGCCTTGTCGACGAGCTGCTCGCGAACGGCATCGAGCCCTATGCGACGCTCTATCACTGGGACCTGCCGCAGGCACTCCAGGACCGTGTCGGTGGCTGGCAGTCCAGCGACACCTCAAAAGCCTTTGCGGATTATGCCGCCTATGTCGCCGAACGCCTGACCGATCGCGTCAAGAACGTCTTCACCGTGAATGAGGTCGGGCGCTTCGTGAATTTCGGCTATGGCTGGGCCATCGACGCGCCCGGCCTGAAACTGCCGACGGCACAGCTGAACCAGGCCCGCCATCACGTCGCGTTGGGGCATGGCCTTGCGGTGCAGGCGATCCGCGCCTCCGGGCGCGCGGGCACGCGCGTCGGGGCGGCCGAGAACATCGCGGCTTGCGTGCCGGCGATCGCGACGGCGGAAAACATCCGCGCCGCCGAGATCGCGACGCGCGAGCTCAATGCCGGCTTCCTCGGCGTGGTGCTGGAAGGAAAATACACCGACGGCTTTCTCGCCTATGCCGGCGCCGACGCGCCGAAATTCACCGCCGAAGAGCTGAAGATCATCGGCACGCCGAACGACTTCGTCGGGCTCAACATCTATGCGCCGCAATTCTACGTCACGGCGTCCGACCGCGCGCCGGGCTTCCACGTGCTGCCGTTCCCGGCTTCGTTCCCGCACATGAATTCGGAATGGCTGCGGGTCGGCCCTGAGGTGATCTACTGGGCGCCGCGCATCGCCGCAAAGATCTGGAACATCGAGAACATCTATATCAGCGAGAACGGCACCTCGTCAGAGGACAAGATCTCTGCCGACGGCCAAATCTACGATCTCGACCGCATCATGTTCCTGCGCAACTACCTGACCCAGATGCAGCGCGCGATCGCCGAAGGCGTTCCGATCCGCGGCTATTTCCACTGGAGCCTGATGGACAATTTCGAGTGGATTTTTGGTTACGGCAAACGCTTCGGGCTCTACCGGGTCGATTTCGAGACGCAGGCAAGGGTGCCGAAGCTGAGTGCGGCGTTCTATCGGGATGTCGTCGCGAGGAATGCGATCGGGGTGTGAGACAAGAGCGCAATGACGTTTGTCTCATGCGATGGCGCATTTGACAGGGGCGTCGGGCAGGGCGGCCGGGCTGTGCCAATCGACGTCTTCAGAATTGGAAGTCGTCCTTTTGGAGCGCGAGGTCGCATCCGACCTCCTTGGCCCAATCTCGAAGATTGCTTGGCCGATATCTGCGATCTTCTCGACAGCGTTTCAAGACTGATGCGTCGATGGTGCTCCGGATGCCCGTCCGCTTTTCGATCTCACGATAGTAGCGGGCGCTGGCGACGCGGAAAGCGCCGCCCAGGAACCTCCTGTAGGCATCATGGAGCGTATAACTGTGCTCATCGCCCGTCAGTGGCTGAAGGCCCTTGAAATGCAGGCCGGCCGAGGCAGCTTCCTGCTGCATCCATCGGAGCGGCACGTTCGAGATCATCCCACCCGGAGGACCGCCACCAACGTCGCAGTGATCGCCGGCGAACCAACGCTGCTCGGTATCGGTGCTACCCGCATGCTGTCGGCTCAATTCGAAATGCTCGACGCGATAGGGCTTGCGGTGCTCATCGATGGCGATGGCCTGGCGGATAGTCCGACACGAACGAGTGCTCATGATTTCGTGGAACAGATTCTCCGATCTACTGAAGCCGCGTATTCGTCCATAAGGGATGTCGAGGTAGCGGACCGTATCCCAGATACCTAAAAACCGGACCTCCACTGGTCTTGTCCTGTCCAGGAAATTTCGCTCGTCCTTCGTCAACTGCCTCCCGGTCGAAGCGAGCTCCGATCTGTTCGGAGCGACGTCGGGCCTGCGGTATCTTTCGAATAGCGCGGCGACGATCGGTACGTCGGCCTTCGTTGACAGGCCACATCGATCGAGGAATCCGACCAGCGATCTCGCTTCGAACGCGCCCCGGCTGAAGCCGAAGACGTATATGTGGTCGCCCGGCGAAAAGTTCTCCGCCAACCACGCGTAGGCCGTTCGCACGCGATTGTTGATGCCCTTGCCGAAGGCACCACGTAACCTGTCGGTGAAATCCGTACCGATCCCGACGACGTACTTCTGGTTTTGGGGTATGCCTGCGGGATCCACCGGAGCAACGAGGGCGGCGAGGCGCGAAACGTTCGTGAGATGCTTCGGGACGTTCCAAGTGCCGTCCATGAATACGCAGAGCCGTTTCATGACGCCATCCCCGAGTAGATGAAACGATAGTCAAACTCTGGCCGGCTTTGCCGGTGGGAGATTTAGCCAGCGCTCGGGGAATTTCGAAATTCTCCCGCGAGACCCGACCGAGTCGCGCAACGATCTGCAAGAGGCTTCCCGTGGGCGGCGATCCAAGGCTCGATAGGCTGGGCAAGGCGACCGCCGGCCTCGGATACATGTAACGCGAAGCGAGCCGCCCCTACGGATCCAGTTCCGTATCCCAGTAGAGATAGTCCAGCCAGCTGTCGTGCAGATAGTTCGGCGGAAACAGCCGGCCGTTGCGGTGGAGCTGGTGCACGGTCGGCGCGAAAGCGTGCTGGCGCGGAAACATCTTGGCCTGCGCCGGCGTGAGATTGCCCTTGCGCAGGTTACAGGGCGAGCACGCCGCGACCACGTTCTCCCAGGTGGTCTGGCCGCCTTTGCTGCGCGGGATGATGTGATCGAAGGTGAGGTCTTCGGGCGATCCGCAATACTGGCAGTTGAAGCGATCACGCAGGAAGACGTTGAACCGGGTGAAGGCGGGATGGGTGGTCGGCTTGACGAAGGATTTGAGCGACACCACGCTCGGCAGCTGCATTTGCAGCGTGGGACTTCGAACCGCCTGATCGTAATGGGCGACGATGTTGACGCGGTCGAGGAACACCGCCTTGATCGCGTCCTGCCACGACCACAGAGACAGTGGGTAGTAACTCAGCGGCCGGAAGTCCGCATTCAGCACCAACACCGGCCAACTGCCTTGCGAGACATGTGCGTTCAAGTAACGCTCCCGGCCTCCAACATACGCTGCGAAGCAGCAAGTATTGACATACTACATGCAGCGTGACGGGATTGTGAAGCCCGTTGAGAGACTTATTACCGTCGGGCAGGGCAAGAAAAACACTCGGAAAAGCCATTTTCGGGAGGACGCATGCGAGGCTGGCTCGGCCTGTTGCTGGCAGTGGTGGTGTTCAGTGCGGCACCGATTCGCGGGGCCACGGCCGAGGACTATCCGGCGCGCCCCTTCACCATGATCGTGCCGTTCCCGGCGGGCGGCGCCACCGACACGCTGGCGCGGTTTCTTGGCGAGCGCCTCAACGCAGCGCTGAAGCAGCCGGTCGTGATCGAGAATGTCGGCGGGGCCGCCGGCTCGCTCGGCGTCGGCCGGGCGGTGCGTGCGAGCCCCGACGGCTACACGCTCTCGATCGGGACCTCGACCACGCACATGCTGACCGGCGGGCTCTATGCGCTGCCGTTCGATCTGTTGCGCGACCTCGAGCCGGTCGTCCTGATCGGCAGCGAGCCGCTTCTGATCGTCGGCCGCAAGGATCTGCCCGCCGATGATCTCAGACAATTGATTGCGTGGCTCAAGGCCAATCCGGACAAGGCATCGGTCGGCATCGCCGGCGTCGGCGCCACCGGCCATCTCGCCGGCATCGCCTTCCAGAAGGAGACCGGGACGCAATTCCAGTTCGTGCCCTATCGGGGTAATGGCCCGGCGATGCAGGATCTCATCGCGGGCCAGATCGACGCGATGATCGAGCCGGCCTCGAACTTCAAGGCGCTGGTTGCGGCCGGCAGCATCAAGACGTTCGCGGTGACCAGCAAGGCGCGCTCGCCATCCTGGCCGAACATTCCGACCGCCGAGGAGGCCGGGCTGCCCGGCTATTCGGCATCGCTGTGGTACGGCCTGTGGGTGCCGAAGGGTACGTCGAAGGACATGATTGCGAAGCTCAACGCCGCGATGGTGCAGATTTTGGCAAGCCCGCAGGTGAAGCAGCGCTTTGCCGAGCTCGGAATTCAGCCGTCGCCGATCGCGCAGCAATCGCCGGAAGCGCTGCGCGCCTACCAGAAGGAAGAAGCCGAACGCTGGTGGCCGATCATCAGGGCGTCGGGGATCAAGGTGGATTGAGGAGGCGAGCTACTCCCGCATCCGCTCCAGCTTCTGCAAGCACCGTGTCGTGCGTACCACCACCGGCATCTCCTCGTTCGGAAAGCTGGTCGTCCAGTTGGTGACGCCGACTTCGCCGACATAGATGTCGCCTTTGGAGTCCAGCGCGAGGCCGTGCGGCGCCAGGAATTTTCCGCTGGCGACGCCCGGGCCGTCCTCACCGCCGAGCCGCGCGATGCGTTTGCCCTGGGCGTCCACGATCGACAGCCGCGGGCCGAGATTGGGCACCTTGCGGTTGATATCGAGGCCGGGGCCGAGCTCGCCGATCACGAAAGTCGGGCTCTTGGCCCCGCCACAGCAGCACAGCGCACAGGGGCGGTGCAGATTGTTCCACTGCGTCTCGTATTTGCCCTCGCCGTCGAACACCTGCACGCGATGATTCTCGCGATCGGCGACATAGACCCAGCCGTCGGCATCAGTTGCAATATTATGCACGATGTTGAACTGGCCGGGATCGGTGCCGGGCTCGCCCCAGCTCTTGATCAGTCTGCCGTCGGGCGTGAACTTGTGCACGCGCGCATTGCCATAGCCGTCGGAGACGTAGATCTCGCCCTTCGGCGACAGCGCGGTGTGGGTGCAGCGGTGGAACGGTTCGCCGCTCATGAAGGCGGCCGGCTTCTCGGGGATGCCGATCGTCAGCAGCACCTTGCCGTCGGTGGTGCATTTGCGCACGGTGTGGTCGCCATCATCGGTGCAATAGAGATTGTCGTCGGCGTCGATATGCAGTCCGTGCGCGCGGGAGAACAGGCCCTCGCCAAACGAACGCAGGAAATTGCCGTCGCGGTCCAGCACCACCATCGGATGGGCACCGCGGTTGAAGACATAGACGCGGTCCTTGCTGTCCACCGCGACGGAGGCGACATCGGTGAGCTGCCATCCGTCCGGCAGCTTTGCGAAATTTTCGACAACGCGATAGCGGTGTTCGCCGGTGCCGAGAATGGCTGGCATCTGCATCTCCTCCGATGCGGTGACCGGCGAATCCGGTCACCTTGCCGGCGAAGTCTTGCAGAGGATCAGCCGAAGCACGAGGTGCTTTTGCGCATGGCTCGTTGCGGGCGCGATCCGCCCGTCGCGCGGATTGCAATTCAGGACAGTGTCTAGGGATTGAGAGTGAGTTTCCCGGCGAGCTTGACCGACTTCGATCC
The DNA here is from genome assembly GCF_015624505.1 of Bradyrhizobium commune. Lineage (NCBI taxonomy): Bacteria > Pseudomonadati > Pseudomonadota > Alphaproteobacteria > Hyphomicrobiales > Nitrobacteraceae > Bradyrhizobium > Bradyrhizobium commune. The sequence continues at coordinate 7,055,284 of NZ_CP061379.1, read as the reverse complement.
GCCGTCGTCCATCTCGATGTCCCAAATCCCTGGCGCAGCCTGGCTGACATCGAGATCGCAAGTGACTTGCCCGGGGTTCGACATCACGTTGGTGGCGACAATCGGAGGAGAGCCCAGCCGGGTGATTTTCACATTGGTGATGACGTTGAGATTGGTCCCGCTGATCGTGATTTGCAGTGGTCCGGCCGCTGCGATCGAATGATTGTCCGGTTGGACGCCGTTGGCCGCCGGGGCTGGCGCTCCGGCATCATTTCCAGTCTTCACCGCTGACGTGACGGTTCCAGCGCCGAGGTAGAAGCTCGTGATGGCCGTCATCAACGTGCCCAGCAACACCAGCAATTGCTTGGCGAAATCGTCGCTCGCCGGGTTCGCGCTGCGATAGCTGACGTCAAAGAAGCCGTCCTTGACTGCGCCGTCCTTGCCCTTCGTTGCAGTGGACTGGAGGTCTACCGCGTTGGGATGATCCTTGATGAATTGTGTGCGCTCGGCGGCGGACATCTCCGCGATCGTCACGACGTTGCCGCGTGACACTCCCTGATAGAGGAAAATGGAGAGGATCGAGAACAGCACAATCAGCGAGAGCGCAATGACCGCCCGGATCGAGCCCTCCGGAAGCCCCATCGCCAGATCGCGGTTCGAGAGGCCGAGCGCCGAGAAGACCATCGCGACGGCGGCGAGCATGAAGATGAGAACAACGACGCCGCCAATGGCGAGCAGAGGAAGCGAGCCGCCGTCGCCCGGCGGCGCGAGCTTCGTCATCAACCAGAATACCGCGCAAAGAATGATCACGAGCACCAGCGCGCCAAAGCACGTCAGGATGGCCCCGCTAAATTTCTTGATTGCTTCCAACATGGGTCACCCGCTGTCTGGTTCGGGCTATTCGAGAAAAAACCGAGATGTTCAAGATCAATTTTTGATGAAAGTAACCCATAGTTGTTCATGAACATAGCAATGAGTCAAGGTTGATGGGGCCGACTTTATCACGCGCAGCCGGTCAGGCCTGCCCCAACATCCCTTCGTCGATCGCCTTGATCTGGAGTGCGAGATATTTCGAGTTGATGCGGCATTGCGCGAGGCTGCCGGCGATGAACCACAGGCCGGGCTGCTTCGTGCGCGCATACATGTTGCGCAGCTCGAGCCCGTCGCCGAAGCCCCAGACCGGGCCGACGCGGTCGGCGATGCCGTCGCCGAAAAGCTTTCGCACCAGATATTCCTGCGGCTTGTAGCCGGTCGAGAGCACGATGAGATCGGCGGCGATGGTCGAGCCATCCTTCATCCGCGCGCCCTCGGCGACGAAGCTTTCGATGTCCGAGAACTGCTTCAGCTTGATCGCACCTTCGACGATCAGGTTGGAGCAACCGACATTGAAATAATAGCCGCCGCCGCGGGTGAGGTATTTGAACTGCCAGCCGGTGCCGGCTTCGCCGAAGTCGAGCCTGAAGCCGACCTGGCGGAGGCCGTCGAGCAGCTCCTTGTCGAGCTCCTTCGACTGCTCCGTCAGCATCACATGGGTCTTCCTGGCAAGCGGTGTCGGCATCGAGGTCGCGATCAGATCGTTGTCCTCGAGCGTGCCTTCGTTGTAGGTCGCATAAGCGAGCTGCGCCGACGGCTCGATATTGGTGACCAGCGTCGGCGAACGCTGCACCAGCGTCACCTCCGCGCCGCTTGAATAGAGATCCTGCGCGATGTCGTGCCCGCTGTTGCCGGTGCCGACGACGATGGCGCGCTTGCCTTGCCAGTTCTCGCCGTCCTCGTAGCGGCTGGAATGAACCAGCGCGCCCCTGTAATTGGGGAGCGTCGGAATATCCGGCACGTTTGCGATGCCGCTGACGCCGGTCGCCATCACCACATGGCGCGGATGCACGGTGCGCTTGCTGCCGTCGGCGCGGTGCAGCGTCACTGTCCAGTGACACCTCGCCTCGTCATAGGCGCCGCCCTCGAATTCGGTGCCGGTCCAGAAATTCAGCTCCATGGCATCGACATAGGCTTCGAACCAGTTGGCGAGCTTGTCCTTGGGGATATAGACCGGCCAGTTCGGTGGGAACGGCATGTAGGGCATGTGATTGACCTGCACCTGGTTGTGCAGGGTCAGCGCGTGATAGCGCTTGCGCCAATTGTCGCCGATCCGCGTCTCGCGATCGACGATCAGCGTGTCGACCTTCAACTGCTTCAGCCGTGCTGCGATCGCGAGGCCAGCCTGGCCGCCGCCGACCACCAGCACGGCCGGATCGCGATCGGAATAGTCGCGCGAGGCGTTGCGCAAATCGAGCCAGTTCGGCCCGCGGAAGTCGCGCGAATAGGCTTGCCCTCGCGGGCGCGACGTGCCGAGCTGTTCCTCAAATCCCCTAAGCTCGTCGAGCGCGGTGAGCAGCGTCCACGCTTTCAACCTGTCGCCATCGGCGGCATCGGGAACGAGCCGGACGATGCCGCTGCCACGCGCGAGTGCGGTCTCGAAATTGAAGATTGCCTCGATGTTGCTGGTGCCGGCCCGTGTGACCCAGCGCGGCGGCGCACGGTTCGGCGCGATCTCGAAGTTGGTCGGCGCTGCCTTTGGCGCGAGCGCGATCAGCGCATGCGCAATTTCGTCGCGGCCGGCAATGGTCTGCAGGTTCCAGCTCAGCGCCAGCACGTCGCGCCAGAAGCATTCTGCGACGAACAGGCGGTTGAGCGCAGCGGGTTCAGGCTTCCCAAGCGTGCGCTCGAAATCATCGAGCCAGGCCTGCGCGGAGACGAAAATATCCTGCGTCTTGTCCAGCATGCGCGACCTCGTGGCCGTCTTCGCGGCGTTTCCTCTGAGGTGAACGCTATACCGGATCAGCCTATGTCAAAAGCGCTTTACCCGAGCAGCGAGAGCATGTGGCCCTGCTCAGGCGGAATGCGACCTTTCAGCGTGTCGAGATAGACCTGCCGTACCGCGTCTGGTCCACGGCTTTCGACGATGCTCAAGCGTCTCTCAAGCATTGGCGCGAAGCCCGACCATGCCGCGCCAAATCGCTGCTCGATGCCGCCCGGGCCCCATTCCTTGGCGCGCTTGCGGATCTGGTCGGGTGCGAAGAACCAGCGCGGCTTTGCGCCGGGCAGTTCGCCCTCGTCAGCGTCGGTGGCGCGATGCGTCAATCCGACGCGCACGGAGCATCTCATCTGGTCACCGAAATGTCGGTGCAGATTGGCGCGCAACGCGCTGTTGCCGGCCATGTCGACGAAGGCGACCGGCATGTCGCTCGGCAGCTTGGTCACGCAGTCATAGGTGACGACCTCATCATAGCAGCCGAGCGAGCTGACGAAGTCTGTATTGCCGCCCGAGGTCAGGCCGATCACCTTGCGCCCCCGCGCATGCAGGAGATGGCCGAGCCCGAACGCAGTCTTGCTCGATGCGCTCGACAGCAGCACGGTGCGCGCGCCGAAATCGTCGTTTTCGACGAGGAAGTCGTCGACCAGGAACGACAGCATGAACAGCGGCCGCAGCAGCGCCTGGTAGTCGCCCTGCCGCCCGGCATAGGCGGGATCGCCGCTGACGCGCGCATAGGCGTTGTAGACCGGCGCCACGCCCTGCCGATGCGCCGCGCCATCACGCAGGCCGCGCTTGCTGACGTCGGTCGCCTCGATCACGAGATGCGTGGCCATCGGGAAATAGCCGAACAGCCGCTCGCCCACGGGCACGTTGGGATGCTCCGAGGCGATCACCTCGCCAAAGCCCCACACCGGGATGTTGCCGAAGCCGCTCGGTGCAGGAAACAGTTGCCAGTATTTCAGCTCGTCGCCGAGCACGGCATAAGTGATGTTGTTGGCGGTCAATGCAAAGCGGTCGACCTTCACCAGCAGCGCATCCCGCGGCAGCGCGTCGGCTGCGGGCAGCGCGGTTGCGATCGTCTTGCAGGTTTCGAAATCGTCTCGTGCAACGATGAAGTCGGTGGCTGTCATGATGTCGATCCCGGCTCGTGTCCGTGCCGGGATCTCATCGGTCATGCGGGCTTCGTTTGCAACAGCAACATAGTTTAAAACGCTGTTCGCCCACTTACGTCGTCAGCACGCCCTCGCGTTTCTTCACCGCGCGATAATAGCTCCACCACAGATGCGCGGCCGCACCGCGCAGCGGACGCCAGGGTTCGGCGAGCGGCGCCATCTGCTTCTCCGTCGGCCGCGCCTGCAACCCAAGGCCAATCTTGATCCCCTCCTGTACGGCGAGATCGCCGGCCGGCCAGGCGTCGCCATGGCCGAGGCAAAACAGGAGATAGACGTCCGCCGTCCACGGCCCGATGCCCGGCAGCGAGATCAGCGTATGATGCGCGGCGTCTGCATCTTCCTCGGCGAGCACGTCGAGATTCAGCCGCTCCGCGATGATCTCGCGCGCCAGATGCTTCAGCGTCTTGATCTTGGCCGCGGACAGCCCGAGCCGCCCCAGCCGGTCGGTGCGGGCGCGTCGCACCGCCTCATGGTCGAACGGATCGAAGGCGGCCGACAGCCGCCCCCAGATCGCCGCCGCGCTCGCGGTCGAGAGCTGCTGCCCACAGACGATATGGGCAAGCCCCGTAAAGCCCGGCTCGCGACGCCGCAACGCCGGCATGCCCGCGATCTCGAATACGGGTTTGAGGCGGGGATCGCGCTTGACCAGCGCGTGAACGGCCTCTTCGAGGTCGGACTGGGTTTCGAGGTGGATGGTCATTGTGGCTCAACTCGTAATGCGCGGGCTTGACCCGCGCATCCATCTCCTATCGTAACAGAGTCTTGGAAGATGGATTGCCGGGTCAAGCCCGGCAATGACGAATAGCCAGAGAATCAATGCCACCCGTTTTCCGCTTCGCCCCGAGCCCCAACGGCTTCCTGCATCTCGGCCACGCCTGCTCCGCGCTGCTCAATTTCGATCGCGCGCGCGAGACCGGCGGGCGGCTGTTGCTGCGCATCGAGGATATCGACGCGACGCGCTGCCGGCCGGAGTTCGAGACGGCGATCTACGACGACCTCGCCTGGCTTGAGATTGCCTGGGAGACTCCGGTGCGGCGGCAGTCCGAGCATCTCGGCGACTATCGCGCTGCTCTGGAAAAACTCGCCGCGCTCGGCCTCGTCTATCCCGCATTCGAGAGCCGCGCCGAGATCGCCAGGCTCGTGGCTGCGCGTGAGGCCGATGGGCCCTGGCCGCGCGATCCCGACGGCGCGCCGCTTTATCCCGGCGATGCGAATTCGCTTTCCGCCGGTCAGCGCAAGCGGCTGATGGAGTCCGGCGCGCCTTACGCGCTCCGGCTCGACATGGCCGCCGCCTGCCGCCGTGTGGCCGGCCTGACCTGGCACGAACTCGGCGAGGGGCCCGGCGGCGAGCACGGGATCGTCCCGGCGCGGCCCGAATCCTGGGGCGACGTGATCCTCGCCCGCAAGGAAACGCCGACCAGCTACCATTTGTCGGTGGTGGTCGACGACGCGCTTCAGGGCGTGACCGAGGTGGTCAGGGGCCAGGACCTGTTTCACGCCACCGCGGTGCATCGTCTGCTTCAGGCTCTGCTCGGCCTGCCGGCGCCGGCCTACTGGCACCACGTTCTGATTCGCGACGAAGCCGGCCACAAGCTGTCGAAATCGAGCCACTCGACCGGCCTGCGGGAGTTGCGCGCGGCCGGTGCCTCGCCCGCCAGTATTCGCCGATTGGTGGGATTAGGCTAAGTTTCTCTGGGGGTTAGCAAAACGCCGCCGTGACTCCAGGTGTTCCGCCGTGCCATGCTTGCCGGCGAGCCCGGGGTTCGAAGGGGAAAACTTCGAAGGGGATTTATGGCGGCGAAAACGCGCGCAGCGCGCACCACGCGAAAGTCCAGGCAACCGCCTCGGAAGCGGTCCGGGGCGGCCGGCGGGGCGCGCAAACGCGGCACCGCAGCCGTCACGCCTGACGTGGTCCAGGCGGCGCTCGCCGCCTTTGCCCACGAGGTCCGCACCCCCCTGACCGGCATCCTGGCGATCAGCGACCTGCTCGCAACCTCCGATCTCGGTGAGCGGGAGCGGCGCTGGGCCGACACGATCAAGGCCGGTGCCGAACATCTGGCGAGCCTTGCCACCCTGTTCGTCGACGCCGCCAAAACGGGGAGGGGCGGCAGCGCGTTGCGGCAGGACCTGTTCGACCTGCGGGCGCTCGCTCGCAGCACCGGCGATTCCCTCGCCGGGCGTGCCGCGGCCAAGGGCCTTCAGGCCGCGGTCGATATCTCTGAAAAACTGCCCGGCCTCGTGGTCGGCGATCCCGTCCGCCTGCGCGCCGCGCTCGAGAACCTGATCGACAATGCCGTGAAGTTCACCGACCAGGGCGGCGTGGCGATCTCGGCCGCGCCCTGGCGCCCGACCAAAGGCAAAGGACAAGGCAAGGCGAAGGACAAGCGCAAGGTCGGCGTCGCCTTTGCGGTCTCCGACAGCGGCATTGGCCTGACCATGGCCGAGATCAAGCGGCTGTTCCGCCCGTTCACCCAGGCCAACGTCACCATTGCCTCGCGCTTCGGCGGCGCTGGCCTAGGCCTGTCTTCGGTGAAGCAGCTGGCGCGCGCGATGGGTGGCGACATCTCGGTCGCGCCGCGGCGCGGCGGCGGCGCAACGTTTACGCTGACTGTGTCGCTCGATGCGGCGGGGCCGTCGAACTCGCGCAAGTCGGATGGCAGCGAGGCCGATGCGCTGGCGGCGTTGCGCGTGCTCAGCGTCGAGGATAATCCGTTCGGCCGCGTCGTGCTCAACACGATTCTGACCGAGCTCGGCCATCATGCCGAGTTCATCGGGCGTGGCGAGGACGCCGTGAACCGGCTGGCGCAAGGCGCCTTCGATGCGGTGCTGATGGACATGGTGCTGCCGGGTATCGACGGCGTCGAGGCGATCAGGCGGATCCGCACCATGCCGACGCCACTGGCTCAGATCCCGATTATCGGCGTGTCCGGCCGCGGCGAGGACGAAGCGGCCTCGCGCGAGGCCGGCGCTGACGCCTTCCTGGTCAAGCCTGTGTCTCCGCGGGCTTTAGCGACTGCGCTGCTTGAAGCGAGACGCCGTGAGGAAGCCGAAACTTGATGATCGCTGCGTTGAGCTCGCCGCCGTAAACGAAGATCGCGGCGATAAAATACAAAAACACCAGCGCGATGATCACCGAGGCGAGCCCCGCATACATCGTGACATAATTGTTGGCGAAGCGCGCCAGGTACTGGCCGAACACGACGCCGGAGATCAGCGACGCCACCATGGTGAAGACGATGCCGGGCAGGATCTGGAGGAAGCCGCGCCGCCCCGCCGGCAGCCACGCATGCAGGATGAACAGCGCCACCACCAGTGCGGCGATGGTGATGCCGTAGCGCAGCCAGGTGAGGATGCTTTCGTTGGATTCGACGAACAGCGGGATGTGGCGTCGCGCCGCCTCGATGAAGAGCGGGCCGAGCACGATCAGGAATGCCATGGCAAGTGCGGTGACAGCTGCAACCAGCGTATAGCCGATCGATTCCAGCCGCAGCCAGTACCAGCGCCGCATCTCGACCACCGCATAGGCACGGTTGAGCGCGACCCGCAGGGCCTCGACGCCGTTGGAGGCGAAGTAGACCGACAGCACCGCGCCGATGGTCAGCACGCCGGTGCGGGTGGTGGTGAGGACGTCGTGGATCTCGCCGGAGAGCGAGTCGGCAACCTGCTTCGGCCAGACCTGAAGCATCAGCCCGGCCGCCTGGTCAGCGAGTTCCTTGGAGCCGAAGAAACCGGCGAGCGAGGTCAGCACGATGAGGAACGGGAACAGCGCCATCAGCGTCGACAGCGCGATATGGCTCGCAATCGCCCAGCCGTCATCGGCGAGGAACGTATAGAACGCGTCCATCCCGACGACATAGATGGTGCGGATGGCTTTCACGCGTCACCTACACGACGGGCGCCGCTCGCTCGCCCCGTGCGCGGGGAGCGGCGAAGAAATCGGGCCATTGGCGCAAATCGGAAGTCATCCCGCTACCTTCTGATATTATTGCCCTAAAAGCCAGATCGCGAAGCGCCCCATCGTCATTCCGGGGCGCGCGTAGCGCGAGCCCGGAATCCATCTCGCCGCTAGCATCGTGGCCCGATGGATTCCGGGATCGATGCTTCGCGTCGCCCCGGAATGACTGAGCCAGGGAGATAGCGCATCAGCGCACACGGTGTTATCTACCCCCAATGGCATCTCTTTTAAGTACCTTCATCCTGCCGGTGGCAGCCGGCGCCGTGGCGGTGGTGCTGCTGCTCGGTCTCGTCAACATGATGCGCGGCGGCTCGGCCAACACGTCCCAGAAGCTGATGCGCTGGCGCGTGCTGCTTCAGTTCATCGCGATCGTCATCGCCATGACCGCGGTCTGGGCGATGGGGCGTTAACATGGTCGTATTGAACCGCATCTATACCAAGACCGGTGACGACGGCACGACAGCCCTTGGTTCGGGCGAACGCCGTCCGAAATACGATCTGCGCATCGAAGCCTATGGTACCGTCGACGAGACCAACGCCGCGATCGGCGTCGTTCGTCTGTACACAAAGGACTCCCCCGATCTCGATGCGATGCTCGGCCGCATTCAGAACGATCTGTTCGATCTCGGCGCCGACCTCGCGGTGCCTGAGCGGGAAGGCAAGGCGGAACGGCTTCGCGTGGTGGCAAGCCAGGTCGAACGGCTCGAGCGCGACATCGATGGGCTCAACGACCAGCTTGCGCCGCTGACCTCCTTCGTGCTGCCCGGCGGCACACCGGCCGCCGCCCATCTCCATGTCGCGCGCACAATTTGCCGCAGGGCGGAACGCGTGATGGTGGAACTGGCCGCCCAGCCCAACGAGCCGGTCGGCGCGGCTGGCATCCAATATATGAATCGGCTGTCGGATTTCCTGTTCGTGGCGAGCCGCGCCGCTAACCATAATGGCGCCGGCGACGTGCTCTGGGTTCCGGGCCAGAATCGCTGACCCATTGAGCTGCGCATTTCTAAGGTCTAAAATTTGGCCCCTTCGCGCGTTGACCGGGCCGGATCAGGCCTTTAGGTTCCGCGCCAGTTGAAATAGCCCCCCTCCTAAATTGAGTGAAAGAGGATCGATGAAGGTCTTAGTGCCGGTAAAGCGGGTGGTCGATTACAACGTCAAGGTCCGCGTCAAGGGCGATGGATCGGGCGTTGAACTCGCCAACGTCAAGATGTCGATGAACCCGTTCGATGAAATCGCGGTCGAGGAAGCGCTGCGCCTGAAGGAAGGTGGCAAGGCCACCGAGGTCGTGGTGGTCTCCATTGGACCGGCGCAGGCGTCGGAGACGATCCGCACCGGTCTCGCCATGGGCGCCGATCGCGGCATCCTGGTGAAAGCTGACGGCATCGTCGAGCCGCTCGCCGTCGCCAAGATCCTGAAGAAGGTCGCGGACGAAGAACAGCCCGGCCTGGTCATCCTCGGCAAGCAGGCGATCGACGACGACAGCAATCAAACTGGTCAGATGCTGGCCGCGCTGCTCGGCTGGTCGCAGGCGACCTTCGCCTCGAAGCTCGAGGTCGACGGCTCCGACTTCAAGGTCACCCGCGAAGTCGACGGCGGCTTGCAGACCGTGAAGCTGAAGGGGCCGGCAATCGTCACCACCGACCTGCGTCTCAACGAGCCGCGTTATGCGTCGCTGCCCAACATCATGAAGGCCAAGAAGAAGCCGATCGCGGAGAAGACCGTCGCCGATTACGGCGTTGACGTCACCGCGCGTCTCGAGGTCCTCAAGACGACTGAACCGGCAGGCCGCAAGGCTGGCGTCAAGGTCAAGGACGTCGCCGAGCTGGTCTCGAAACTCAAGAACGAAGCCGGGGTGCTCTGATGACGACGCTTCTGATTGCTGAACACGACAATTCGTCGCTCAAGGATGCGACCAACAAGGCCCTGACTGCGGCGGCAGCGCTCGGCGCCGACGTCGAGGTGCTGGTGGCCGGCCAGAACGCCAAGGCCGCCGCGGACGCCGCCGCCAAGCTCGCCGGCGTGAAGAAGGTGCTGCTCGCCGACGGTGACCTCTATGCCCACGATCTCGCCGAGCCGCTGGCTGCGCTGATCGTCTCGCTGGCCCCGTCCTATGACGCGATCGTCGCGCCCGCGACATCGCGCTTCAAGAACGTGATGCCGCGCGTTGCAGCGCTGCTCGACGTGATGCAGGTCTCGGAGATCATCAAGGTGGTCGCGCCCGACACCTATGAGCGCCCGATCTATGCCGGCAACGCCATCCAGACGGTGAAGTCGAAGGACGCCAAGAAGGTCATCACGGTCCGCACCTCCACCTTCGCCGCGGCGGGCGAAGGCGGCAGCGCGCCGGTCGAGAGCGTCGCGGCGGCAGCCGATCCGGCGCTGTCGTCCTTTGTCGGCGAGGAAGTCGCCAAAAGCGACCGTCCCGAGCTGACCTCGGCGAAGATCATCGTCTCCGGTGGCCGCGCCATGCAGAGCCGCGAGAATTTCGCCAAATACATCGAGCCGCTCGCCGACAAGCTCGGCGCGGGTGTCGGTGCCTCGCGCGCGGCGGTCGACGCCGGCTATGCGCCGAACGACTGGCAGGTCGGCCAGACCGGCAAGGTCGTGGCCCCCGAGCTCTATGTCGCCGTCGGTATTTCCGGCGCGATCCAGCATCTGGCCGGCATGAAGGACTCCAAGGTGATCGTCGCGATCAACAAGGACGAGGACGCGCCGATCTTCCAGGTCGCCGATTACGGCCTGGTCGCCGACCTCTACCAGGCGGTTCCGGAGCTGACGGCCGAGCTCGGCAAGCTCGGCAAGTAAAACGCGTTCAAAACACCGGCCGGAGGTATAAACTCCGGCCGGTGTTTCTTTTTTGAGCCGTTTTCTTTGGCGTGGGGCATGTCAAGGAAGCGATCCAATCTAGGTTTCGAGCCAGGATTCTGATCTAATCGAGCTTCTGATTGGATCAGACCTCCCGGCTCAGGGGATTAGGCAGGCGCGCTCATAGCGCGCCGTTCCGGTGGATGACATTATGGCGGCAGTGATCAAGAAGGTCGGCGTGATCGGCGCGGGTCAGATGGGCAATGGCATCGCGCATGTTGCGGCGCTGGCCGGCTTCGACGTGGTGCTCAACGATGTCTCGGCCGACCGGCTCAAGTCCGGCATGGCCACCATCAACGGCAATCTGGCGCGACAGGTCTCCAAGAAGGGCGTGACCGAGGACGAGAGGGCCAAGGCGATCGCGCGCATCAAGCTCGCAGAAAAGCTCGACGACCTCGCCGACTGCGATCTCGTGATCGAGACCGCGGTCGAGAAGGAAGAGGTCAAGCGCAAGATTTTTCACGAGCTTTGCGCGGTGTTGAAGCCGGAGGCGATTGTCGCCTCCGACACGTCCTCGATCTCGATCACCCGGCTTGCCGCCGCCACCGATCGGCCCGAGCGCTTCATCGGCATTCACTTCATGAATCCGGTGCCGCTGATGGAGCTGGTGGAGCTGATCCGCGGCATCGCCACCGATGACCAGACCTTCGAGGCGTCCAAGGAATTCGTCTCCAAGCTCGGCAAGCAGGTCGCCGTCTCCGAGGATTTCCCGGCCTTCATCGTCAACCGCATCCTGCTGCCGATGATCAACGAGGCGATCTACACGCTGTATGAAGGCGTCGGCAATGTCGAGGCGATCGACGCGGCGATGAAGCTAGGTGCCCATCATCCGATGGGCCCGCTGGAGCTTGCCGATTTCATCGGCCTCGATACGTGTCTCTCCATCATGCAGGTGCTGCACGAGGGCCTGGCCGACTCCAAATACCGCCCGTGCCCGCTCTTGGTGAAATACGTCGAGGCCGGCTGGCTCGGTCGCAAGACCCAGCGCGGCTTCTACGACTACCGAGGCGCCAAGCCGGTTCCGACGCGCTGACCCACCCTACGGCACTTGTGACAATTCATGTCCCGTTAACCGCTCGTCCCTAGGCTCTCGCCCGGTACGAGGGTTGCGTAATGGACATGATGGCGATGGTCAGCACCATGCTGGCCTCTCAGCAAGGCGCGCTGCAATCGAATGTGGCGGCGACGCTGATCAAGCAGAACGCGGATGCGGAGAAATCTGCGGTCCTGACGCTGCTCGGTGCCGGTCAGCCCTCGCTCGCCAATGTCGGCGCAGGTGTCGGCGGCAATCTCAACATCACGGCCTAAAGCGAGGCCGCGGCCTGGCCCGTGGCGGCCCGGAGCAGCTTGAGTGCATCCTCGCTCGCCCATTCCGCCGGCCCCGCGATCGTCGCGATCTCGCAGCCTTGCGGATCGACCAGCACCGAGGTCGGCATGCCCAGGGCTCGTCCTATGGCCTTAAGATCCTGAAAAACCTTGGCTTTCTGGTCGGTGAAATAGCCAAGCTTGGTTAGATTGGCGTCTTTCAGGAAGTTTTTCGGCTTCTCGGGGTCGCGGGTGTCGATATTGATAGCCACCACCTCGAAATTCGGTCCCGAAAGCTTGCCCTGGAGCTCATCCAGTGCCGGCATCTCCTTGCGACACGGCACGCACCAGGTGGCCCAGAGGTTCACCAAGAGCGTCTTGCCGCGGAAATCCGACAGCTTCTTCGGCTTGCCGTCGGCATCCTCGAAGGTGAGGTCGGGCAGCTTCAGGGGCGCGCTCGCCATGGTCAGCGCCGCCACCTCGCCATGGGCGAGCGGGGCAATCCGCGAGGCCGTTGCGACCGCCGGCCGGCAGGCCGGATCGCCCGCTGGCGCCCGGCTCAGGCCGAGCCCGTACAGCGCGGCGAAGCCGGCCAGCCCGCCGATCGCCACGGTGGCGATGACGATGGGGATCCGGCGCGTGGCGGAGGGCTTCTGGTCGAGCATATCGTTTGTCATCCGGTCGCAGATATGGCTATCAGGGGCCTCTTAATACGGCTGGCGCCAGCCAGCAAACGTGGCTAGCGACAGGGCGTGAGCAGGAGATCATGAGCAACAAGATGTGGGGCGGCCGGTTCTCGGAACGTCCCGATGAGATCATGGAAGAGATCAACGTCTCCATCGACGTCGATCGTCACCTCTTTGCCCAGGACATTGCCGCGTCCAAGGCCCACGCCGCGATGCTTGCCGCGCAGGGCATCATCACGGCCTCTGATGCGAAAAATATCGGCAAGGGTCTAGACACGATTTTGTCAGAGATCGGCAAGGGCGGCTTCACGTTCAAGCGCGCGCTCGAGGACATTCATATGAATGTCGAGAGCCGCCTGTCCGAGCTGATCGGCCCCGCCGCCGGACGCCTGCACACCGCGCGCTCGCGCAACGACCAGGTCGCGACCGATTTCCGTCTCTATGTCCGCGACGTTCTGGACGAGACCGATGCGGCGCTCGCCGCGTTCCAGCAGGCGCTGGTGGATCGCGCGCTGGAGCATGCCGGAACCGTGATGCCGGGCTTCACGCATCTCCAGACCGCGCAGCCCGTGACCTTCGGCCACCATCTGCTCGCCTATGTCGAGATGGCCGCGCGCGACCGCGGCCGTTTCCAGGACGCGCGCAAACGGCTCAATGAATCCCCGCTCGGCGCGGCCGCGCTCGCCGGCACCTCGTTCCCGATCGACCGTCACGCCACCGCCAAGGCGCTCGGCTTTGATCGTCCGATGGCGAACTCGCTCGATGCGGTCTCCGATCGCGACTTCGTGCTGGAGACGCTGTCGGCGGCCTCGATCTGCGCCGTGCACATGTCGCGCTTTGCCGAGGAGATCGTGATCTGGACCTCGCCGCTGGTCGGCATGATCCGGCTCAGCGACAAGTTCACCACCGGCTCCTCGATCATGCCGCAGAAGCGCAATCCGGACGCCGCCGAGCTCGTGCGCGCCAAGACCGGCCGCGTCATCGGTGCGCTCAACGGTCTCCTGATCGTGATGAAGGGCCTGCCGCTCGCCTATCAAAAGGACATGCAGGAGGACAAGCAGGGCGCCATGGAGGGTTTTGCCGCGCTGTCGCTGGCGATCCGCGCCATGACCGGCATGGTTCGCGACCTCGTCCCTGACGAGGCCAAGATGAAGGCCGCCGCCGGCGAGGGCTACGCCACCGCGACCGATCTCGCCGACTGGCTGGTGCGGACGCTGAAGATGCCGTTCCGCGAGGCCCATCACGTCACCGGCCGCATCGTGGCGAAGGCTGCCAGCGACGGCGTGGCGCTGCACGAGCTGCCGCTCAAGGAGATGCAGGCGATCGAGCCCAAGGTCACCAAGGACGTGCTCGGCGTGCTCTCGGTCGAATCGTCGGTGAAGAGCCGTACCAGCTTCGGCGGTACCGCGCCGAAGAACGTGGCGTCGCAGGCAAAGAGCTGGGCGAAGCGGTTGGAAAAAGAGCGAAAATTGGGCTGAGGGCAAAATTTCGCTTTTGTTTCATGGTCATCCGGCTCTCGCCAGAGCGCGCCAATCTCTGTATGGTGCGCGCCGCGTAGTGGGGATTTCGTCGTGACGTCAAAGTTTCGCCCGGCCGGTTCGGGGTGGGCCATTATTGTCTTGAGCCTGACGGCGCTTGCGCTGGCCGGCTGCGGCCGCAGGGGCCCGCTGGATCTGCCGCCGAACGCCTCGAACGCGTCCACCGCCAACGTCGCGGCGCCGACGGACACCGAGACCGAAGCCCAGAAGACGCCGAGCGTGTTCAATCCGACCTATGGCTCGGACGCGCCGCCGGCGGCGACCAAGGGCAAGAAGAAACCGTTTATTCTCGACCCGCTGCTGGACGACAAACCCAGCCGGTAGGCCGGGGCAACTGAGCTAACGCCATGAACCATTTTGACTACCGCAACGGCGTGCTGCACGCCGAGGCGGTGAGCCTGTCCGAGCTGGCCGCGACAATCGGCACGCCGTTCTACTGCTATTCGACCGCGACACTGGAGCGGCATTACCGCGTCTTCGCCGATGCCTTTGCCGGCGAGAAGGTGCTGGTCTGCTACGCCATGAAGGCGAACTCCAACCAGTCGGTGCTGCGTACGCTGGCCAAGCTTGGCGCCGGCGCCGACGTGGTCTCCGGCGGTGAATTGAAGCGCGCGCTGGCTGCCGGCATTCCGGGCAGCAAGATCGTGTTCTCGGGTGTCGGCAAGACCGAGACCGAGCTGCGCGCCGCGCTGGCCACCGACATCCTCTGCCTCAACGTCGAATCCGAGCCCGAGCTCGAATTGCTGTCTCGGCTTGCGACCGAGATGGGCAAGACCGCGCGCATCTCCATCCGCGTCAATCCGGACGTCGATGCCGGGACGCATGCCAAGATCTCCACTGGCAAGTCCGAGAACAAGTTCGGCATCCCGATCGTCCATGCCCGCGAGGTCTATGCGCGCGCCGCCAAGCTCCCGGGCATCGAGGTGACCGGCACCGACGTGCATATCGGCAGCCAGATCACCGATCTCTCCAAGATGGAGACCGCGTTCCGCATCCTGTCCGAATTCGTGCAGACGCTGCGCGCCGACGGCCACAACATCTCGCATGTCGACTTCGGCGGCGGCCTCGGTATCCCCTATTACATGGACCGCGAGGCGCCACCGGCGCCCGATGCCTATGCCGCCATGGTCAAGCGCGTCTCCCATAATCTCGGCTGCACGCTGATGTTCGAGCCGGGCCGCATGATCGTCGGCAATGCGGGCATCCTGGTCGCCAAGGTGATCTATGTGAAGCACGGCGACGGCAAGAATTTCGTCATCATCGACGCCGCGATGAACGATCTGATCCGCCCGACGCTGTACGAGGCTCATCACGACATTCTGCCGGTGACTCAGCCGGCCAAGCGCGCGGCGACCATCATGGCCGACGTTGTCGGCCCGGTCTGCGAGACCGGCGACTATCTCGCGCTCGACCGCACGCTGCCGACGCCGAAGCCGGGCGATTTCCTCGCCATCATGACGGCCGGGGCCTATGGCGCCGTGCAGGCCGGCACCTACAACACGAGGCCGCTGGTACCGGAGGTGCTGGTGAAGGGCGATCAATACGCAGTGGTGCGCCCGCGTATCGAGGTCGAGCAGCTCATTGCGATGGATACGCCGGCACCGTGGCTGTGATGATCGCAGCTGACGCCGGCGAGCCTGAGCTCGCCGGCGCTACGCGCTTCAGGGCCCGAATTTGGGGGCCGGCTTCTGGTTAAAATCGGTCTCGTCGGTGACGCAGGTGAAGTTCGCTGCATTGTTGGTGTCGCCGCTACCGTTGTACTTTGCGACCTTGGGGAAGACGCAGAGTGGCCGGGTCAACTGGACCGCGGGCGGCGTATCAGCAACGAACTTCGCGGCGAGGATCGTATCCGGCGCGACGCCGGCCTCGACCCATTTGACGAGCGGTGTGAGCGCATCGAACGCGTTGGGGCCGGGCCCGCCGGCGCAATGGTACATCCCGGGCACCATGAACAGCCGCGCGTAGCTCTGGGTCCGTCGCAGCGCCGGATTGCCGTTACCATGATCGAACAAGCCGACCGGCTGGAATCCCTGGCCCTCATTCCCGACCAGCGCGAGGAAGTAGTTGATGCTGCTCTGTGACGGGATCAGCGGGTCGGCCCAGCCGTGGTACATCAGGAGCTTGCCGCCATGGCCCCTGAACTCGCCGAGATCGGTGCTGGTTGCGTTCAGCACGGCCGCAAGCTGATCATCCACCTTGTCGACGTCGTGGTGGAAATCGAAATTGGCAAAATTGGTTGCGCTTGCAGGGTAGCCGAAGCTCGGGCCGAACACCCAGTAGAACAGGCCGTCGAAGGCCGGCTCGGGCAGTCGCTCCTGGAACGCCAGACCGAGGGCGAGGATGTCGTCGGTCTCGTTGCCTCGTTCGGAGCCAGGGTTGATGAGCTGTCCGTTCACGGGATCGATCGTGCCGGCATAGTATCTCTGCATGGTCGTGACCTGATCGGAGGTCAGACAGGCGGGCGGTGAGGCGCCGCCTTTGCAGAGCAGGACCTTCGGGTCGAAATGACAGTCGCGCGGATCGGTCAGGAACTGATCGGTGCTGGCGCCACCGTCATGGCCGACACACTGCTTGAGCACCGCCTGGTTGATCAGCGTCATCTGGCCGGGCTGGATGAACCGGCCGGGGCTCGCATGCGTATTCTGCCAGCCATAGAGCCCCGCCATATGCAGATGGGTGCGGTTGAACGCGGGCGCGCCGGCCAGGATGCCGTCATAGTCGTTGGGGAAGCGCTGCGCTTCCATCAGGGCGTTCTGGCCGCCGGTGGAGCAGCCGGCGAAATAGGCCCGTTGCGACCGATGACCATAAAAGGCGTTGACGATCTCCTTGCCCCGCTCGGTCATCAGGTGGATCGCGCGATAGCCGAAATCCTTGATCCGCTCGGGATGCCCGAACAGGCCCGTCGACGGCGCCGTCGGGTCGCCGAAGTCGATCGCGAGCGGATTGCCCATGTTGCCGGCCGAGCCGCAGAACAGCGGATTGCATCCCGACGATCCCGTGCCGAGATCGCTGTTGGTCGCGGCAAAGCCGCCCTGGATGCCAAGCGCGAGCTCATTGTAGGTGATCACGCCCTGGAAGCCGCCGCCGCCGGTGCCGAGGAACCTGCCGTTCCAGGTGGTTTCGGGCAGCCAGACCTCGACCCTGATGCTGGAATCCGAACTGGGAATCAGGGTTGCAGTGACGCGGCAGAAGGCGGGAAGGCCGGTGATCGTGGTCGGCGGACTCGTGCCGGGCACGACGAAGATGCCCGTCGTGTTGTCGTCCGCCGAATTGATCACCGTGTGCTGAAGTTGCAAGGATCGGAGATTGGTGCACGCCGTCGCCATTGCGGGCGACGTACCGAGCGCGACACAGGCAAACACGGCCATGGTCGCACCGACAAGTAAGTGTCGATGACGCTTCATTCTGTCCTCCCTGATTTTTTGCAGGCTTGTAGAGAGGACAGGATAGCCGAGCCAGATTGCAACTCAAGGATGCTGCATTGCGGTCTGGCCCTTTCGCGAAAAATTCACAAAGCTCACGCCGCGGTTGTGAGCGAAGGCATCGATGCTACTTCCCGGCAAGTCCGCCTGGCTTGCCACCGACAACGACGCCGGCCTTCTTCTCGATCGGCTTGATCGCCGCGGTGAAATCGGAGTTCGCGCCTTCCGCGCTGATCACGGTCTCCCACAATCGTCCGACGGCGTCCGCAACCTCCATCGACAGGCCGAGCTGCTGCATCTCTTCGAGCGCGAGCCGCACGTCCTTCACCATCAAGCCGGTCGTAAAACCAAAGTCGAAGCTGCGCGGCAGCACCGAGCGCGGAAACTTGTCGCGGCTCGCGGTGTTCATGCCGGACCCGGCATTGATGACGTCGATCATCACGGCGGGATCGAGCCCGGCCTTCACGCCCATCACCACCGCTTCCGACGTCGCGACGATCGCGGTCGCTGAGAGAAAATTGTTGGCGAGCTTCATGGTCTGCGCCGCGCCCGGCTTCTCGCCGATGAAGAACACCCTTCCGATCACGTCGAGCGCGGGCTTGAGCAGCTCGAACTCCGTCTTCGGCCCGGACACCATCACCGCCAGCGTACCCTTCTCGGCGCCGCCGACGCCGCCGGACACCGGGCAGTCGATCTGCACGATGTTGCGTTTTGCAAGTAAGCCGTGAATCTTCACCGCCATCGCCGAGCCGACGGTGGAGAGATCGATGAAGCGTTTGGCGCGGCTCCCCTCGATCACGCCGTTCGATCCCGTCGCGACCTCGAGCGACGCCTGAAGCGACGGCAGGCTCGCCATCACCGTCTCGACCCGGTCGGCCACATCCTTCGGCGACGTCGCAGCCTTCGCGCCAAGTGCGATAAGCTTGTCGACGACCTCCCTGCGCGTGTCGAACACGACGAGCCTGTTGCCCGCCTCGATCAACCGCCGCGCCATCGGGAAACCCATGTTTCCGAGGCCGATGAATCCGATGTCCATGGTGTTTCCTTGTGCTTGTTATTCGTTGTTGGACGAGCTGCGCGCCAAATCCCCCGCTGTCGTCCCGGCCTTCGCGGGGACGACGTCGGAGAACGGCCGTCCTCACGCCTTCCCGTCAATCTCCGCGAACACCTCGCGCGCGATCCTAAAACTGTCGACGGCGGCGGGCATGCCGCCATAGATCGCGACCTGCATCAGGATCTCGCGGATCTCGTCGCGGGTGACGCCGTTGGTCAGCGCGCCCTTCAGATGCGCGCGGAACTCGTGCTGGCGGTTCAGGATCGCGATCATCGCGATGTTGAGCATGCTGCGGGTCTTGCGCGGTAGCTCTTCGCGGCCCCAAACCGTGCCCCAGCAATATTCGTTGAGCATCTCCTGGAACGGACGGTTGAAATCGTCGACGTTCTTCAGGGCGTTGTTGACATAGGCCTCGCCCAGCACCGCTTTGCGGACTTCCAGGCCCTTGTCGTGCATCTTCTTGTCCATGGCGTTTCCTCTATTTCCCTTTGCATTTTCCTTCGGAATGGCGCCGCGGAAATTACGGGGTTGTGCCGGGGCAGTCACGTCCTCGTGTTATGCGGGAAAAGCGGGCGCTCCCGTACAGGAACGGATGCCTCAGTGCTGCCGTTGTGGTACGCTTCGCTCCACCGGGCAACCTGGAGAGCTGATTGAACGGCGTCACCCCCGACCCGTCAGACCCGATCCGCAACAGTGACGCTCTGTCGCGGCTGAAGCTGACGCAGGCCCTCGAACGGGCGACTTATGCCATCGCGTGGGAGCGTGCCTGGCCGAATCTGGCGCGCGTTCTGACCGTCATCGGCCTGTTCCTGGTGGTGTCCTGGGCCGGTCTCTGGCTGGCGCTTCCCTCCGTCCTCCGCGCCATCGCTCTCGTTGTTTTCGCAGGTCTTGCGGCCGCAGCCCTGTTCCCGCTGATTCGTTTCCGCTGGCCGAGCCGCGAGGAGGCGCTCGCCCGGCTCGACCGCGGCTCGGGCATCCGCCACCGCCCTGCCACCACGCTCACGGACACGCTGACCTCGCAGGACCCGGTCGCACAGGCGCTGTGGCAGGCGCAGCGCGAGCGCACGCTGGCCTCGCTCAAGCGTATTCGCGCCGGATTGCCGCAACCGCGGCTTGCGATCCACGATCCCCGGGCGCTGCGCGCGCTGGTCATGGTGATGCTGGTCGCGACCTTCTTCGCCGCCGGCGACGAGCGCCTGATGCGGCTCGGGGCCGCCTTCGACTGGAACGGCGTGCTGGCACCGACCAATGTCCGTGTCGACGCCTGGGTCACCCCGCCGCTCTACACCGGCAAGCCACCGGTGATCCTGTCGGCCGCCAACAAGGAAGCCGCAGCACTTCCCGCCAGCGGCCCGCTTGCCGTTCCTGCCGGCTCGACCCTGATCGTGCGTTCCTCCGGCGGCAGCCTGGATGTCGCCGTCACCGGCGGCCTCAAGGAGGTCGCGCCGGCTGAGGCGACGCCGAAGGGCACCAACGAGAAGCATTTTGCGATCGCCAGTGACGGCACCGCTCATGTGCGCGCGCCCTCGGGCCAGCCGCAATGGGCCTTTGCGGCGACGCCGGACCGCCCGCCGACCATCGCACTCGCCAAGGATCCGGAGCGTCAGGCGCGCGGCTCGCTGCAGCTCGTCTACAAGATCGAGGACGATTACGGCGTCACCGGCGCCGAGGCGCAAGTCGCCACGCGTGCCACCGACAACAAGGACGGCGACGGCAAGGCCGCCGCGCGGCCGCTGTTCCAGCCGCCGCAGTTTCCGCTGGTGCTGCCGAATGCGCGCACCCGCAATGGCGTGGGCCAGACGGTCAAGGACCTCAGCGAGGATCCCTATGCCGGTGCCGACGTCACACTGACGCTCACGGCCAAGGACGAGGCCGGCAATGAGGCGAAGAGCGAGCCGTTCAACATGCGCCTGCCGGAGCGGCTCTTCACCAAGCCGCTGGCGCGCGCGCTGATCGAGCAGCGCCGCATCCTCGCGCTCGACGCCAACAAGAATTCCGACGTCTACACCGCGCTCGACGCGCTGATGATCGCGCCGGAACTGTTCACGCAGGAGACCGGCCAATATCTCGGCCTCTACAGCGTCGCGCGCCAGCTCGAGGCGGCCCGCACCGACGATTCCATGCGCGAGGTCGTGGCGAGCCTGTGGGCGCTCGCAGTGACGATCGAGGACGGCAACATCTCCGACGTCGAGAAGGCGTTGCGCGCGGCACAGGACGCGCTGAAGCAGGCATTGGAACGGGGCGCCAGCGACGAGGAAATCAAGAAGCTGACGCAGGATCTGCGGGCTGCGCTGGACAATTTCATGCGCCAGCTCGCCGAGCAGTTCCGCAACAACAAGGACGGCCAGCAGCTCGCCCGTCCGCTTGACCCGAATACGAAGATCCTGCGCCAGCAGGACCTCCAGAACATGATCGATCGTATGGAGCGCCTGTCGCGCTCCGGCGACAAGGATGCGGCCAAGCAGCTGCTCGACCAGCTCCAGCAGATGCTGGAGGGCCTTCAGATGGCGCAGCCGGGACAAAGCGGCGAGAGCGACATGGAGCAGGCGCTCAACGAGCTCGGCGACATGATCCGCAAGCAGCAGCAATTGCGCGACAAGACCTACAAGCAGGGCCAGGACTCACGACGCGACCGCCAGCGCGGCAAGCAGCAGGGCGACCAGTCGATGTCGGACCTCCAGCAGGACCAGCAGGCGCTGCGCGACCGCCTGAAGAAGCTGCAGGACGAGATGGCCAAGCGCGGCCTCGCGCAGAAGGGCCAGAAAGGTCAGAAGGGCCAGCCAGGCGAGCAGGGCCAGCCCGGTCAGAATGGCGATCAGGACGCCGACCAGGGCGATGACGACGGCGGGCTCGACGCCGCCGACGGTGCCATGGGCGATGCCGGCTCGCAGCTCGGCGAGGGCAATGCCGACGGCGCCGTCGATTCCCAGGGCAAGGCGCTGGATGCGATGCGCAAGGGCGCGCAGAAGATGGCCGAGGCGATGCAGCAGGGCGACGGCGATGGCCAGGGCGACGGCCCCGGCAATCGCGCCGGCCGTCAGCAGAGCGGCGGCGAGCGCACCGATCCGCTCGGCCGTCCGCTGCACGGCCGCGAATTCGGCGATGACTACACGGTGAAGATCCCCGGCGAGATCGACGTCCAGCGCGTTCGCCGTATCCTCGAAGAGCTCCGCCGCCGCCTCGGCGACCCCTCGCGCCCGCAGATCGAGCTCGACTACATCGAGCGGCTGCTGAAGGATTTTTAGAGGCCTAACTGCCTCCACAACGTCGTCCCGGCGAAGGCCGGGACCCATAACCCCAGGGCGCAGTTTGGCGAAGACCCGTCGTCCGGTATCGCCATCGAACCCTATAGAGAAATCACGCGGGATGGGTCCGGGCCTTCGCCGGGACGACACCGTGTATGTGGGATGTGCGTCGAGCCCACAACGCCAGTGCTTAGAGCGCCCACTACCCCTTCTTCGCCGCCAGCGCGTCCGCAACCGCCGTGCGGATATCCGCGACCGAGAACGGCTTGGTCACGACGTCGTGCACCAGCGCGTTCAAATTCGAAGCGCGCTCGCGCTGGTCGGCAAAGCCGGTCATCAGCAAAATCGTCAAATCGGGAAAATCGCGCGCGGCGGACAGCGCCAGCGCAATGCCATCCATCACCGGCATCTGGATGTCGGTGAGCAGCAGATCGAACGCGCCGTCCGCGCGGGTCAGGATTTCCAGCGCTTCGGCGCCGTCCTGCGCGGTGACCGTCTCGTGACCGTCCATGGCGATGGCGCGCGCCACCAGCTGGCGCATCGAATCCTCGTCATCGGCGATCAGGATTTTCGGCATGAGACGAACCTTGGGACCAACTTCCCGCGCGTGATCCTTCGCGCCCGGATTATACGCTGCCACCGGCAATGTCGCGCCGGTTGAAGAAGCGAACATCGATATTGCGGCCCTCCGGCGGCGGCGAGGCCAGGCGCGACCGGAAGAAGGCGCGCTCGCCGGGCTGTAGCACGGTCTGCTCCAGCACCGTATTCCATGCATAGATCTCCGCGCCCTGCGCGTCGCGCACCGCAAAGCGCAAGCGCGGAATGTCGAGCGGCTTCTTGCCCTGGCCGACGATCACGCCCTCGATCACCAGCACCTGCTTACCGTCGACGGTCTCGCTGGAGAGCTTGACGTCCTTGAAGGCGAGCCCGCGCAGATTCACCTCTAACCCGACGATCTTGTAGAATGCCGCGGTCTGCGGCAGCAGCCGCACCACGTCGCCGCGCCAGACGACAAGCGCCAGCACCAGCGCGCCCATGGCGGTGCAGGCGGTCGGCAGGCCGAAATAGGATTTTCGCCGCGCCGTTGGGGCGGCCGGGCGGCTGACCCGCGCGCCGCGGCGGCTGAACAGGCCGCGGAACCAGGACTGATGCTGCTCGCCAAAATCGTCGTCCTCGGCGGAACGGGCGGCCTGCGACCAATCGTCCTCAGTCGCCGGGGCGTCCTCGCCTGGCCAGCCGCTGGCGATCGAGGGGCTTTCGACCACCGGGGTCTCGGACGCGCCATCGTCCTCGGCGTAGGAGTTCCACTGCTTGGCCAGATCGGACTGATCGTCGGCCTGGCTCGCGGTCGCCATGGCCGCCACCGACACCTCTTCGATGGCGTCCTCGGGACGGGCGATCCAGGTCTCCTTGCAACGGGAGCAGCGCACCGTCCGCCCATTGGCCCCCAGGCTCGCAAGCTTGATGGCATAGGATGTCGTACAATGGGGGCAGACGATATGCATGGACGAGCCTCGACGATGACCCAGCCGTGCGAAACCGGGCACACTGGATGCTACAAGGCGACCGTTAACGAACCGGAAACCATAACGGTCGCAAAACCGCTTGATCGCATGCGGCGAAACCTCGCGGTCGTGCGGTCTGCGTCCCCTCTCGAACGGAGCTGAGCTTGGTTCGGTTCGAAAATGTCGGATTGCGTTACGGTCTGGGGCCGGAGATCCTGCGCGACCTCAGTTTCCAGATCCCGGCGCACTCCTTCCAGTTCCTCACCGGCCCGTCCGGCGCCGGCAAGACGTCGTTGCTGCGCCTGCTGTTCCTGTCGCACCGGCCGACGCGCGGCCTGGTCAATCTGTTCGGCCACGACATCTCGCTACTCGGCAAGGACGAGATCGCGGATTTGCGCAAGCGCATCGGCATCGTGCTCCAGGATTTCCGTCTGCTCGACCACATGACCACTTACGAGAACGTGGCGCTGCCGTTCCGCGTCATGGGCCGCAGCGAGTCGAGCTATCGGAAAGAAGTCATCGACCTCTTGCGCTGGGTCGGCCTCGGCGACCGCATGGACGCGCTGCCGCCGATCCTGTCGGGCGGCGAGAAACAGCGCGCCGCGATCGCGCGCGCCGTGATCTCGCGGCCGCAGCTGCTGCTCGCCGACGAGCCGACCGGCAGCGTCGACCCGACGCTCGGGCGACGATTGCTGCGGCTCTTCATCGAGCTCAACAAGTCAGGCACCGCCGTCATCATCGCCACCCACGACATTGCGCTGATGGACCAGTACGAGGCGCGCCGCTTCGTGCTGCACCAGGGACGGTTGCACGTCTATGAGTAGGACCGACGAGCGCGGTGTGCTGGTCGACCTCGGACAGGAGCGTCCGCAGCTTCCGGCCCGGGCGCGCAACATGTCGCCGATCGTGCCGCGCGCCTCAATCCACGGCCGGGCGCTGGTCGCCGTCGTCGCCATCATGACCTTCCTCGCCTCGATGACGACAGGCACAGTGTTGCTGGTCAGCGCGTCTGCCGCGGAATGGCAGTCGGATGTCGCGAGCGAGATCACCATCCAGGTCCGCCCGCAATCCGGACGCGATATCGAGCGCGACACCGCCGCGGTGACTGACGCGATGCGCGCGCAGCCGGGCATCGTCGAGGTCAAGCCGTTCAGCAAGGACGAGAGCGGCAAGCTGCTCGAACCATGGCTCGGCACCGGGCTCTCGATGGATGATCTGCCGGTGCCGCGCATGATCATCGCCCGTGTGCAGCCTGGCACGGCGCTCGATCTCGCGGCCTTGCGTGCTCGCGTGACACAAGCGGCGCCAAGCGCGAGCGTCGACGATCACCGCGCCTGGATCGAGCGGATGCGCTCGATGACCAATGCCACCGTGCTCGCCGGCATCGGCATCCTCGCGCTCGTCATCGTCGCCACCATCATCTCGGTGTCGTTCGCAACCCGCGGGGCGATGGCTGCGAACCGCCCGATCGTCGAGGTCCTGCATTTCGTCGGCGCCGGCGACCGCTACATCGCCAACCACTTCCTGCGGCACTTCCTGCGCCTCGGTCTCGAAGGCGGCGTGATCGGCGGCGGCGTCGCCATGCTGCTGTTCGGCTTCTCCGAGTCGATCGCGGGCTGGTTCTCCGGCACCGCGGTCGGCGACCAGTTCGCAGCACTGCTCGGCACCTTCTCGCTGCGGCCGTCCGGCTATGTCGTGCTCGCCGTGCAGGCGGTCCTGATCGGCGCCATCACCGCAGTGGCGTCGCGCCAGACACTGTTCTCCACATTGAACGATGTCGATTAGTCCCGATAAACCGGACTCCACTTCGCCTCAAAACGTCTTAAAATCGTCTGGGGAAGGGATCACCGACATCGCATGACCTCGCCGACCGACGATCGATCGCCGAACCTGCCGCGCGGCTGGCTGCGCGCGACCGTGGTGTCGACGATTGCGTTCGCCTTCGTCGGCGCCGCGGCGGGCTTCGTTGCGTTCCTGTCGCAATTGCGCGGCGCCGAGATCGCGCCAGACCGCAAGGCGGACGGCATCGTGGTGCTGACCGGAGGATCCTCGCGCGTGTCGGATGCGATGGAGCTGTTAGCTGCCGGTTACGGCAAGCGGCTCCTGATCTCCGGCGTGCACCCGACCTCGACGGCAACCGACATTTCCCGCACGCTGCCGGAGAACCAGGCCTTCATGACCTGCTGCGTCGATCTCGACCGTACTGCGCTCACGACCCGCGGCAACGCGGCGGAAGCGCGGCGCTGGGCCGAGGGGCGGGGCTTCAAATCGCTGATCGTGGTGACCTCGAACTACCACATGCCGCGCGCGCTGGTTGAATTCTCGCATGCGATGCCGGAGACGACACTGGTCCCGTTCGCAGTGGTCGGCGACAAGTGGCGCGAGGAGCCGTGGTGGACCTCGGCGTCCACGTTGCGGCTATTGTTGTCCGAATATGTCAAGTACATCGCGGCCGAGGTGAGGGTGCGGCTGGAGGATTTCGGGATTGACCTTTCGCCCGAAGTGTCGGAGCAGCCTGCGGGGCCGCAATCGAGGCGGCCCGCCACCGCACAGGCCAATTGATCGGCGAATTGATCGGATCCGCGATGTTTTTGATTTTCCTGCGCTCGCTCGTGTTCAACGTGCTGTTCTACGCCGTGCTGGTGTGTCTCGCGATCGTGGCCTTGCCGACCTTCGCATTGCCGCCGCGCGCCATGCTGACGGTGGCGGAATGGTGGGCCAAGGCGACGCTGGTCCTGATGCGCGTCATCTGCAACATCAGGGTGGAATTCCGCGGGGTCGAGAAGATCCCGCAAGGACCGCTGGTGATCGTGGCAAAGCATCAGTCGTTCTGGGAGACCTTCGTGCTGCCGGGTTTCTTCAATCGCCCGATCTTTATCCTCAAGCGGCAGCTGATGCAGATCCCGGTGTTCGGCCAATTCCTGGTCAAGACCGGCATGATCGCGATCGATCGCAATGCCGGCGTCAAGGCGCTCCTGGAGATGACGCGGCGCGCGCGTGAGGCGGTGCGCTCAGGCGGTCAGCTCGTCATCTTTCCGGAAGGCACGCGCCGTGCGCCGGGCGCGCCGCCGGACTACAAGACCGGTTTTGCCCAGATCTATTCGTCCTGCGGTGTGGCGTGCCTGCCGATCGCGCTCAATTCCGGCCTGTTCTGGCCGCGTCGCACCTTCATGCGCTATCCCGGCACGCTGGTGGTTGAATTCCTCGATCCGCTGCCGCCGGGCCTGCCGAAGGACGAGTTTCTCACCCGCGTGCAGGCGGCCATCGAAGACGCGACCGGCCGCCTCGTCGAGGCGGGACGGAAAGAGCAGGTGCAGCTGATCGGCTCCGCGCCGAGCTACGCGCCGTCGGAGAGTTAACGGTTCTCGCGATCTTCGGCCGGCGCATGCGGCGAGTGCGCTTCGCCATGCAGCATGGCTGCGAGCTGATGCAATTGCGTGTCGCGAAAACCTTCGGCCTCGATCGCCTTCACGGTCGCCGTCACATAGTCCCGGTTGGCGCCGGACTGGCCATGGCCCTGGAGCACGTGGCGGTGCTGCTCGGCGAGCGACAGCCGTCCGGCATATTGCACGTGGCCGCGGTCGACGACATAGGCGAGCGCACTGACGCGCTCGCGCGCATCGTTCTCCAGCCACAGCGAGCGCATCACCTCGCGATAGACCGACGTCACCTGCTCGCGCGCCCGCAAATAGGCGATCACGTCGGCACGGTTCTTCTCGGCGACGCGAAAGGCGATGCCGCGGCAGGCGCCGCCGCGGTCGAGCCCGAGCACCAGGCCCGGTTTCTCCGGCGTGCCGCGATGCACGAAGGAATAGACGCAGAGCGCGCGGTGCTCGCCGACCAACCTTGCAGGGACGCGTTCCTCGAATGCGAAGCCCGGCCGCCACATCAGCGAGCCGTAGCCGAACACCCAGAGGTCGCCTTTGGCTGACGTGACGGTGGGGAGGGTGATTTCCGACATTTCGGGCACGGCTACCAGAACCGGGCCCTCAAGCGAAGCGAATTCTCCGCCTTTCGTCGTAGTCGAACCTCGCTTACATTTGACAAAATCTGGGGTCAAAGGGTCGCCGCATGTCCGATATGACCATTGCCGCAGGCCGGCGCTCCCGTTGGGGGCTCTTCATCGCCCCCGTTCTCCTGCTGATCCTTGCGGCTGCCTGGAGCGGCTTCTGGTTCTATGCCGCCTCGCAGGCCGAAGTGGCAGCCGATGCCTGGCGCGCGCAGGAGGCCAAATCCGGCCGTATCTATGACTGCGCCAAGCGCTCGATCGCGGGCTTCCCGTTCCGCTTCGAGGTGCAGTGTTCCGGCGCCAGCGTCGCTTTGGTCTCGCAGAATGCGAGCAAGACGCCGTTCACGGCCAAGCTCGACAACATCCTGGTCGTTGCCCAGGTCTATGACCCCAGGCACGTCATCGCCGAGTTTTCGGCGCCGGCGACGGTCGTCGACGGCGTCACCCAAAACACCTTCGTGGTGAACTGGAGCAAGGGCCGCAGCAGCGTGATTGGTTTGCCTGCCGTGCCGGAGCGCGCCTCGATCGTGTTCGACGATCCCAGCATCAATCGCGTTGACGGCAGCGTGCAGGTGCCGCTCGCGCGCGCCAAGCAAATCGAGCTGCATGGACGGCTTGCCGACGGATCGCCGTCCGATCATCCTGTCATCGAGACCGTGCTCCAGATCGCGCAGGGCTCGATCCAGGGCGTGCATCCGCTGCTCGCCGAGCCGTTCGAGGCCGATACGCGTGCGAAGATCACCGGGCTCACCGACCTCACGCCAAAGCCCTGGCCGCAGCGCTTCCGCGAGATCCAGGCCGCCGGCGGCCATATCGAGATCGTGCAGTCGCGGATCCAGCAGGGCGAGATGATCGCGGTCGCGGCCGGCACGCTTGGGCTGTCGCCCAATGGCCGGCTCGACGGCGAACTGCAGATGACCGTGACAGGCCTCGAGCGCGTGATCCCGGCGCTTGGCATCGAGAAGATGCTGGAAGAGGGCGTGCCGCAAGCAACGCTCGATCGCGTCGCGCCCGGCGTGAAGTCGCAGGACCTCAACAATCTGTTCGGCGCGCTCGACCGCGCTGTGCCCGGCCTCGGCAAGGTGATCAAGCAGAACGCCAATGCCGGCGTCGCCGCAGGCATCAACTCGATCGGCACCGAGAGCACGCTCGAGGGCAAGAAGGCGCGCAGCTTCCCCTTGAAGTTCGTCGATGGTGCGGTGCTGCTCGGCCCGGTCAAGGTCGGCCAGATTCCGCCGCTGTACTGACTCACGGACTCTTCGCCGGATCGTGATTGCAGGCTGGGAATGCGAAGCCGCAACGCCCGGTCTCTCTCCATGTCGGCCGCACGATGAGGCGGTCCGCCCAGGCAGGAGAGAATCACATGACGAAGTCAAAACTGTTCGTTGCCGCCATCGCCGTCTCGACCGCGCTCGCGACGCCTGCGTTCGCGCAGTGGCAGTCGCAGGAGCCGGCTGCCTATGCAGCCCAGTACCCGAACGGTGATCGCTATCTCGCGAGCCCTGCGACGCGGGACACGATGGCGTTCGTGCCTTCCGCGAAATCACCGCGCCCCACGGTGATCCGCACGACCAAGGGCAAATAGCCGCCATCTCCTTTGAGACGTTGCGCATCGCGGAGTTGGGCCCGGTCATGCCCCGGTCGGGCCCAACGCGCGTTGCTGTTGCGCGGGCACGGTGATCGCGCGTGTGCGGATCGGCCAGGCCGCGAAAATATTCCGAACATGACCGTCAGGAAAACGTGATGCAGAAAAACAGCGTCGTCGAGAATAATTGCAGCCGCATTCACATCACTCCACACCAGGGAAGCACGCACGCGCCGGAGGAGGCGCGACCCATCGGACCTGCTTCCCAAGTGGAGGGAGGCTTACGTGCGGATCATCAACTACGGACTGATGCTGGGACTTCTCGCTGCCTGCTCGGGACAGGCGCGTGCCGAGGACAATGTCACAAGCGAAATCCAGGCGCTGAACGCCAGGCTGAAGCAGCTCCAGCAGCGCGTGGATTCGGAGGCGCGTAGGACGCGCCAGGTCGAGGCGGCGCAGTCGAAGGCCGTGGCGATGCCGGCAACCTACAAGGCGCTTCCTGTCGATCCCTGCGCGGCCGGCAAGATCTGCTACAAGGGGATCACGCTGACATTCGGCGGCTGGGTCGATCTCACCGGCATCTATCGTTCGCGCAACATCGCCTCAGACACCGGCTCGGTGTTAAATTTCATCCCCTATCAGCAGAGCCACAACTACTACTTTCCGGAGACGCGCTTCTCCGCGCGCCAGAGCCGGTTCTCGGTGCTCGCCGAAGGCAATGCCGATCCCGAGACGCATCTCGCCGGCTACGGCGAAATCGACTTCGAAGGCGCAGCGCAGACGGCGAATTCCGTCGCCACCAACTCGTTCAATCCGCGCATGCGGCAGCTCAGCCTCGAGATCGACCGAACCGATCTCGGCCTGCACTTCCTCGCCGGGCAATCCTGGTCGCTGAACGCGCCGGTCAAGGCCGGAATCGATCCCCGCGGCGTCGACGCGCCAGGCGTGATCGATTTCGAATCCGTCCCGGGATTTTTGGCGGCACGGCAACCGGGCTTGCGCGTCTGGCAAGACATCGGGCCCGAGTTCAAGCTCGCAGCCTCCGTTGAAAATCCGCAGACCTCATTCTTCGGCGGCAACACGCCGACGGTCGGCACGCCCGCGATCGGCCCGCAGGGCGTGCTCAATCCGAACCTCCAGGTCAATCTGACCGGGCCCGGCGGCAGCTTCTTCAACAACCTCAACAATGTCAGCCTGAACCAGGTGCCTGACGTCACCGTCAAGGCGGCGTGGGATCCGCGGCTCGGGCCCACCAAGCTGCATGTCGAAGCCTGGGGGCTCTACCGCCAGCTGTTCGATCGCTTCAACGGCGCCAACCACACGTACGACACCGGGAGTTTCGGCGGCCACGTCTTTGCGGAGCTCGTTCCGAAGACGCTCGATCTTCAGCTCTATGGCGCGCACGGTGTGCTCGGCCGCTTCACGGCGACGCCGTTTCCCGACGCGGCAGTGGCGCAGGACGGCACGGTGCTGCCGCTGACGATCACATCGGCCGCGGTCGGCCTGATCTGGCACGCAACGCCGAGCCTCGACGTCTACAGCTATGCAGGCCTGGAAAAAGCCAAGGCCAATTTCGCCAACGTCGGAACGGTGCCGTTCGGCTACGGCAACCCGCTCTACAACAACACCGGCTGCTTCACCGAGAACACGCCGGCTGCGACTTGTAACGGCAACACCAGGGAGGTTCGCCAAATCACCGCCGGCATCTACGACACCATCTACCAGGGCAATTACGGCACGCTGAAAGCCGGCGTGCAGTATTCCTACACGCAGCGGCTCGCCTTCGATGGTGTCGGTGGCGCGCCGAAGACCGACGACAACATCGTCATGACGCAGATCCGGTATTACCCGTTCTAGTCTCTCGGCACGAACTAGCCCGATTTCTTGTCGAGCTGCGCATGCGGCCGGCCGAAGTCGGGCGCGGCCGAATCCTGGCCGATCTCGACGATGCCGCGGCGGATGGCGCGGGTGCGGGTGAAGTGATCGAACAGCGCCTCGCCGTCGCCGCGGCGGATCGCGCGGGTGAGCTTGGCGAGATCCTCGGTGAAGGTGCCGAGCATCTCCAGCACCGCGTCCTTGTTGGCGAGGAACACGTCGCGCCACATCGTCGGATCGGAGGCCGCGATGCGGGTGAAGTCGCGAAAACCGCCGGCGGAGAATTTGATCACCTCCGACTCCGTCACCTGCTGCAATTCGTCGGCGGTGCCGACGATGGTGTAGGCGATCAGATGCGGCAGATGGCTGGTGATCGCGAGCACGAGATCATGATGATCCGGCGTCATCACCTCGACCTTGGCGCCCATCGCGGCCCAGAAGGCGCGCAGATGCGTGACAGCGGCAGGATCAGTGCCTTCCGGCGGCGTTAAAATGCACCAGCGGTTGATGAAGAGCTCGGCGAAGCCGGAGTCCGGCCCCGAATGCTCGGTGCCGGCCACCGGATGCGCCGGCACGAAATGAACGCCCTGCGGCAGATGCGGCGCCATGTCCTTGACCACCGCGCCCTTGACCGAGCCGACGTCGGAGATGACGGCGCCGGGCTTGAGATGCGCAGCGATCTCCTGCGCCACCGGCCCGCAGGCGCCGACGGGAATGCAGAGGATGACGAGATCGGCATCCTTCACCGCTTCCGTATTGGTCGCCACGACCCGGTCGACGATGCCGAGCTCGAGCACGCGCGCGCGCGTCTTCTCTGAACGCGCAGTGGTGACGATCTCGCCCGCCAGGCCCTGGAGCTTCGCAGCGCGCGCGATCGAGCCGCCGATCAGGCCGAAGCCGATCAGCGCGACGCGCTGGAAGTGCGCTTCGCTGTTCATTTGCCGGCCATGAAGTCGCGCAAGGCCTCGACGACGAGGCGGTTGGCCTCCTCGGTGCCGATGGTCATGCGCAGTCCATGCGCCAGGCCGTAATTCTTCAGCGCGCGCAGCACGAGGCCACGCTTGGTCAGGTAGGCGTCGGCCGCGTCCGAGGTCTTGCCCGTCTCCGGGAAATGGATCAGCACGAAGTTGGCGACGCCCGGCGTCACCTTCAGGCCGAGCTTGGTGATCTCCTCGGTCAGCCAGTTGCGCCAGGTCTCGGTGAACTGCTTCGACATCGCCTGATGCGCGGTGTCCTCGATCGCGGCGACCGCGGCATACATCGCCGGTGTCGACACGTTGAACGGACCGCGGATGCGGTTGACCGCGTCGATGATGTGCGCGGGGCCGAACATCCAGCCGACGCGCAGCGCGGCAAGGCCGTGGATCTTGGAGAAAGTGTGCGTCACCACCGTGTTCTCGGTGGTGGCGACGAGCTCGATCCCCATCTCGTAATCGTTGCGCGAGACGTAGTCGGAATAGGCGGCATCCAGCACCAGCAGCACATGCGACGGCAGGCCGGCGCGCAGGCGCTTGACCTCGTCGAACGGCAGATAGGTGCCGGTCGGGTTGTTGGGGTTGGCAAGCCAGATAAGCTTTGTCCGTGGCGTCACCGCCTTGAGGATGGCGTCGACATCTGCGGTGAGGTTCTTCTCGGCTGCGACGACGTTCTTGGCGCCGACCGCCATGGTCGCGATCGGGTAGACCAGGAAGCCGTGCGTGGTCGAGATCGCCTCGTCGCCATGGCTGAGATAGGTGTGGGCGAGCAGATTGAGGATCTCGTCCGAGCCGGCGCCGCAGATGATGCGGTTCGGGTCGAGCCCGAAGGAACGGCCGATCGCTTCGCGCAGCACGCGCGAGGTGCCTTCCGGATAGTCTTCCAGGTGATCCGCCACGTGCTTGAAGGCCT
Organism: Bradyrhizobium commune; assembly: GCF_015624505.1. NCBI lineage: Bacteria > Pseudomonadati > Pseudomonadota > Alphaproteobacteria > Hyphomicrobiales > Nitrobacteraceae > Bradyrhizobium > Bradyrhizobium commune. Next base: position 7,022,390 of record NZ_CP061379.1, on the reverse strand, counting down.
CGATCGCCTTGGGCGAGGGTCCGAACGGCGTCTCGTTGGCCGAGAGCTTGAACACCTTGCGGCCCGGCTCGGCGACCGGGCTCTTGCCGGGCGTGTAGGGCGCAATATCGAGAATGCCGGGGTTCGGCACGGGGCGGGACATCTTCAACTCCGAAAGTGGCTTCAGGCGGTTCGCGATTTACGATTTCGACCCGGTCGGGGGCACCGTATAGCGCGTTGCGTGGCTGCCGACGAGGGCCGCGGAGCGCACCGAGGCCCCCGCTTCGATCAGGGCAGCCTTGATTTTGTCGATGCTGGTCGCGCGCGTGACCGAAACCAGCAGCGCCGCGCCGTCGAAGGCGGTATCCGGCACCGCCACGATATCTGCGAGCGGCGACAGGGCGTGCGCGACCTCGGCGTTCCACCCCGATATGCGCACGCTGAAGGTCTCGACCTCCGTCACCACGGCGCTGTCGGCGACGCGCGAGACCGCGAACACGGGCAGCGCGGCCGGATGGTCGGCGCGCTCGACGAAGGGCAGCCGCGCGATGATCTTCGGCGCGCCGTCTGCTTCCAGCTCCAGCCACCATGGCGTGCGGCTCGAGGTCGCCGAGACCAGCGCCAGGTCGCCCTTGGATCTCGCCACCGCCTCGACCGCGGCCTGCGCGCTGAAATGCGCGATGTAAGGCACCGTGAAGCCGAAATGGAATCGCACGGAATCGCGCATCGCTGGCTCGCTCACCGAGATGTCGGCATGGACCGAGAACGGCGCCTGGACGTAGGTGAAGGTCGAGATGATGACGCGCCAGATGCTCTCGACCGTGTCGAGCGGCAGGATGCCGCGATGACGCTCGACGATGCGACGCATCATGTCGGCCTCGCGCGCCGGGCGGAACGCGGAGCCGACCTCCTGGGTCTGCTTCACCTGGATCAGGCGGTCGATGATGTCGGCTCGCTGCATCAGCAGGCGATGGATGCCCTCGTCGATCTCGTCGATCTCCTTGCGCAATTCCTGCAACGATGGTGGCGCGGGCGGACGTCTGGACATATCTGACAGGTGCTGTTGAGGGGCGTTCCAGTGCGGCTCGGCGATCGCCAGGTCCGCTGCGGTGAAGGTTCTGATTAGGCAGGATGGCCGGCGAAAGCAAAGAGAAATGCAAAGGGAATTTGGGCCCTTTTCCGCTGCCCCGACGGGGAGGATTTTGGTTAATCCGGACCGCGACTTGACGAAAACCGTCCAAGCCAGTAGTTTTTGCCTGTTCCGTGGTCATTTGAGCCGGCCGGCTTGCAGCCACGTTAAAAAACTCGCTAAACAGGCCGGGGACGCTTCCGATCCCGGCCGAACCTATCGTTCAGGCCGGGTTTTTCATGGCCTGATTCCAGCGGCGGCCTGCCGGCAGTCGCAAACGAGGTCGATGATGGTTGGCGTCAAGTCCGTACCGAGTCCCGCGATCAGCGCCGATGAGCGCTCGCATGAGGTGGATCATCCGAGCTCGCTCGTTGCGCATTTCGGCGCTGACGAGCCACTGCCGCTCGATTGCGGCATCGATCTTTCGCCGTTTCAGATCGCCTACCAGACCTATGGCGAGCTCAATGCCGATCGCTCCAACGCGATCCTGATCTGCCATGCGCTCACGGGCGACCAGCACGTCTTCAACGTGCATCCCGTCACCGGCAAGTCCGGCTGGTGGGACACGCTGGTCGGCCCCGGCCGCCCGCTTGATCCTCAGCGTTACTTCATCATCTGCGCCAACGTGATCGGCGGTTGCATGGGCTCGACCGGGCCGGCCTCGATCAATCCGGCGACCGGCAAGGTGTGGGGCCTGGATTTCCCCGTCATCACCATCCCCGACATGGTGCGCGCGCAGGCGATGCTGATCGACCGGCTCGGCATCGACACGCTGTTCGCGGTGGTCGGCGGCTCGATGGGCGGCATGCAGGTGCTGCAATGGACCGCGGCCTATCCGGGCCGCGTGTTCTCGGCGTTGGCGATCGCCTGCTCGACGCGGCACTCGGCGCAGAACATCGCCTTCCATGAGCTCGGTCGCCAGGCCGTGATGGCCGATCCCGACTGGCACAATGGCGGCTATGCCGACCAGGGCATCCATCCGCATCGCGGGCTCGCGGTCGCGCGCATGGCCGCGCACATCACCTATCTCTCGGACGCCGCGCTGCATCGCAAGTTCGGCCGCCGCATGCAGGACCGCGAGCTGCCGACCTTCTCGTTCGACGCCGACTTCCAGGTCGAGTCCTATCTGCGCTATCAGGGCTCGTCCTTTGTCGAGCGCTTCGACGCCAATTCCTATCTCTACCTCACGCGCGCGATGGATTATTTCGACATCGCCGCCGATCATGGCGGCGTGCTCGCAAAGGCCTTCGCGGGCATCCAGACCCGCTTCTGCGTGGTCTCCTTCACCAGTGACTGGCTGTTCCCGACCTCGGAATCGCGCGCGCTGGTGCATGCGCTGAACGCGTCGAGCGCGCGGGTGTCGTTCGCCGAGATCGAGACCGATCGCGGCCACGACGCCTTCCTGCTCGACGTCCCCGAATTCTTCGACATCTCCCGCGCCTTCCTGCAATCGGCCGGCAAGGCGCGCGGACTCACCAGCAAGGACGGCTAGCAATGTCTGTGCAGGAAGTGTTGCCGCTGAACGGCCTCGCATCCGAGCAGTCCGGCCAGTTTCGCGCCGACCATTTGCTGGTCGCCGAGATGGTCAAGCCGGGCTCGAAAGTGCTCGACGTCGGCTGCGGTGAGGGCGATCTGCTTCAACTGCTGGAAACGCGCGGCATCGACGGCCGCGGCATCGAGCTGTCGCGCGAGGGCGTCAATCGCTGTGTGGCCAAGGGCCTCGCGGTGGTGCAGGGCGATGCCGATACCGACCTCGTCAATTATCCCGATGATGCCTTCGACTACGTGATCCTGTCGCAGACCTTGCAGGCGACGCGGCAGCCCAAGGTCGTGCTGGAAAACCTGTTGCGCATCGGCCGCCGCGCCATCGTCTCGTTCCCGAATTTCGGCTTCTGGAAGATGCGGCTCCAGCTCCTGATCGGTGGCCACATGCCGCGCACCGAGAATCTGCCGGCAGCCTGGTACGACACCGCCAACATCCATTTCTGCACCATCAAGGATTTCGTCGAGCTCTGCGACGCCATCGGTGTCAAGATGGAGCGCGCCGAGGCGCTCGATCTCTACGGCCGTCCGCTGCGGCTGCGGTTGCCATGGTGGGTGTGGAATCTGTTCGGCGAGCAGGGCGTGTTCTTGCTGACGCGCGGGCTAGGAAAGTAGTTTCTCGTCATTGTTTCTGTGGTCGCAATGACGGAGAATGCTGCTCGTAGACCGGATGAAGCGCAGCGCAATCCGGGCAGGTCGCGCCGCGTCAAGAATCCCGGATTATGCTTTCGCTCCATCCGGGCTACGGGACAGGCGGTCAGTGCGCCGCCAGCGAGCGCGGATCGCGCACGGGCCAGCGCCCGGCTTCCACCAGCGTCACGAACCTTTCCACGCTGTCGTTGAACAGCGCCGGTTCTTCGAGATTGAGCACGTGGCCCGATTTCGGAAACATCGCGAGACCCGCCGCGGGCAGATGCTTCTTCAGGAACAGGCTCGCCCCAACGCATGGATCGTCCTCGTCGCCGCAGATGATCAGCGCAGGCGTGGCCACCTTCCTGATCGCATCCGTTAGCGTGTAGATCGAGGGCCGGCCGCCCTGGAAGCCGCGCATCGTGTTGGCCGAGCCCCTGGAATCGTGCCGCGCCAGCGCGGCGTAGAAATCGGCGTGGCCGCGCGGATCCTTGACCAGGAACGGAATCCGGCTCGGCGCCTCGCGGGTGACCTTTGCCACTTCGGCAGCGCCGAGCGTCTCGAATTGCTCGGCATTGGCGCGGCACTGCTTGCGCCAGGCCTCGAGGTTCTCGAGCTCCGAGCCCGAGCCGACGCCGGCGAGCGTCATCGACAGCCCGCGCTGCGGCGCGTTCAATCCGATCTGAAGCGAGGAATAAGCGCCCATCGAGAGGCCAACGAGATGCGCGCGCTCGATCTTGAGATGATCGAGTACGGCGAGCGCGTCGGCGTAGAAATGCGTGTAGCTGTAGACCTCGCCATCAGGCACGTCCGACGGCGTGTAACCACGCGCGGAATAGGTGATGCAGCGGTGGCCGCGCGAGAAGTAACGCATCTGCGGCTCCCAATTGGTGGCGTCGGCCGCGAACTCGTGCAGAAAAATGATCGGCGTTCCCTGACCCGCTTCCTCGAAATAAATGCGGACGTCGTCCCTGGTCGTGGCATGGGGCATTAACTGTTTCCCTCTCTTGAAGCCGTGACTTTCAGGATCGCAGTTAATGCTGTTGTCCGCAATGCGGCAGCATCAGACCAGCATCGACACAAAATCATCGCAACAATACCCCGACGCGGCGTTTTGCAGCGCGACGCGATGTCTTTTTCTCGCCACATCGGGCGGCTTAACGGCCAGACGGATGTCGGCCACCGCACGGGCCGAAGCGGAAGTGGGGGTGTCAACGAAGGATGAAGAGTAAGAATGTTCGAGTTGTTTGCGTCGCGCCTGTCGCGTTGTGTTATCGCGCTGGTGCTGTTCTTCGCGGCGATGGCCGCGTTCTCGTCTCCGGCCGCGGCACGGTCGCATCGTCATAGCGCAGAGCGTCACGCCTACGCGCATCATGCCAGATATCATCATTATCGCCACTCGTCCCGCAGCTCGCGCTTCGAGCGCAGTGCGGCGCAATTGCAGGCGGGCGGATTCTCCAACACGCAGGCCAGTTACGATCCAAACACCAATGCCGGCGCAGCTGGCATGAGCAGCGGCTTCGGCGGCGGATCGGGCCTCGTGTCGGAAGCGCGCCGCTATCTCGGCGGCAACCCGACCGGGCGCGGCAGCCTGTGGTGTGCACGCTTCATGAACCTGGTGCTGCAGCATACCGGCCATCAGGGCACGGGCTCCGACATGGCGAGCTCGTTCGCGCATTACGGCACGCGCGTCTCCGGTCCGCAGGTCGGCGCCATCGCCGTGATGGGACGGCGCGGCGGCGGCCATGTCGGCATCATCACCGGCATCGACGCCCAGGGGAATCCGATCATGATCTCCGGCAACAACGGCAACCGCGTCCGCGAGGCGCCGATCTCGCGCGGCCGGATCTATGCCTATGTGATGCCGAACTGAAACGACAGAGCTGTAGGGTGGGCAAAGCGTAGCGTGCCCACCGTCTCTGTCCGAACTGCGGGGTGGTGGGCACGGCGCAAGAGCGCCTTTGCCCACCCTACGGCTCCTAGCGTTGAAGCCGCGCAGTGATGTGGCCTTTGACCGGCATCGGCATATCGCTCGCTGGTGCCGGCAGCGCCAGCTTGGGCAGGATCTCGTTGCGCAAGGCCGCGTCGAGGTCGGCGTCGCCTGACGGCTTGGCAAGCTGGACCCGGCTGACATGTCCTTTCGGATCGATCCACATCTCACACTGGACGTCGAAGGGCTTGTCGCGGGTCCTGGCATTGGCGTTCATCGCCGTCTCCAGCGCGCTCTGCACGGCGTGCGCATAGGCGCCCCAGCGACCGCCGCTGGATCTGGTAGCTGCATCGGACTTGCTGTCCGGGCCGCCGAGGTTGAGCGGCGGTGGTTCGTCCAGCGGTCGACGGCCGGGTTCGTCGGGTTTGCCGATCGCCGGTATGCTCGGCAAATCATCGCCGGGTCCGGATTGATCGGCATCCTGCGCCAGCGCCGGCAGGCCGAGCGCCAGCAGGACAAGCGCAAGCATGGATCGCCGGCCGCGCGACCTGTTACCGGTCGACGTCGCGACGCTCTTGGAAAGATGCAGGAAGCTCGGCACGCGCACCGTCAGCCAACATGTCAGTGGAACCCTGCATGGTAGACGGTTGCGGCAGGTGCAATCCGAAATCGAGGCGGGCGGGCTTGCGGGAGCTTACACCAGCTTCGGCTCTTCCACCGCGACCGCGTCGCCGACGCCAATCTCGCCAGCAGCGATCACCTCGGCATAGATGCCGCAATCCATGTGGCCGAGGTGGCGCGACAGCGTCGCCGGAATTTCGAGATCGCGCGCGGCCGTCTCGGGATCGACGTTCACGGCCGGGCAGCGGACGATGCGCTTGACCACGTTCAGCCGGGCCTGCCCGATCGCGAGCGTCTGGCCGACGAGGTCGAGCTCGGACCAGGCTGGCCAGCCCTTGATGTAGAGATTGCCGCGGAAGCGCAGCGGGTGGACTGTGGCTCCGCCCAGCATGGCCTCGATGGCGCGAACGCTGTCGAGATTGATGATCGACACGACCTTGCGGGCGACATCGGAAAAGCTGTGGTCACGGCCGGACTGCACTTTTGGCGGGCCCTTCAGCTCGCTCTCGAAGTTCTCGGTGAAGTAACCCTCGATGGCCGCGCGCCCGGCGGCGGTTTCGAGATCGCCGGCGGCGACGACCTGGCCGTCCTTGCGGATGGTCAGGCGGTTGGTCGCGTCCTCGAAGCGGCTGTCGAGCGAGGCCAGCCGCTCATTGCGCGCGAGCATCAGGAACTGGATTTTCGGCTTCCACGCGGGCGCCTCCGGGTCGAAGCCGCTCGGACCGTTCTCGATGGCGTAGCGGCGGTCGGCGGGGAGGGTCTCCCCTCGCCGCAAGGGAACGCGGGGCAGGGGCTCCGGCGTCAGGCCCTTGACCGGGTAGCGGTAAAGGCCGGTGATTTCGGCGGTCTGGCTGGCTGTCATGCTGCTACTTAGGGGATTCGACGCCGCCCCGCCAAGCGGATGGATCCGCGCACGAAATTGTGAACTCGCCTCTTCCGATCCGAGGGCACGCCTCCCACATTTGGATCAGGCCGGCGCCAGCGCCGGCTGATAACGACCGCTTGTTGCGTTGAGGAACGTCAACGCGTCCGGCGGAAACCCAATGAAGATGCCGTTTGGGGTGCCTTAATGGGCCCGAGGGGCAGGCCGAGGGACAGAAAAGACATGAACATCGACAAATATACCGAACGCTCCAGGGGCTTCATCCAGTCCGCACAGTCGCTTGCGGTGCGCGAAGGGCATCAGCAGTTTTCGACCCTGCACGTCCTGAAAGTGCTGCTGGACGACAATGAGGGCCTGGCTGCCGGTCTGATCGACCGCGCCGGCGGCAATTCCCGTGCAATTCTGAAGGCGACCGAGGACGCCCTCAACAAGGTGCCGAAGGTCAGTGGCGGCGGTGCCGGCCAGATCTATCTTGCGCCCGAGCTCGCCCGCACCTTCGATGCGGCCGAGAAGGCCGGCGAGAAGGCCGGCGACAGCTTTGTCACCGTCGAGCGGCTGCTGCTCGGCCTCACGCTGGAGAAGACGAGCGAGGCAGGCAGCCTCCTCGCCAAGGGCGGCGTCACGGCGCAAAATCTCAATGCGGCGATCGAGGCGCTGCGCAAGGGCCGCACCGCGGACTCTGCGACCGCAGAGAATGCCTATGACGCGCTGAAGAAATATGCCCGCGACCTGACCCAGGCGGCGCGCGACGGCAAGCTCGACCCGGTCATCGGCCGCGACGAGGAGATCCGCCGCACCATTCAGGTGCTCTCGCGCCGGACCAAGAACAACCCCGTCCTGATCGGCGAGCCCGGCGTCGGCAAGACCGCCATCGCCGAGGGTCTCGCGCTGCGCATCGTCAATGGCGACGTGCCCGAGAGCCTGAAGGACAAGAAGCTGCTGTCGCTCGATCTCGGCGCGCTGATCGCAGGTGCGAAATATCGCGGCGAGTTCGAGGAGCGGCTGAAGGCCGTGCTCCAGGAGGTGACCGCGAGCGAGGGCGCCTTCATCCTGTTCATCGACGAGATGCACACGCTGATCGGCGCGGGCAAGGGCGACGGCGCCATGGACGCCTCCAATTTGCTCAAGCCGGCGCTCGCCCGCGGCGAGCTGCACTGCATCGGCGCGACCACGCTCGACGAGTACCAGAAGCACGTCGAGAAGGACGCGGCGCTGGCGCGGCGGTTCCAGCCGATCTTCGTCAGCGAGCCCTCGGTCGAGGACACGATCTCGATCCTGCGCGGCCTGAAGGATAAGTACGAGCAGCACCATGGCGTGCGGATCACCGATTCCGCGCTGGTCGCCGCTACGACCCTGTCCAACCGCTACATCACCGACCGCTTCCTGCCGGACAAGGCGATTGACCTCATGGACGAGGCGGCGGCGCGGCTGAAGATGCAGGTCGATTCCAAGCCGGAAGAGCTGGATTCGCTCGACCGCGAGATCATCCGGCTCAAGATCGAGCAGGAAGCGCTGAAGAAGGAAAGCGATCTCGGTTCCAAGACCCGTCTCGAATTGCTCGAGAAGGAGCTTGCTGAGCTCGAGGAGAGGTCTGCTGCGCTCACCGCGCGCTGGAGCGCGGAGAAGAACAAGCTCTCCAACGCCCAGAAGCTGAAGTCCGAGATCGACGCGCTCCGCGTCGATCTTGCGAACGCCCAGCGGCGCGGCGAATTCCAGAAGGCCGGCGAGCTCGCTTATGGCCGGATCCCGGAACTCGAAAAGAAGCTCGCTGATATCGAGGCGCGTGAAGGCTCCGGCGAGATGATGGAGGAGGCGGTGACCGCCAACCACATCGCGCAGGTGGTATCGCGCTGGACCGGCGTGCCCGTCGACAAGATGCTGGAAGGCGAGAAGGAGAAGCTCCTCAAGATGGAGGAGCAGCTGGGACAGCGCGTCGTCGGCCAGAGCGAGGCCGTGCGCGCGGTCGCAACCGCGGTGCGCCGTTCGCGTGCCGGCCTCCAGGACCCGCACCGGCCGACCGGCTCGTTCATGTTCTTAGGCCCCACCGGCGTCGGCAAGACCGAGCTGACCAAGGCGCTCGCGGAGTATCTGTTCAACGACGAGACCGCGATGGTCCGCCTCGACATGTCCGAATACATGGAGAAGCATTCGGTCTCGCGGCTGATCGGCGCGCCTCCGGGCTATGTCGGTTATGACGAGGGTGGCGCGCTCACCGAAGCGGTGCGGCGCCGGCCCTACCAGGTGGTGCTGTTCGACGAGATCGAGAAGGCGCATCCGGATGTGTTCAACGTCCTGTTGCAGGTGCTCGACGACGGCCGCCTGACCGACGGCCAGGGCCGTACCGTCGACTTCCGCAACACGCTGATCATCATGACCTCGAACCTCGGTTCGGAGTTCCTGGTGAACCAGCCGGAGGGCGAGGACACCTCGGCGGTGCGTGAGCAGGTGATGGGGATGGTGCGGGCGCATTTCCGCCCCGAGTTCCTCAATCGCGTCGACGAGATCATCCTGTTCCATCGCTTGCAGCGGAGCGAGATGGGCCGGATCGTCGAGATCCAGTTCGCGCGGCTCCAGAAGCTTCTGACCGATCGCAAGATCGTGCTGACGCTCGACGCCGCCGGGCGCGACTGGTTGGCCGCCAAGGGCTGGGATCCCGCCTATGGCGCAAGGCCGTTGAAGCGGGTGATCCAACGCTACCTCCAGGATCCGCTCGCCGAGATGATCCTCGGCGGCGACGTCAGGGATGGCGATACGGTCGCGATCTCGTCCGCAGGCAATGTGCTGACCTTCAACGGCAAGGCGTCGCAGACCGCGGAGATCACGCCGTTCGAGACGCCGGCGTCGAAGCGCAAGCTGAACTGATCGTCGCGAGAGCCGCAGTAGACGGTAAGCCGCCCCGGAGAAGCCTCCGCGGCGGCTTTTCTCTTTGCCGCTCGTCGTGCACTCGGCGGTGCGGCCGGCGGCCGCAAGTCATTTTGTCGCACCGCCAATGTGGATCGGTTGCTCATCCCACTGTCGAGCCGCGACGCATCTTCCCAAAATCCTGGGCGTCGCGTCGCCACGCGACTGCGTGACAGCAACGCTGCCCCTCCCGGCGCGGCGGCCATGCGAACGCGGATCGAGGCTGCACGTGCAACTGTTGCGCGCAATCGTTGCAGGCACGTCAAGGCCGTGTTGTGAAAATGGTACACGCATCACGAATTAGATCACAGGCTGCAAAAATAACCTTGAACAACCCGTCGCCTCTACGCAAGCTGAAGAGCAAGCAGGGGGAGCCTGTGGTGCGTATTTTATTGTCGGTTTTTTTAAGCGTTGCGTTGCTGCTCAACAACGGTTGCGCCATCTACGAGATGGAGACGACCAATCGCGGCGGCTATATCGACTATGTCCTCGACAAGCACTGGCTGAAGGCGGACTCGAAATCGATGCGCGCGCTCCGCGCATTTGCGATGCAGGTCTCGCTGGCGAGAATTGCCTCGGTCTCCGCCAAGAACGATTCGGATCGGCAACTGCTGGCTATTCGCATCGGTGCGCTGACAAAGCGTTTTACGCCGATCTATCTCTGTGCATTCGAGAATAATCCGCTCGCGGTCGAAGGTGCCGAGCGCGATCCGTGCTTCTACTACGACAGCGCGATGGTCGATTATTCGACGGGACTGTTCGATCTCGCGATGATTGCGCTGCCGATCGACGACGCCAAGAAGCTGCTTGATGCGGCGACCGGGGCCGCCATCAATCCGATCAGCATCGTGGATCTGCTGGGCACGCTGCTCCAGGTCGGCAAGGACGCGATCAAATATGGCCGGGTCGTCGGGGCATTGTATCGCGATACGGTGGAATTGGAGGTGCAGCTCTGGCTCGCCACGCCTGCGATAGACACGCGGCCGCCGCCATACCGTGTGACGGAGGCCGATGTTGCCGAGCTGCGGGAGATCTACGCGAGGCGTAACGACGACATGCCGTCGTGGCTCGCGCAAATGGGCGCACTGCACGCGCGGGGCCTCGAGCCGCTGCCGCAGCCCAAGTTCTTCTTCGAGCTCGCGGGGCTGCTGAACTACATCTGCGATCTCGTCACCAGGGATCCGGATGCGAACAACAAGGATACGTGCAAGGCGAATCTGCCCAAGACCATGCCGGCGCCGGCCGTTGCGTTGGGGACTTCGTCCTCGTTCCGCATCGGTGACATGATCAAGCCGGTCCGTGTCGGAGGCCCGCGCACGATCGACGTCACGAAGCCCGGCAACAATAATACTGGCGGCAACAATACTGGTGGCAACAATGCAGGTGCCGCCACGACCAAGACGAAGCTGAACAATTTCGAATTGTCGCTGACCAAGGATCGCGTTGCAGAATTTCAAACGGCAGTCTGCGTGAAGCCGACAGGCGAAGACAATGTCGGGGAACTCGGATCAGAAACGCGTCTTGCGATTCAAAAGGCTTTAAAGGCGCCCGACCAGTTACTGTCGGATCGAAAAGGAATTCTTCTGCGCACGCGACTGACAGACGGAAAGCTGAAGGATGGGGTCGCCTGCCCGTAGTTGCTGCGCTCATTGCGAAACAAGCGACGTAGATCAGGACCGATTGAAATGGCCATTATCCCTGCCGATTTCGCCAAGGAATGCATCATCCAGGGAATCCGCTTCGGGATTCATCCACACTACATCGTCGGCGCCGCCCAGCTCCGCTCGGGGATTTCCGATCAGACGGTGGCCGGCAGGATCGGTCCGTTCCGCCTCACCCAGGTCGAGTGGAACGCGAACTGCTTCGACGAGGGATTTGGGATCTCGGATTTCGAGGCCGATGACGTCAACATACCGGAAATGCAGAGCTGCATCTATGCGTTGATGGCGCTGCGGGCACAGGGTCAGTTCCTCGAGCGTTCGGGGCGCTTGCCCAGCGCTGCGGAGCTGTTTCAGGAGCAGTGGCCGAACTCCGGTGTCCAGCTGCCCGCAGATCTTCAGGCCGCGTTGGATCAGACGAAAGCGCTGATGGCACCGGCCTTCGCCGCAGTACCTGACGCGCCGCAATCGCCGGCGACGATCGATGCCGGTGACATTTCGCCGAGCCCGCCTGTCGATCGCGACAAGCCCGTCGGAGCCAAGGGCACCGAGACCTTCGTCGCGAAGGCGCCGGGGATCATGCAGAAGCTGATCGCCGATTTTAACCTGAAGGATTTTCAGGCTGCCGGCATCATGGGCAATATCGGCGAGGAGTGCGACGGCTTCCGCGAGATGCAGGAAAAAAAGCCGATAAAGGCTCCGGGCGGTCTTGGTTGGGCGCAATGGACCGGTTCGCGACGGACGCTGTTCGAGGCCTTCTGCACCGAAGGCGGGCTGTCGCCATTGTCAGATGCGGCGAACTACGGATTTCTGAAGCGGGAACTGCAAACGACTCAATCAGCGAGCCTTACGGCGGTTCAAAAGACTGCAAGCATCTCCAAAGCCGTGCGATCCTTTGAGGCCTCGTTCGAGAGGGCCAGGGCGGGGCTTGAGCACTTTGACCGAAGGGATGAGTGGGCAGACCTCGCGCTCAAATCCTTCAGGAACAGTGCGCCTGATCTCGTGCCTTCCGCCGTGGCGCAGGTGCTCGACCCGGATCTGAACTATCGCGTCATAGCCCATGCCGCGCTGGGCGGTGCGACATTTTGGGCGGTCGACCAGTTCACCGAAAACGGCGGTCAGGTTCTCGTCAAGCTGGATGGCAACGGGACGGCGTCCGTCCTGGCTTCCGATACGACGATCTTTCCGCTCCAGTCCGGTCTGGTTCCAGCACCGGTTCTGGCGCAACTGTCGGCGGACTTCGACGCGACCGCCGTCCCGGCCGGGCCGGGGCCGGCGCCGGTGGGAGTGCAGCCACCGGCCACCGATAACGAAGTCTGCGCGCGGATCTTCGCCAAGGCGAAAGAGTGCGACGACACGTTGGTGACCAGGGATGTGCCGCATACCAATCACGGGCGCGTCGCCTGCGCCTTCGCCGTGAACAATGTGGTCGAACAGGCGATCGGCCATCCGGTCGGCGGCGGGTTGAGCACCGCGGCGATGGGCGATATCCTCGCCAAGTCGTTGACGCCCGCGCCCGAGGGGCAGATCACGGCCGGCATGATCATCATCTCGCCAACCCACGGCAGCAATGTCGGGCATGTGGGCATCGTGGGCGAGGTCAAGGACCCGATCAACAAGACGGTGATCTACTCAAACAGTTCGTCGAAGGGCGTGTTCTCGCACTCGTTCACGTTCGGGTCGTGGAAGAATTTCTACCGGGACCGCAAGAATCTTCCGGTGTTTCTCTACGCCCTGAAGAAATAGCGCGACCGTTCCGACCGGGCACGCCGCCCGCCGCGCGGAGGAGCTTACCGGTTCGTGACCTGTAGCGGCCCGCCGGTGGCGTCCGACATGCGGGCGATGGCGCCGCCGCGGCCGCTCATCATGCCGTCGAGCCGGTCGCGCTCCTTTTCGAAGCCGGTGAGCATCGGGCCTTCCAGCGAGCGGCCGCGCGGCAGTTTCACGCGCATCGGGTCGACGAAGCGGCCGTTGACCAGGATTTCGTAGTGGACGTGAGGGCCGGTCGACTGGCCGGTCGATCCGACGAAGCCGATCACCTGGCCCTGTCGCACCTTCTTGCCGGCTTCCATGCCCTTGGCGAAGGCCGACATGTGGCCGTAGGCGGTCTCGTAGCCGTTGTTGTGCTTGATGCGGATATATTTGCCGTAGCCGCCCTCGAGCTGGGCCTTCTCGATCACGCCGTTGCCGGCGGCAAAAATCGGCGTGCCGTAGGCGGTGGCCCAGTCGACGCCGGTGTGCATCTTCACATAGCCCAGGATCGGATGGCGGCGGCCGCCGAAGCCGGAGCGCATGATGGCGCTGTTGACCGGCTTCCTGACCAGAAACTTCTTCGCGCTCTTGCCGGTCTCGTCATAGTAGTCGACGACGCCGTCGTCGGGGCTCTGGAAGCGGTAATATTTCTTGGTCTCGCCGCCGACCGTGAGCGAAGCGAACAGCACCTCGCTCTTGTCCGTCGCCGTCGTGCCCTCGTCCTCGCCGGCATAGAACACGTCGAAGGAATCGCCCGGCTGCACCTTGCGCTGGAAGTCGACGTCGTAGGAGTAGATCTTGATCATGTCGTCGATGACCGGCATCGGCACCTTGTTGCGCATCGCGGTCTCGTAAATGCTCTGGTAGAGCCGCACGCCGGAGCCGTCATCTTCGTCGTCGTCGTCGCTGTTGGCGTTGGCCGCGGCCTCGGTGACGGTGTTCATGGTGGAGACGTCAACCGCGACGTATTTGCCGAGATCGGACAGCGCTGCGATCGCCTCGACCATGGTGTCGTTGGCGACGACGACGCGGTAGGGCTGCAACCTTGCGCCGGGGCTCGAGGGCGCCATCAGGATGCGGAGCTTTTCGCCTTCCTTGATGCCGCCGTCGCGGCCGCGCGGCCCGAGCGTCGCGGTGATCGCCTTGATCTCGTCGGCCGTCGCGCCGAGATCGCGCAGGACGGAGCCGACACTGTCGCCCTTCTTGACGACGTGGACGCGCTCGCCATTGGGGTTGCCGCCGGTGATCTGCTCCTTGGTCTTCGGCAGCAGCGTGACGTTTTCCGGCACCACGCGCGTCTCGAAGCCGGCATAGGGATCGGACGGCGAGGCTTCGGTGGCATAGGCCATCTTCATGTCGGAGGGGCCGGTCGCGCCGGAGACGTCGGCCGTGGCGTTGGCGAGCGCTGCGTAGCGCACGCCGCCATTGCCGCGCCAGTTGGCGGCATCGCGCACCCGCATCAGGATGTCGTCGAGCGCCACCACCGCGGAAATCTTGGCCTTCGGCAGCACCGGCGACAGGTCCTTGGTGACGAAGGACACCTCGGCGTCGGGCTCGACAGCTTCCGGATTGTTCGGATCGTCGGCCGCGGTCTTCGCATCGGAGCCGACATCGGTGAGCATGCGTTGCGCGTTGAACGGCGGGATCTTCGCCGACAGATCGCTCGTGGTCATCGACAGATTGCCGGCGATCCGGACGAAGGGACGCACGCGCATGACGTCGCGATTGCCGACGCGGGTGACGGTGGAGACGCGCACGATGTTGCGCGAGGCGGTGGATTCGTTCGGCGGCGGCAGGCGGTCGCTCTTGTGCAGCGTGGCCGCGCGATCGGCGGCACCAAACGCACCGCGCAGCGCGCCTTCGACCCGCTCCGGCACCTTGGCGAAGGTCATCTCGCCATCGAGAGATGCGAAAACGGCGCCGCCGATCAGGGCTGCGCCGCAGAGTCCGGTCAGAATTGTCCCGCTGAACCATTGTACCGAGACGCGACGGCGATCGATCACCGCGGCCTCGGAACCATCGACGGAAAGCGGCGGCTCATGGCCGAGATCGATGATCCCGGTCTCACGCCCGTAAGCGCCGCGTGACGTCCTCTGGTTCAACCCAAGTCCCCCAATCAACGATCCGAGAAGCTTCGCCTCGCGCTCCTCCCTGGTCGCCCTCTTGCGGGGGTATCGCGGGAAAAGCAGGCCGCACAGGTGTCCGCGCTCACAAGGCCCTGAGAAGGGCCCGGCCGAAACTACGAACAGCTGGGCAGGTGAAGGTCTCTCGATGTCTTTCGAATGTCTGAAGAAGGCCGCGTCATCGTAGGATCGCCTTCCTCTGACCCCATCAAACCGGCGGCAGCCCCCACTGGCATCCGACGATTCAAGCTTGTCTCATACCAGAACGCCGCGGGATTGTGGCTCTAGTACGGCGCCTGGTATGGAAAAAGTTTCCTGAACGGCGGGCTGCGGAAACCTGGTCCGGAGCGGGCATCCAAAGCCGCTTCCGGAGCCCCCAAGGGCGCAAACTTTTTTTGAGATTTTCTGCCGTGCGGGGTCGGACTGCGCGCTCCTTGCTTCTCTAATCGACTGGAATCGCTTAAATTTTTCCGACGATCCACTGTGCGACGATTTGTTGACGATTGGCGTTGACAGCCCGGAAGGTGGGGCCTATAACCCCAACCACTGAGCGCGGCGCCGCCGGGTCACTGACCAAGGCGAGCGAACGCGCCACTGATGCTCCTCACCTTGTTGAGTGACACAACAACCGACGCAATCGGTTGGAGTTCATTTTTCGTCGGTAAGGGTGTCGGAACCCTTCCACTCTGGAAGGTTGGGGCCTCCACGGTCCCGGGCTGTTTGACAAGTGAAGATGAAGAAAGAGAAACGTGGACGGCGGAGTCCTTGCGCCTCTCGGGCCACTTAAGAGCTTCGGCTTTTGAGTACTGAGAGAGGACGAAAGACTTCGGCGGTACACGTTTCAAAGGAAACACCATCGTTGTCCGCGATGTGAATCGCAGACAGCAAGTCGATTTCGGTCGACAATGGTGGGACCTCGTCAAACGTTGTGATCAGCCGGTTCAAAGTTCAAGTCCAACTTGAGAGTTTGATCCTGGCTCAGAGCGAACGCTGGCGGCAGGCTTAACACATGCAAGTCGAGCGGGCGTAGCAATACGTCAGCGGCAGACGGGTGAGTAACGCGTGGGAACGTACCTTTTGGTTCGGAACAACACAGGGAAACTTGTGCTAATACCGGATAAGCCCTTACGGGGAAAGATTTATCGCCGAAAGATCGGCCCGCGTCTGATTAGCTAGTTGGTAGGGTAATGGCCTACCAAGGCGACGATCAGTAGCTGGTCTGAGAGGATGATCAGCCACATTGGGACTGAGACACGGCCCAAACTCCTACGGGAGGCAGCAGTGGGGAATATTGGACAATGGGGGCAACCCTGATCCAGCCATGCCGCGTGAGTGATGAAGGCCCTAGGGTTGTAAAGCTCTTTTGTGCGGGAAGATAATGACGGTACCGCAAGAATAAGCCCCGGCTAACTTCGTGCCAGCAGCCGCGGTAATACGAAGGGGGCTAGCGTTGCTCGGAATCACTGGGCGTAAAGGGTGCGTAGGCGGGTCTTTAAGTCAGGGGTGAAATCCTGGAGCTCAACTCCAGAACTGCCTTTGATACTGAAGATCTTGAGTCCGGGAGAGGTGAGTGGAACTGCGAGTGTAGAGGTGAAATTCGTAGATATTCGCAAGAACACCAGTGGCGAAGGCGGCTCACTGGCCCGGTACTGACGCTGAGGCACGAAAGCGTGGGGAGCAAACAGGATTAGATACCCTGGTAGTCCACGCCGTAAACGATGAATGCCAGCCGTTAGTGGGTTTACTCACTAGTGGCGCAGCTAACGCTTTAAGCATTCCGCCTGGGGAGTACGGTCGCAAGATTAAAACTCAAAGGAATTGACGGGGGCCCGCACAAGCGGTGGAGCATGTGGTTTAATTCGACGCAACGCGCAGAACCTTACCAGCCCTTGACATGTCCAGGACCGGTCGCAGAGATGTGACCCTCTCTTCGGAGCCTGGAACACAGGTGCTGCATGGCTGTCGTCAGCTCGTGTCGTGAGATGTTGGGTTAAGTCCCGCAACGAGCGCAACCCCCGTCCTTAGTTGCTACCATTTAGTTGAGCACTCTAAGGAGACTGCCGGTGATAAGCCGCGAGGAAGGTGGGGATGACGTCAAGTCCTCATGGCCCTTACGGGCTGGGCTACACACGTGCTACAATGGCGGTGACAATGGGATGCTAAGGGGCGACCCTTCGCAAATCTCAAAAAGCCGTCTCAGTTCGGATTGGGCTCTGCAACTCGAGCCCATGAAGTTGGAATC